>NZ_CAJMZH010000013.1:0-241027 GCF_905220285.1 Paraburkholderia sp. J94 | reverse complement strand
AAGCCTGCCGAGTTTGCTCACACCGGCGAAACGTACTGGCTCAAAGATTTTCTTCCCGTATATCTCGGGAATCGCGTTGCTGACAATTTCCAGCGTGCGCGGTTGGGTATTCCATGCCATCCATGCATCTCCTTCAGAAAGCGCCACGTGTGCCGGTGCGCGTCGGCCAGGTGAATATTTCGCCGCGCCGGGTCGTGCAGAATGTGGTGCGGGTGAAAGAAAGGTAGGAAACGTGTCGCGCGACGAGCCGTTCAAGCGCCAGCGCGAACGTAAAAGCCGACCAGCCATCGAGCCGGGATTCATCGAAGGTGAGCGTGACGGCAATGCCACGGGTCAGTTGAAGGTCGCGCTCCCAGCGGTGCAGGTCGCGGATCGGCCTCACGCGTGCGCCGACCAGCGCATCGAGGAAGCGCGTCATGTCCGGGCCGCCAGCATCGAGGAAAGGCTTCAGCATGTCCCGCAGCCCTCCACCGGGATCTTTCTCCGAGAATTCGTCATCGAATACGTCCAGCTCCAGAAAGCGCAGACGCATGAGTTCCCACGCGGCGTCACCGCTCCTGCCGTGCGCAAGCGGCGGCCTGGGTGGCGTCGGCCCGCGCATGAAGACAACGCTGCGCACGGCCTTGATATCCCTCACGCCAAGATCGTCCACGCCGTTCAGCGGCAGCACGCACGGCAGGTCGCCATTGGTCAGCCAGGCATCCAGTTCGACCAGCGTGCTACCGTTGCTGTCGCGCTGCCGGCCCTGACCAAGCAGCCGCAGATGCGTGCGCGTCTGGACGAACTCCTGGCGGGTGTCGTAGCGCCGTGCGTTGTCGGGCACCAGATCCAGTTCGCGACGCAGCGAGAAGTAGCTCGGGTTGCGCCGCGTATCGTCGTGCAACGCGGAATTGAGCGGCTGGTACGTCACGACCGGCGCGTTCTCGTCCGCCTGCCCGCGCACGCAATCGACCGAATGGATCGCGTAGTCGGTACGCTCATCGATGACGGGTTCAAGCGGGTGTTCGTCCTTGCGTGGGTCGAGAACGAACTGTCCGGTTTTTGTGGCAAACAGGTTCACGATGGGTGTGCAGAACAACGCGAAGTCCTCCACGCGGATCGGCGGATCGAGTGTCGCGACCTCACGCGAAAGCAGCAGCACGATTTCGACTTCAGGGCCATTGATGCGTTTCAACCCTGCCGCCAGCCCCGAGAGCGCGAAAAACCAGAACCGTGCGGGCAGCGCGAAAAAGTCATGCACAAGGCGGTGACCGTGCCACTTCGGCCACACCGGACGCAGCAGACTATCGTCCGGCTCCAGCCCCTCGTACTCCACGCGCATCTGCGGCAGCCCCGGACGGTTCATGCCATGGAGTTCGCCTGCGTCGAACTGGTCCGGCTCACCCATCACCATGCCGATCACGCTCGTATGAATCAGCTCGAACAGCCGTGACGCCATCGCTTCGTCGCCGCACAGATAAAAAGCGAGCCGGTCGAGGCCGTCGAGCCGGCATACTGGCGTGCCGTTGAGCGTAGCGAGGCGCAGCCGCAGCGCGCCCTTCACGTTCGACGTGTCGCGGCTCTCGTGAAGATAGTCGTAGAGACGGGGAATGTCCGCAGGGACGCCCGTGGGCTTCACCCGCGCAATCGCAAGCGGCCAGATCGCGACGGGCTGGGTGGTATGGAACACGCATTCCGCGCGCCCTCCAGCGGCTTGATCCTCGGTGGATTGGTCCTCGGCGGCTTCGCCCAGGGTCAGGGGTGTGCCGCGCGGCAGCACCAGGCCCTGCGCACTGTGCGCACCATCTGCGTCAGGAAAGAAACGCGCAATTCCGAGGGACGGCAGCGGCGCGGTGTAGTTAATATCGACGCCATCCAGAAAAGCCAAGGGGATCTCATGCGAGTGCCGGTCGATACCCATCTGTGAACCGGCAGCAACGAAAGCAAAGCTCTGGATCAACCGCTGAAGATAGAGGTCGGTGATCTCGCCCGCCTGGATGCCGAACCGTGCGGCAATCTTGACATGCCACTGCGCGAAATCGCCGCAGAATGACTCGGTTATATAGCTCAGCTCTTTCTGGTAATACCTCGGGAATTCCGGGTCCATCGCCAGTCGGCCTCCGCATCAATTCGTTATCCTGATTTAATAACCCAGAATTCGCGCCATGTTGATCATGAAGATTATGCAGCGCACGAAGTCACTTGCAGCACGCGGGCGTCAGCCGCCATTGTGCGGAGTCAGAAAACAACGCGAGTTTTTCCCCAAGCATTTAGTCACCGCACTCTGGGGTAGATCTCGTGCCGGCGAAAGAGAACTCTGAGCGGACGTCCAGACCCGATGATTGATCCGGTCTAGACGATCAAAGCGCTCAAGCTGGAGTCAGCCGAAAAAGACCCTCCCCCCCCCTCACACCACCAATCCCAGGTTTTCCACAGATTTCGTTGACAGCCCTGTGTGTAACCCTGGGACGAGTACGCCAAGTGCCTGAAGCGTATCGGATTGTTCACGACGTTCCCGATGGAAGCAGATTGGTCGTGAATCGCCAGATTGGCGGATGGCTTGTCCACAGTTTTTGTTGGCAGCCTTGTGGGCAACCTTGGGACATTTCACCTAAGTCACTGACCCAAAACGAAAATCCACCACAGAGCACCGGAAATGCACATTTTTTGCGCAGAAAAGTTGTCCACAGATTTCGTGGACAACTTTGGGGATAACCCCCTGGAGATTACGCCAACCCATTGATCGGACGGACAGTTAGTCGCTCCAGTCACGAAAGCGGCAACCTGCGCTACGAATGCGCAACACGTGCGCGGACGACGAACGCGCCGCGCATGCGCCGCCCGCGCGTTCCTCGCTTTGCGTTCGATTACATCCCTTCGGCCAGCTCAAGCCAGATCGAGCGCCGCCGTCAAATCGCCCGGCGGCGTCTGTCCACGCGCGGTCAGCGCACGATCGCGCGCCGCCACGCCGTCTAGCGGCGCGAGGCCGTGCACGCGGCTGATGAAGCGCAGGATCGACGCCGTGTCATAGAACGTGTGATCGACGTAGCCCTTCTTCGCGAACGGCGCGATCACCAGCGCCGGAACGCGCGAGCCCGGCCCCCAGCGGTCGCCGGCCGGCGGCGCGACCGGGTCCCACCAGCCGCCATTCTCATCGTGCGTCATGACGATCACCGTGTTAGCCCACTGCGGACTGCGTTGCAGATGCTCGATGACGGCCGCCACATGACGGTCGCCCGACTCCACATCCGCGTAACCCGCGTGCATGTTCAGATTGCCCTGCGGCTTGTAGAACGTGACGGCGGGCAGACGGCCCGCATCGATATCGGCGAGCAGGCGATTGGTGGCCGGATCGTCGCCGACGCCCGCGTCACGCAGATGCCGCGCGCGCGCCGCCGTGCCCGGCGCGAAGTTCGCAAAGTAGTTGAAGGGCTGATGGTGGTACTGGAAATCGGGCACGGCGCCCGTGTCGCGATGGTCGAGCGCGTACTGCCAGGCGCCGCTGTACCAGGCCCAATCGACGCCCTTCGCCGACAGCCGGTCGCCGATCGTCGCGTAGGTTTGCGGCGGCATCACACGCGGATCGGCGGGATCGGCCCACGCGGCATTGCCCTCCTCGGCCGGGCGGACGCTGCTCGGCTGATACGGCGGCGCCATCGTGTTGACGGCGTAGCCGTCGGGCGTGAACGCGCCGTCGTTCACAAACTTCGGCGGCCCGCCCAGCGCCGACGCCGGGCTCGCCGACGCCATCTTCAAACGCGTGCCGAGCGGATCGTCGCCATCGAGCACGGAGACCATGTGCTTCGCCGGGCTGGCCTGGATGTTGGGATAGAACGGCGCCTGCGCGGAGATCAGGAAGATGTGGTTGAGCCACGATCCGCCGAACGCGGCCATGAAGAAGTTATCGCAGAGCGTGTATTGCCGCGCGAGTTGCCAGAGCCGCAGCGTGTCCGCCGAGTTCTCGTAATAGCCCATCACGAGGCCGCCGGAATCGCCCCACGCGGCGAACTGGTCGTTGCGTCCGCCGTTGATCTGCATCTGGTTCTGATAGAAGCGATGCACGAGGTCGCGCGTGATGACGCCGTTCGGCAGCGGCTGGCCCTGCGCATCGGCGATGCGAAACGGCTGGTTCGCGAGCCCCGCGATGGCCGGTTCGCCGATCATGTAGCGCTTGCCGCCGACTTCCTGCGCCTGCGGAACGAGGCCTCCCCAGATCTTCGGCAACTGCGCGAGCGGCGTCTTGCCGTCGCGGTCGAGCTGGGTGTAGCGCGCCGCGTCCACGCCCGCGAGCGGCGTCTGCACGCCCGGAAAATTGCCGTACAGGTTCACGAAGCTGCGGTTCTCGGCGTAGATCACGACGATGTGGCGCACCTGGTCGCGCATCGCCGCATCGATACGCGCATCGCCTGCGCTGCGCGGCGCCGCGGCCCCGGCCATCGCGCCCTGCCCCGGCGTCTCGCAGCCGGCGATCGCCAGCCCCACGCCGACCGCCGCGAGGCCGCCGAGCACGCGCCGGCGCGCGGGATCGTCGGGGCCGCGCGGGCCGTGCGTGGCGTCCTGATCGCTCATCGGGCTGCCCGTGTCGTGCTGGTCCTCGGGCTTCGGGTCGTCGTGCTTCATGAGCCTGTCTCCTGTGTCCTGTGTCCGGTCGAAAGACGCGCGCGGGCTCGCGCACCGCACGCGTGCTACACCACGCGTACTACACATCACGCAGGAGGATACCGCGTGCGCGCGCGTTCGCGACGTGCGCGTCCGCGACATGCGCGTCTCAGGCTACGGCGAAGGGAGCATCAACGATAACCGTATCGACAACGGCCAGGCCATGCCCGCCCAAACCGCGCAAGCCGTCAGCTCTCGCGCGGCGGCAGCGTCGGTTGCGGCCCTTGCGCGAGCGTCTGCGCGAGGCGCGGCTCGGCGCTGCCGCCCTCGTGCGCGGGCCGCGCGACGATCGGCAACTCGACGCGATCCTGACGCGGCACGTTGCCATTGTCGGTCCAGAGCGGATCGGGAATTTCGCTGAACACCTGGCGCAGCCGCGCGCCCCAGGTCGAATGCAGCATGTCGAAATAGGCGTTCGATTCGTCGAGCGATGCATAGCGCGTCACGCGCAGCGTATCGCGTTCGTACACGAGCAGATCGAGCGGCAAGCCCACCGAGAGATTCGAGCGCAAGGTGGAATCCATCGAAATCAGCGCGCATTTCGCGGCCTCGTCGAGCGGCGTGCGCGGCGTGAGCACGCGGTCGATGATCGGCTTGCCGTACTTCGATTCGCCGATCTGGAAATACGGATTGACGCTCGACGTCTCGATGAAATTGCCCGCCGCGTAGATCTGGAACAACCGCATCGGCTGGCCGCGCAACTGGCCGCCCAGGATGAAGCTGCAATTGAAATCGACGTTGAACGCCTTGAGCGCTTCGGCGTCGCGCCGATGCACCTCGCGCACCGCCTCGCCGACGATGCGCGCGGCCTCGACCATGCTCGGCGCATTCCAGAGCGTGGGCCGCGCGGGATCCTGATGCTCGGTGAGCACCTGCAGCGTCGCCTGCGTGATCGCCAGATTGCCGGCTACGAGCAGCACGAGCACGCGCTCGCCGGGCTCCTCGAACACGGCCATCTTGCGCGAGATGCTGATGTGATCGACGCCCGCGTTCGTGCGCGTATCGGCGAGAAAAACGAGGCCGTCGTCGACGGCCATTGCCACACAGTAGGTCATGCTGTTCCTTCGACGCGTCGTTCGGCGCACCGTGGTTGCCGATGCGAAACGCGCGCCGTCTCCTTGAATTGCCTTGAGTTTCCTTTGCGATACCGAGAAAACTATTGCTGCGCGCCCTGCGCGCTGACGCGCACGTTCACGTCCATTGTCTCGTTCAGTCCGCCGATACGGCGACCGCGCACCGGCGCCGCCGCTTCATAGTCGCGGCCGACCGCGATGCGGCAGTACTTCTCGCTGGCGAAGCACGCGTGCGTGACGTCCACCGTGGTCCAACCGTGGTCGAGCCAGACGTCGACCCACGCGTGGCTCGCCATCTCGGGCACATCGCCGGGATCGACATAGCCGCTCACGTAGCGCGCCGGCACGCCGCGCGCGCGGCACAGCGCGAGCATCACGTGCGCGTGGTCCTGGCAGACGCCGCGTCCCATCGCGAGCGCGTCGGCGGCCGTATGCGTGACGTCGGTCACGCCCGCTTCGTAGCGCACGCGCTCGGTCACGCGCGCCGCGGCGTCGAGAATCGCCGCCGCGCGGTCGAGCGGCGCGAGGCTGTTCGCGAACGCGGTGAGCGGCTCGTCGGCTTCGGTCAGGCGCGTGGGCGAGGTGAAATGCTGGGCGGGGATCGGTCCCTCGCCTTCGGGCAGGCGGCCGTCGGCGAGCGGCACGGTCTCCACTTCGCCGCGCACGCGCAGCCGGATCTCGCTGTGCGGCCGCGAGAGCACCAGCGTCATCAGCGCGTTGCCGTAGGCGTCGCGGCTCGCTTCGAGCTTGCCGGGCGCATCCACGTGCCATTGCGTGACGATCTGGCTCGACGTGGTGAGCGGCGCGAGGCGCAACTGCTGAATCGAATAATGCACGGGCGCGTCGTAGCGATAGACGGTGTCGTGGCGAATCGCGAGTTGCATGGCGAATGTCCTCTAAAGCGACGATAAAACAGCATCGAGACGAAAAAGATATCGATCCGCGCGGGCCGGCTTAACCCACCGGCAACATCAGATAAGTCCGCGCGACCTGGTTGCCGAGTTCGTAGACGCGCGCGAGGAACTGCGTCAGAAACGTATGCACGCCCACCGAGAAAATCTGCCGCAGATCCGCATAGAGCAGTTCGGCACGCAGCTTGCCCGCCGTGCGCTCGACTTCCTTCGACGTATCGGTGCGCAGCATCGCGAGATTCGCGCACACGCCATCCATCGAGGCGAGCAGCGAGCGCGGCATCTGCTGGTTCAGGATCAGCAGCTCGACCACGCGCGCGGGCGTGACCACGTCGCGATAGACCTTGCGATAGATTTCGAGCGCCGACACCGAACTCAGGATCGACGTCCAGTAATAGAAGTCTTCGAGCTGACGCGCCGCCGAGCGCGAATCGGCGTTATCGACTTCCACGAAGCGCACGTCGAGAATGCGCGCGGTGTTGTCCGCGCGTTCGAGAAACGTGCCGAGCTGCGTGAAGAACAGCGCGTCGTCCTGCAAGGCCGTGCCCACGCGCACGCCGCGCGACAGATGCGAGCGGAACTTCACCCACTCGAACAGCGTTTCGGGGTGCGTGGTCAATTCGTCGCTGCGCAATAGCTCGTGAAATTGCAGCCAGGTGTCGTTGACCGTTTCCCACCACTCGGTCGTGAGCGTGCCGCGCACCGCGCGGGCGTTCTCGCGCGCCGCCTGCAGGCATGAATAGATGCTCGACGGATTGGTCGGGTCCGCGACCAGAAATTCAAGCACGTTCGCGCGCGTGACTTTCTCGTGACGCGCGTCGAAGGCCGCGTCGAGCTCGGAGATGCGCAACATCGCGCGATGCGTGCGCGCCTCGTCGTCGGCATTGCCGGGCAGCAGCAGCGCCTTGAGATTGATGTCCAGCATGCGCGCGGTGTTCTCGGCCCGCTCCATATAACGGGCCATCCAGAACAGATGATCGGCGGTACGGCTCAGCATGGTCGTTCCTCTTCGGTTCCAGTTGCAGCGGTTCCAGTTGCAGCGATTCTGTCGATCGGGTTTATTCGAGCACCCACGTGTCCTTCGTGCCGCCGCCTTGCGACGAATTCACGACCAGCGAGCCCTCCTTGAGCGCGACGCGCGTGAGCCCGCCCGCCGCCATCTGCACGGTCTTGCCGGACAGAACGAACGGACGCAGGTCGATATGGCGCGGCGCGATGCCCGCCTCCACGAAGGTCGGACACGCCGAAAGCGAGAGCGTGGGCTGCGCGATGTAATTGCCGGGCCGCGCGAGCAGGCGCGCGCGAAACGCCTCGATTTCCGCGCGCGTCGAGGCGGGACCGACGAGCATCCCGTAGCCGCCCGCGCCGTGCACTTCCTTGACGACCAGTTCAGGCAGATGGTCGAGCGTATAGGCGAGATCGTCGGGGCGGCGGCATTGCCACGTCGGCACGTTGTTGAGGATCGGCTTTTCGCCGAGATAGAACTCGATCATGTCCGGCACATACGGATAGATCGATTTGTCGTCGGCCACGCCGGTGCCCATCGCGTTCGCGAGCACCACGCGGCCCGCGCGATACGCTGTGAGCAGACCCGCCACGCCGAGCGCCGAATCGGCGCGGAACGCGAGCGGATCGAGAAAGTCGTCGTCCACGCGCCGGTAGATTACGTCGACGCGGCGCGGGCCTTGCGTCGTGCGCATGAACACGTAGTTATCCTCAACGAACAGATCGCTGCCTTCGACCAGCTCGACGCCCATTTGCTGCGCGAGAAATGTGTGCTCGAAATACGCCGAGTTGTACATGCCCGGCGTGAGCAGCACGACGGTGGGATCATCGACGCCCGCAGGCGCGCAGGCGCGCAGCGTTTCGAGCAGCAGATCGGGATAATGCGCGACCGGCGCCACCTTGTGCTGCACGAAGAGTTCGGGAAAGAGCCGCATCATCATCTTGCGGTTCTCCAGCATGTACGAGACGCCGGACGGCACGCGCAGATTGTCTTCGAGCACGTAGAACGCGCCATCGCGGCCGTCGCGCACGATGTCGATGCCCGCGATATGCGCGTAGACGCCGAGCGGCAGATCGATGCCCTGCATCTCGGGCCGATACTGTGCGTTGGTGTAGACCTGCTCGGCGGGAATGCGCCCGGCGCACACGATGTCGCGATCGTGATAGACGTCGTGCAGAAACAGATTGAGCGCCTGCACGCGCTGACGCAGACCGCGTTCGAGCAGCGCCCATTCGTCCGCGGGAATGACGCGGGGAATCAGGTCGAACGGAATCAGCCGCTCGGTTCCCGACAGGTCTCCGTTGACGGCGAACGTGATGCCGACGCGCCTGAACAGCAGGTCCGCCTCGGCGCGCTTGCGCGCCATCGTCTCGCCAGTCTGCCGCTCCAGCCAGTGCTGGAACCGCTCGTAGTGTGGGCGCACCGCGCCCTCGTCGCGCATTTCGTCATGGACTTGCATCGGCTCGTTCTCGCGCGTGGATGCAGCGGCGCGTCTCGCACGCATGATCGTCGTGGCGTCATGCGTGGCGCGCTGCGTATTCGGGAAAAGCAAGGGACATGCCATACGCGCGCCCCGTTTCGCGCGCCGTCGTGGTGCAAATTGGCGCGCGCAAACGAAAGCCGCCGCGCAATGCGCGAGCGGCTGGCGACGCCAACTGTCCGCGCGCCTCATCGTGGTGCAGAGGCGGTGCGGACCGGGCGAGCGGCGTTTAGATCAGAGGAATGCGTGGCGCATCAAGACGAATATCGTCTTGATACGCGCCGGAACCGGCCACGCGGACATCGAGACCGAGAACCCGCTCAGCGCGACGAGGCCGCGCTTTCGCGCTGGCCATGCGCGCTGAGTCCGGTGCGCTGCTGCACGCCCCATTTACGCCGCCCAAGCAGGAAATGGAACCAGCCGAGTGTGGCACCCGTGTGACGCATGAGCTGAAAGGAGAACGGCTCGAAGATGGCCGCCAGCAAGGCCATGCCGAAACTGGAGTGCGTGCGGTCGCCGCTCCAGCGCCGGTACAGGTGCACCGAGAACAGATGAAACGCGAGATCGATCGCGATCTTGCCGACGATCACCGCGAGCACGGGCAGCACGATCGTGAAGCGCCCGTCGAACAGAAAACCGAGCAGCAGCGCGAAGGCCGTGAGCCCGTAAATGGGCTGCACGGTATCGAAGGCCTTGACCGGCAGCATCATGAGACCGAGCTTGCCGTAGCGGCGATTGCCGGTCATGTCGCGATACCAGTACTGCGTTTGCAGGAAGCCCGCGAACCAGCGTCGGCGCTGGCGCAGGAAACTCGTGAGCGTGCCGGGCGCGTCGGTGGTCGCGCGCGCCGTGCCGATCACGCGCACGTCCCAGCCCAATCCTTCGAGCGCCGAATAGCGGCGCAGGCGGTGAATCAGTTCGTAGTCCTCGACGAGGCAATGCGGATCGAAGCCGCCCACGGTCATCACGGCCTCGCGCCGGAACGCCGCGAACGCACCGGAGACGAGCAGCAGACTGTCCGCGCGCATCCACGCGAAACGCGAGATGAAATTGCGGATGTACTCGTAGGTCTGGAACCACTGGAAGAAGCGTCCGCTCGCCGAATTGCCGCAGACCGGCGTGAGCAGGCCCGCCGCCGCGACCAGTTGCGGCTCGCGACCGAACGCCTGGACCATCGCGGCGCAGGCGTCGGGTTCGAGCAGCGTGTCGGCGTCGACGGTCATCACGGTGTCGGTGTCCATCGCGCTGAGCGCCGCGTTGAGCGCGCGCGCCTTGCCGCCGTGCGCGAGCTTGAGCCAGCGCAGCGCCGGATAGCGCGCGGACGGCGCGCTCATGCGCCCTTCTCCCGGATCGGCGAGCCCGTAGCGTTGCGCGAGCAGCGCGGCCGTGCCGTCGCTCGAACCGTCGTCGGCGATCACGATCTGCTGCGGCGCGCGCGTCTGCGCGAACAGCGCGTCGAGCGTGATCGGCAAGACCGCCGCCTCGTTGTGCGCGGCGACAATCACGCCGAGCGTGGGCCGCGCGCGCGTCGCAGCATCACCCGTCACGCCGTCCGCAGCCGTGTCGATGGCATCGACAGGACGCAGCAGCACGCGCGCCTGCCACGCCACGAACAGCAGCAGCACCGTGTCGTAAATCACATACGCGATGCCGGTCGACCACGCCACCACGCCCTGCAGAAAGAACGCGCGCGCGAACAGCACGCACCAGAGCACCATGACGCTCAGATGGATCACGACGCTGATGAGCGGTGTGGGCGGCGGCGCGAGGCGCGGCGAAGTGCGCGCAAGCGCCTGGTCGAGCGAGTCGTTCAAGGCAATCCTTTTTTCTTCGTTGCGTCGATGCATGGCGTCAGCGGGTTGAATCGAACCTCGGTTGATCGAACCGTTTCAGCCTTCAGGGCATCATCCGGCGCAGCACCGAATGACGATCGATCCATTGATGCTTGAGCGCGCCCGCGATATGCAGCGCGAGCACGCCATACAGCGCGTAGCTGCACGCCGTATGCAGCGCGCCGAATTGCTCGTGCAGCTGGTTCTTGGTCGCCGCATCGAGATTCATGATGAAGCCGATGCGCGGCCATTCGAACAGGCCGAACAGATACATGGGATGCGAGGCGGCGGCCACCCACGCGGAATCGTGCAGCCAGCCCGACAGCGGCATCGCGAAGATCAGCACGTAGAGCGCGATATGCGCGGCGTGCGCGGCGACCTTTTCCCAGGTGGGAAACTCGGCAGGCAGCGGCGGCGGACGATGCGTGACGCGCCACAGCACGCGCAGGATCGCGAGGCCGAGCACGGTGATGCCGATGGACTTGTGCGTGTCGATCACGAAGCGGATCGCCTCGTCGGAGAGCGTGCCGTCGGGCAGCAGCGCGGCAGTCAGGCCGAGCGCTACATTGGCGAGAATCAGCAAGGCGATCGACCAGTGCAGCAGCACGGCGACGCGCGTGTACTTCTGCGAGGCGGCGGCGCTGTCGAAGCGGGATTCGGCGGAGAGAGAGGTTTTCACGTGAGCGTGCCGTAACGGGTCAGATGGGTTAACGCGCCGCGCGCCGAAATTATTCCCGCCACGCGCGGCAAGCGGCCAGGCTCCAACGCGCCCAGACGATTGCGCGCGATGCGGCAGCCCGGCGACCCGCACATTATGGGCCTTCGTCCCTGACAGCGCAGAAGCCGCCCGATGGCGCGCGTGTCAGTTTGGAGCCCGGCGGCCGTCATGCAGCGGTAATCAAAATGAAAAAACCGGAGCGGCCCGCGTGGGCCGATCCGGTTCGGGATGAAGCAGGATGAAGCGCGCGCGAAGACTCGCGGCTTATTTCACACGCCGGTTTCAAACGCTATTTCACACGCTCATTTCACGGGCTCCGCCACCTTCGCGGCGCCGGCCTTTTCCTCGATGCGGCGGCCCACGTCGGCGTCGATATGCTTCCAGTACGTGAACACGTTCTCGCGCACCGGGCTGCCCACGCCGTTCAGGCTCGCCACCACCTGCTCGACCAGCAGTTCGCGCTGCTTGTCGTTGAACACGTTGCGCACGAGATCGCCGGGCTGGCCGAAATCATCGTCTTCCGCGTGCAGCGTGTAGGCGCTGCGCACCATGTCGCCGTCGGTTTCCCAGCCGTCGTCGGCGGGACCGGTTTCGTCCGCCCACGCACGGCCGAAGCTGTTCGGCGCGTAGACCGGCGCGTTGCCGGTATGGTCGAACGCCATGTGGCCGTCGAACTGATAGGTCTGCACGGGCACCTTCGGGCGGTTCACGGGCAGCTGGTTGAAGTTCGTGCCGATACGCGCGCGATGCGCGTCGTTATAGGCGAAGGCGCGGCCCAACAGCATCTTGTCCGGCGACAGGCCGATGCCCGGCACCGTGTTGCCCGGCGAGAACGCAGCCTGCTCGATCTGCGCGAAGAAGTTCTCCGGGTTGCGGTTCAGCGTCATCGTGCCGACCTTGATCAGCGGGTAGTCCTTGTGCGACCAGGTCTTGGTCAGATCGAACGGATTGAAGCGATAGTGCTTCGCCTCCGCGTACGGCATGACCTGCACGAACAGCGTCCACGACGGGAATTCGCCGCGCTTGATGGCCTCGAACAGATCGCGGCGATGGAAGTCGGCGTCGCGGCCCGCCATCGCCTCGGCTTCGGCGTTCGTGAAGTGGGCCATGCCCTGCTGGGTGTGGAAGTGATACTTGACCCAGAACTTCTCGCCCTTCGCGTTCACCCACATATACGTGTGCGAACCGTAGCCGTTCATGTTGCGCCACGTCTTCGGCAAGCCGCGCTCGCCCATCAGATACGTGACCTGGTGCGCCGTTTCCGGGTTGTGGGTCCAGAAGTCCCACTGCATTTCGGCGTCGCGCAGGCCCGAATCGGGCAGACGCTTCTGGCTGCGGATGAAGTGCGGAAACTTCATCGGATCGCGCACGAAGAATACCGGCGTGTTGTTGCCGACCAGATCGTAATTGCCTTCGGTCGTGTAGAACTTCAGCGAGAAACCACGCACATCGCGCCAGGTATCGGGGCTGCCCATCTCGCCCGCGACGGTCGAGAAGCGCGCCAGCATCTCGGTGGCCGCGCCCTTCTGGAACAGCGCCGCCTTCGTGTATTGCGAAACGTCCTCGGTCGTCTTGAACTCGCCGAATGCGCCGGAGCCTTTCGCGTGCGGTTGACGCTCGGGCACCTTCTCGCGATTGAAGTGCGCCATTTGCTCAAGGAAATGCACGTCGTGCAGCAGGATCGGACCGTCCGGTCCCACCGTCAGCGAATTGCGGTCGCTCACGGCCGGTGCGCCCGCGCTCGTCGTGGATTTGCCCAGCGGTTTGCCGCTCGAATCAGCCATTTCACATCTCCTGTGGAATCGCCAGGCCGCGCTGCACGGATCGTTCCGCGCTCCTTCTCAGTGGGGCGTCGCGGCTGGATTGTGGGACGGTTCTGCGCGCGGTCCGCCGCGCCAGGGAAAGAGCATTGTGCACGGATGAGCCAGGCGATGCGCCTAACTCGTGCCGCGTCTTGACACGGGTTGATTGCCGGCCGCGCGGCGGCGCGTTGCCGATCGGAAACATGTGTCGGCGGCGCGTTTTTCCGATCGGCTTCATGTGTTTCGCATCGGCAATTTCCACCTGTCGAACGCCCCGCACATCGACAACTATTTCCGATGCGAATCAAGCGTTTACTGAAATGTTGCGACGCACAATAAAGTGCTTGACACAGGCTTCTTTTGCGATATCATGAACTCGATTGCTGCATCGCATCAATGCGCGACCCGGTGATCGATTCGACTGAAAGTCCTCTTTTATTCGCCACGGAACCGACGCGTAGCGGTCCCTACAATCAGGAACAACGACATGTCTCTGCCCACTCCCGAACAATTCGCCGCCACCCAGAAAGCCGGTCTCGAAGCCCTCTTTGGTCTCACGACCAAGGCGTTCGAAGGTGCGGTCAAGCTGGCTGAACTGAACATCGAAACGGCCCGCGCAGCAATCGCCGAAGGCCAGGAACACGCGCAGCGCTCGCTGTCGTCGAAGGACCCGCAAGGCTTCTTCGCGCTGCAAGCGGGCTTCGCGCAGCCGGCCGCCGAAAAGGCGCTGGCCTATGGCCGCAACGTGTACGCCATCGTCTCGGCCGCACAGTCGGAATTCGCTCAGGCCGCGCAAAGCCAGATCGAGCAGCAGCAACACGCCGTGCAAACCTTCGTCGACAACGCGGCGAAGAACGCACCGGCCGGCTCGGAAACCGCGGTCGCCGCCTTCAAGTCGGCCATCACGGCAGCACAAGGCGCGTACGACTCGGTGAACAAGGCCGCGAAGCAAGCCGCCGAAATGGCGGAAACGAACTTCGAAGCCGTCACCAAGGCCGCTTCGAAGGCCGCCGCGCAAGCCACGCGCGCCGCCAAGCAAACGGCTTAAGCTGCTGCGCGCAAAGCGCACGCGCCCTCGCCGGCCACGCGCCGGTGAGCGGGCGACAGATGTGAAAAAAGCGGGTTTCGTGCAAACGAAACCCGCTTTTTCTATGGGCGGTGCGTAGGGATGCTGCGAACGGATCAGGAACCGAACATCCGGCTCACGGCGTGTTCGAGGTGATCGCGCATCGCTTGCGCGGCACGCTCGGCGTTGCGCGCCTGAATGGCTTCGAGCACTTCGAGGTGTTCCTGCTGCACGATGCGCTGGCGCTCGATCGACTTCACGAGCGACAGATTGCGCGACAGGTTCATGCTGAACACCATCTGCTCCTGGATGCCCGACAGCGCGGTGATGAAGAACTGGTTCTTCGAGGCGCGCGCCACGGCCATATGGAAGGCGAAGTCGTCCTTCGCGCCGATGCCCGAAGTCTCGATGATGGTTTGCAGATTGTCCCACTCGTGGCGGATCGCGGCGATGTCGGCGTCGTCGGCCTTCTGCGCGGCGAGCGACGCGGCGCCCGACTCCACCACCACGCGGTATTCGTAGCAGCGACGGATGTCCGACAACGTTTCGAGCGGCGCGAAGCGGCGCACGTCGGGATCGGGACGGCGCATGACCGTGGTGCCCGAACCGTGGCGCGTGGCGATGATGCCGTCCGCGCGCAGTTGCGCGAGCGCTTCGCGCACGGTCGGACGCGAGGTCGCGAAGCGTTCCGCGAGCATGTGCTCGGTCGGCAGGCGCTCCCCTTCCTTGTATTCGCCTTCGATGATGCGGTTCAGGATGTCGCTGTAAATCCGCGCCGGCATATTCGGCGCTTTCTGCTCAGCCATGGTCAGTGCTACGCGTAGGTTGTCAGGTATGTCGGGGATTGTAAGTCATTGGCGGCGCGCTTCGCGCGAATCTTCAGCTTTCGACGCCCCGCACGGCGTGCGCTGCGGCGATTTCACGCGCTTACGCCAAATCGCTGACAACTAGCCGCAACGTCGCGGTTTCGCTTTGCCCCGGCGCGAGCCGGCGCAGCCCGAGGCCGCTGTGGATCGCATCGGGCAGGCCGAGCCAGGGCTCGACGCAGTAGAAGTCCGAATCGGGCGCGAGCGTCCACGAGGTCACGGCGTACCACGGCACCGAACCGGGACGGCGCAGGTCGATGTCGATCGCGCGCCGCAGCGTGGGCATCTCGATGCGCACCGTGCGTTCGGGTTCGCCGTCGAGACAATGAAAACGGTCGACAATCTGCGGATCGTCGAAGCGGTAGCGCGTCGCGCCGGGCGTGGGCGCGGTCGTCGTGCCGTCGGCGAGCTGGTGACGGTAGACGTTGCGCGGCAGCGTCAGGCTGGCCGAGCCGCGCTGCGCGTGCGGCAGCGCGAAGTAGAAATGATGGCCCGCGTAGTAGGGCAAAAGCGAAGGCAAAAGCGCAGCGCCTTCGATCGCCGTATTCGTGGTCGTCAGTTCGACTTCGAGCGTGGCGTCGTCGACGAGCCGGTACGCGGCCTCGAAGCGGAAAGGGAACGGATAGCCCGCGTGCGTCGCCTCGCTGTCCGTGAGCGTCATGCGCACGCCATCGCCCGCTGCATCGACTTGCGCCGCGAACGGCAGATCGCGCGCGAAGCCGTGCAGCGGCACCTCGCGCACGACGCCCTGCGCATCGCGCCAACGCCCGATCACGCCATCCACGCGATGCCGCGCGATAAACGGAAACAGCAGCGGATTGCCGCCGCGCACGAGCGCGGGCTGACGCCAGTCGGCGTCGTCGGGCCAATGGATGATGGGCTCGCCGTGCCGGTGCCACGACAGCAGCCGTCCGCCCGCTTGCGGCGCGACGCGCAGCAGCGAGCCGCCGCGCACGATTTCGATGACGTCCTGATCCTGAAACTTCGGCATGGCGTGCTTCGCGTGAATTCGCGCAGGTAGGGTTGGTTATCGGAGCACGCGCCGCCTTCAGCGCGCGCCCGCGAACTCCGGCGCGGACACGCCCTGCGCGCCCGCACCGATCACCGCCGCGCCGCTCACGCGCGCGCTTTCTTCCATTCGGCGAAGGCGGCCAGCGTCGCCTCGTTCGGCGGATAGGTGCCCGGCAGCGCCGCGCCCGCCTCGATGCGCTCGGTGATGAAGCATTCGAGTTCTTCCTGCTCGAAGGCCGCCTGCGCGACTTCCTCGGCCAGATGACGCGGAATCACGACCACGCCATCGGCGTCGCCGACGATGATGTCGCCCGGATAGACGGCCACGCCGCCGCAGCCGATCGGCACGTTCAGATCGACCGTGTGGTGCTTGCAGAGATTCAGCGGCGCCGACGCGCCCGCGCAGAACACCGGAATGCCGAGCGCGGCGATGGTCGCGCTGTCGCGCACCGGGCCGTCCGAGACCATGCCCGCCACGCCGCGCACCTTCATGCGCGTGGCGAGGATCGAGCCCATCGACGCCGCATCGGTCACGCCGCGGCAATCCTGCACGAGCACCGCGCCCGCGGGCACGGTTTCGACGCCCTTGCGCTGCGGGTGCTCGGGATTCTGGAACGCGCTCAACTGGTCGAGATCCTCGCGCGCCGGGATGTTGCGCATCGTGAAGGCCGGGCCGACGAGGTTCGGCGCGCCCACCGCCGGCGCGGCGAGCGGATGCACGCCCTGCAGGAACACATTGCGCAGGCCGCGCTTGAAAAGCTGGGTGGTGAGCGTCGCGTTGGAAACGTGGCGCAGTTGTTCGAGCGCAAGTTCGCTGACGGGGATGGCGGGTGAATTCATCGTGTCTCGTCCGTTGTTGTGGTGCGCGAGGACCGCGCAGAAGCGGGTCCGATGCCGATCCGGCAATCCGGCGAGCGGCGGTCGGTGCAATGTCCGCATTGTTGTAATACAACACGAAAATTGTCAACCAGCCCGCAGCGGCGCGCTTTCCACGCAGTCATCCGACAACCCGCCGATCGTCCGTCACGCCGATTCACGCGGCATTCCCCGCCTGATCGCACCTTCCCTCGCCGGTCACGCCCATCATCCGGCCCCGCCGCGAGACGCCCGCGCATTAGGGAAATCCCCATCCACACAAGATTTGCTTTACAACTTTGCGGCAAATAGAATGATGTCTTACATGACCGGGCGATTCGATCCGATTAGCACCGCGTCACGGCCCAACAGCGATTCGAACAACACGGCTGAAAAAACGCGGCGTCCAGTGACACTGGCCAGCCGCAAGACACACCTGGCACACGCATACAACTTCCATCCGGGCGCATCGTCCGGCACGGCCTCCACCGTGCCCGCACCCGACAACAGCAGGAGACGAGCAGTGCAACGCAAGACTATCAAGGGGCTTCGGTGGTGGATCATCGGCCTCATCATGATTGGCACGATCTTCAACTATCTCGCGCGCAGTTCGCTTTCCGTGGCGGCGCCCACGCTCACGCAGACGATGCACATGACCACGCAGCAGTACTCGTACGTGGTCACGGCGTTCCAGGCCTGCTATGCGCTCTCGCAGCCGATCGCCGGCTTCGTGCTCGACTCCGTCGGCGTCAAGATCGGCTTCGCCATCTTCGCGTTCGGCTGGGCCATCGCCAACATGCTGCACGGTCTCGCCACCACCTGGCCCTCGCTCGCGTTCTTCCGCGGCCTGCTCGGCATGAGCGAAGCCGCGATCTTCCCGGCGGGCATGAAGGCGATCAGCCAGTGGTTCCCGGCCAAGGAGCGCTCGGTCGCGACCGGCTGGCTCAACACCGGCACGTCGATCGGCGCGATGATCGCCCCGCCGCTCGTGGTGTGGTGCATTCTCAAGTACAACTGGCAATTCGCGTTCGTCCTGACCGGCGGCGTGGCGCTGATCTGGGTCGCGCTCTGGCTCGTGTTCTTCAAGACGCCCGCCGAGCACCCGAAGCTCTCGCAGGAAGAAGCCGACTACATCCGCGCCGGTCAAACCCCTGCGCAGAAAGCGTCGGGCAAGCAGCGCGCCTCGTTCAAGGAAGTACTCAAGACGCGCCGCTTCTGGGGCATCGGCATTCCGCGCATGCTGGCCGAGCCGGCATGGCAGACCTTCGGCGCGTGGATTCCGCTGTACATGGTCACCGTGCGCCACATGAACCTGAAGGAAATCGCGCTGTTCGCGTGGATGCCGTTCCTCGCCGCCGACCTCGGCTGCCTGATCGGCGGCTACCTCGCGCCGCTGTTCATCCGCTGGTTCGGCTGCTCGCTGATCACCTCGCGCAAGCTCGTCATCACGACCGGCGCAGTGCTGATGATCGGACCGGCTTGCGTGGGTCTAGTCGCGAGCCCGTATGCCGCGATCGCCCTCTTCTGCGTCGGCACCTTCGCGCACCAGACGATTTCCGGCGCCCTGTTCACGCTCGCCTCGGACGTGTTCGGCCAGCATGAAGTGGCGACGGCAACGGGTCTCTCGGGCATGTTCGGCTATCTCGGCGCGACGGTGTTCTCGCTCATCGTCGGCGCACTGGCCAGCACGATCGGCTATAACCCCCTGTTCGTCTGCCTGATGTTGTTCGACCTGATCGGCGCCTGCGTGGCCTGGCGTCTGATCTCGAACCAGCAGCGCGACGACACGGCGGCCGCCGCGCTCCAGTCCGCGCACAACGTGAAGGCCTGATCGGCTCATCACCGGCCGGCGTCCGCGAGGGCGCCGGCTTTTGGCGTTTTTATGTGAGGTAATCCACTGTGAAGAAAGTTGCATTGTCCGGCGCCGCCGGCCAGCTCGGCACCGTATTGCGCAAGGGCCTGCTCGAGCGCGGCGTGAACCTGCGATCCGCGGCCGGCACGAAGCCGCTCGAACCGCTCGTCGCGGGCGAAGACGTCATGCACGGCGACCTGCGCGATCCCGCAGTGGTCGACCGCCTGCTCGACGGCGTCGACGTGCTGATCCACATGGCCGGCACGAGCGTCGAGCGTCCGCTGCCCGAGATCATCGAGAACAATCTGCGCGGCCTCGTGGAAGTCTACGAAGGCGCGCGCCGCCACGGCGTGAAGCGCATTCTGTTCGCAAGCTCGAATCACGCGATCGGCATGTATTCCGTCGACGACAAGCTCGACCTCGATTGCGCGTTCCGCCCGGACGGCTTCTATGGTCTCTCGAAGGCCTGGGGCGAATCGCTCGCCCGCCTCTACTGGGACAAGCACGGCATCGAAACCGTGAACGTGCGCATCGGCAGCTGCCTGCCGAAGCCGACCGAGTTCCGCCATCTGAGCACGTGGTTCGGCCACGACGATCTGTTCCATCTCATCGATCGCGTGATCAACGTGGAATCGATCGGCTTTGCCGTGGTCTGGGGCGTGTCGAACAACACGCGCAGCTACTGGGTGCAGGAAGGCGAACACGACGACGCGAAGCGTCTCGGTTACGTGCCGAAGCAGAATTCGGAAGATTTCGCGGCGGAGATTCTCGCGAAGGACAACCCGCTCGACGCGACCGCGCAGCGCTATCAGGGCGGCAGCTTCGCGAGCTTCGATTTCACGCCGGTCGAACAGCGCGGCAAGCGCGGCTGATATCGCCTGTCACGCGCACGCTGAGAATGCGCCACGGCCTGAGTCATCGCGCTCAGGCCGTTTTTTTTGACCCTCCGATTTCAGGCCGATCGCTTCAGGCGGGTCGATTCAAGCGGATCGCTTCAGGCCGCCTCGCACAGCGCGAGCACATTCTCGACCCGCGCCTCGGCCACACCGGCCTTCATCAGCGCGGCGACGATCACCTCCCGGTTCCACTGCGCCTTGTAGCGCGCATAGAGCGGCTTCACGCACGCGAACTTCTGCAGATCGCAATACTTGATCAGCAGTTGCAGACACTCTCTCGACGCAAAGGTGCGCAGATCGAGCGCGCTCGCGATCGCCATCATCTCGTGGTCGTCCACGTGCCGCCACATGTTGAAGACGCCGTGAAATCCCAGCGTGGGATTAGCCGGCATTTCATATTCGTACGCGAAGCGACGCGCCACGTCGGCAGGCGCAAAGCGCACGCCGTACCCGCTTTCCAGCTCGCGACGCCAGGTCCGGCAAATGAGCGTGTCTTCGATCGCATCGGCGGGACAGACGAAGCGATCGCTCGCGAGCGCCTTCAGCAGCCGCGTGGAGCGCAACGAAAACCCGCCGTTGCCGACGTCCATGCCATCGCCGTAAAAGTACCAGGCCGCGCCCAGGTAGTCGTAGTCGAAAAACGCGTCGCGCCATTGCGATCCGTCCACCACATAGCCGTCCCATTGCACGACCAGCACCCAGGGCGTCGCGATATGCTTCACCAGCTCCTTGATCATGAAGACCGAATAGTCCTCGCGCGATTTGATGCGCTCGATGGGCACGATGCGCGCGTGCGTGGGCACGGATTCGTGCGTGAACAGGATCGCGTCGCCGAACTGGCATTGACGCATCGAGAGATCGAGCGCACGGGCCGCGAGCGCAGGGTTGATCGTATCGGCGGCGCAGATCGTGACGTCGCGCAGATCGGGAAGTTGACGGGCGTTCATGGGATGGGAGCGCGGCGACAGAACGATCGCGCGCGGCAGCGAAAGCCGCGAGACTAGGCGAATCCGCTTTTGCCGGGAATCGCCGACAGTCAATTCCTGTCACGATTACAGAAAAGTTGCTGCGGCGATTGACGTGCGTCAGCGCGGCGGCTGGCAATAAAAAAGGGCGCCGATCAAGGCGCCCTCTCGCGAACCGCGCGAATCAGGCCCTCACAACACGCCCGATTTCACGATCATCTGCACTGCGGCCGCCACCACGCACACCAGCACGACGATGCGAAACGCGAGCGGATGCAGCTTGTCGCGCAGCGGCCGGATCAGCAGCATGCCGACGATCGCGGGCAGGCTCGCGAGCGCCGAAATCGCGAGATCCGCGCCGTTCGCATGCGCGCCGCCGCTGAACGTGGTGATCAGCGTGAGCACCGAGACCACGAGGATGATCGCGATCTGCTTGGTGAACGCGCGGCCCGTCGCGCCCGTGGCGATCAGATACATCGCGAGCAGCGGACCTGGCACCGAGGCGATGCTCTCCATCAGCGCCGCGCCGAAGCCGAGCGCGAAGCCCACGGGCCGCACGAGCGCGGGCGAGAGCGTGAGTTTCGGCGACGCGAGCAGCAAGCCGGCCGCCACGGCCAGCGCGAGGCCCGAGGCCGCCTGCGCGTGATGCGGTTCGAGCCGGATCAGCACCGACACGCCCACCACGTTGCCGATCACCGTACCGATCAGCGGCGCAGCGATGTGCTTGATCGTCTTCCACAACTCGCCGCCTTCGAGCGCCTGCGGAATGTTGCCGAGGATGATCGGCATCGACAGCAGCAGCACGGCCTGCTTGACGGGCAGGAACTGCGTGAGGATCGGCATGGCGACGAGCGGCACGCCGATGCCGCTCACGCCCTTCACCATGCCGCCGAGCACCAGCGCCACGGCGAGGCCGACGAGTTGCCAGGTGTCCAGCGCCTGCATGTGGGGCAGCAGGACGCCGCCGGAAAGAAGGGATTCGAGCATCGCGACGTTGAGTGCGTGAATGAGCGGCCGCGATGGCGCGAGAGCGTTTCGCGATGCCGGGGGCTGCATGATAGCGCAGGCGACGGAACGTCACAGGCGCGGCCCCGCTTCACTCCAGGTCACTTCGATTCGCGCGCGCAAAAAAAACGGCGGCGCCAACCGGCGCCGCCGCAAAGACTCCCTCGGAACGTGAAATCAGAACCGGTGAATAATGCCGATCGCGCCTGCGAACTGGCTGCGCGACGAGGACGGCGCGCTGTTCTGACCGTCGCCGATATCGGCCGTCGCGTTGATGATGTTGCCCGCGCCGTCCGTGCCGAGCGTCTGGCCGCCCGCGCGCTGGTACGCCTCGACGAAGTACAGGCCCGTGCGCTTCGACAGGCTGTAGTACTGCGAGAGGTTGAACTGCTGGTACGACGCCGCGCTCGTGATGCCGTTCGCCTTGGTCGCGCGCGTGTAGCTGTAGCCCGCGCCCAGATCCAGCACCGTGAACGGCTTGTAGTGCAGCACCACGCCGCCCGTGTTCCAGATCTGCGTGTCGAAGAACTTCGAGCCCGAGCCCGCGATGTACTGCACGTTCGAATAGGATGCCGAAATATCCCATTGCGAGTTGAAGGCATAGCCGCCCGTCACGGCGAAGCGCTGCTGCGCCTGCGCGGTCTGGTAGCCATTGGTGATGGCCGAGACGCCCGGCTCGCCGCCGCTGTAGGCCGTCGAGCTGGAGCTCCACGTGCCGCCGCCGTTGGTCGCGTTGTTCAGACGCTCGAAGCCCACGGCGATACCGACCGGACCGTGAATATAGTTGGCCGCGACGCTCCACGACGAACCGGCGTTCGTGCTGCCCGCCACGCCGCCGAGCGCGTACATGCCGCTGAACGTGAAGCCCGCGAAGTTCGGCGAGGTGTAGACCAGCGCATTGTTGATGCGGTAGATCGTATCCATCGAGTCGAGGTCGCCCGGGTGCGCGCCGTAGGCGCCCGTGAGCCAGTTGGTCGGGCTGTAGGGCGAGAGCAGCGTGTAGTACGGCGCGTACTGGCGGCCCGCCGTCAACGTACCGTACTGCTGGTTCGCAAGACCGACGAAAGCCGCACGGCTGAACATCAGGCCCGAGGTCGATTGAGCGCCGGTGGCCGAATTATAGCCTTCTTCGAGCTGGAAGATCGCGCGCGTGCCGCCGCCCAGATCTTCGCTGCCCTTGAAGCCGAAACGCGAACCGGCCCAGATGCCCTGCGCCATCTTGACGAGCGCGTGGCCGCCCGAGGTCTTGCCGAGCGACGTGGCGCTGCTTTGATAACCGATGCCGGTATCGACGATACCGTAGAGCGTGACGCTGCTCTGGGCGTGCGCGCCCAGTGCGGCGAGTCCAAGCGTGGAAGCGAGAATGGTCTTCTTCATCTGTACTCCTGATGTAATCGTTGTGATGTATTGCTTTTTTAACTACGTGTGAATCGTATTGCGTGTGCTCCTCCAGCATCGCTGGCGCGCGCGGCGGCCAAGCCCCGCCGCGCGCGCCGCGATCAACCGCGTCGAACCTGTGCTGCTCAGTCGCGGCTTAGTGAATCTCGGGCTCGCCGCCGCCCTTGACACCGCCGCCGCACGAACCGCCGGCGCCGTCACGCTGCATGAAGTCGAATTCGCAGCCGTTGTTGGCCTGCATGACGTGCATCTGGTACATCGCGCCATAGCCGCGCGTGAAGCGCGGTTCCGGTGCGACCCACTCGGCCTTGCGGCGCGCCATTTCCTCGTCGGAAATCAGCACGTTCAGGCGGCGCTCCGGCACGTTCATCTCGATCAGGTCGCCGTCCTTGACCAGCGCGAGCGGACCGCCGATGAACGATTCCGGGGCCACGTGCAGCACGCACGCGCCGTAGCTCGTGCCGCTCATGCGCGCGTCGGAAATACGCAGCATGTCGCGCACGCCCTTCTGCAGAATCTTTTGCGGAATCGGCAGTTGGCCCCACTCGGGCATGCCCGGCGCGCCCACCGGACCGGCGTGCTGCAGCACGATCACGCTGTTCTCGTCGCAGTCGAGATCTTCGCTGTCGATGCGCGCGGCCATGTCGTTGTAGTCCTTGAACACGACGGCCTTGCCCGTGTGCACGTGCAGACGCTTTTCGGCCGCGCCCGGCTTGATCACCGCGCCGTCCGGCGCAAGATTGCCGCGCAGCACCGCGAGGCCCGTGTCCGGCATCAGCGGCTTGGCGCGGCGGTAGATCACTTCGTCGCTATAGATCTCGGCGTCGGCGATGTTTTCGCCAAGCGTCTTGCCGTTCACGGTCATCTGCGTGCCGTCGATCAGATCGCCGAGCTCCTTGAGCATCGCGCGCAGACCGCCCGCGTAATAGAAGTCCTCCATGAGGTACTTGCCGGTCGGGCGCACGTTCGCGAGCACCGGCGTGCGGCGCGCGATGTCGTCGTAGTGGCCGAGCGTCAGGTCGACACCCGCGCGGCGCGCGACGGCGATCATGTGCACGATCGCGTTGGTCGAGCCCGACAGCGCCAGACACGTGGTCACCGCGTTGTCGACCGACTTGCGCGTGATGATGTCCGAAGGCTTCAGGTCTTCCCACACCATATCGACGATGCGCATGCCCGTCTTCGCCGACATCTGCGCGTGACGCGAATCCGGCGCCGGAATCGAGGCGAAGCCCGGCAGCGTGAAGCCGAGCGCTTCCGCCGCGCTCGTCATCGTCGAGGCGGTGCCCATCGTCATGCAGTGGCCCGGCGAGCGCGCGATGCCGCCTTCCACGCCCTGCCAGTCCTGCTCGGTGATCTTGCCCGCGCGCAGGTCGGCCCAGTACTTCCAGGTGTCCGAACCCGAGCCGAGCGTCACGCCGTTCCAGTTGCCGTTGAGCATCGGGCCCGCGGGCAGGAAGATGGTCGGCAGATTCATCGAGATCGCGCCGAGCAGCAGTGCGGGCGTGGTCTTGTCGCAACCGCCCATCAGCACCACGCCGTCGGCGGGATACGAGCGCAGCGTTTCCTCGGTTTCCATCGCGAGGAAGTTGCGATAGAGCATCGTGGTGGGCTTCTGGAACGGCTCGGAGAGCGTCTGCACCGGCAGCTCGATCGGGAAACCGCCGGCCTGCCAGATGCCGCGTTTGACCTCTTCCACGCGCTGCTTGAAGTGCGTATGGCAAGGGTTGATTTCGCTCCACGTGTTGAGGATCGCAATCACCGGCTTGCCCGCGTACTCCTCGCGGCTGTAGCCCATCTGCGCCGAGCGCGAACGATGGCCGAACGACCGCAGGTCGTTCACGCCATACCAGCGGTGGCTGCGCAGTTCTTCGGGGGTCTTTCGCTTGTTGCTCATCTTGCCTTGCTCCAGTGTTTCCGCGGATGTGTCAATAAAGCCGCCGGCGCGGGCCGACCTCGCGCTAACGCGATTCCTTCACGCGCGACACGAGTTGTGTCGGGCTGACGAACTGCAGCGCGACCAGCACCCATGCGAGCGTGATCGCCATGTAGATCATCGCCATGGCGTCGATGGACTGCGGCGCGCGCACGCCCGTCGAGAACACTGCGTAATACAGCGCGACGACGAGCGTTTGCGTGTCGGGTCCGGCGGTAAAAAAAGTCAGTTCGAACATGCCGATCGTGCGCACCAGCACGAGCAGCCCCGCCGCCAGCATCCCCGGCACGAGGAGCGGCAGCAATACATAACGGAAATAACGCAGCGTATTCGCGCCGAAAATGCGCGCCGCCGATTCCAGATTCGGATCGATCTGCTCGATGAACGGCGTCATCACGAGAATCACGAAGGGCAGCGCGGGCACGAGGTTCGCGAGGATCACGCCGGTCAAGGTTCCCGCGAGACCAGTTTGATACATCGCCGTGGCCATCGGAATGCCGTAGGTCACGGGCGGCACCATCAGCGGCAGCAGGAACACGAGCATGGCGATGCGCTTGCCCGGAAACTGCGCGCGCGCGAGCGCGTACGCGGCGGGCACGCCGAGCGCGATCGAGAGCACCACCACCGCGCCCACCACCTCGAAGGTCACCCACAGCACGCTGCCCAGCTGGAAGTCGCGCCACGCCTGCGCATACCAGTGCAGCGTGAAGCCCTGCGGCAGCGGCGTGCCGAACCAGCGCGTGGCGATGGAGTTCACGCCCACGGTCGCGATCAGCAGCAGCACGTTGAGCAGGAAGAACACCACGCCGCCCCAGACCAGCACCTTCCAGACGATCTCGGGCACGTTCGCGCCGGGCTTCGCCTGCGGCGCGTTGGCGGCGGGCGCGGGACGTTCGTCGCGCATCGGCGCGCCCGCGGGCAGACCGGCGGCGTTACGTTGATGTGCGGTCATCAGCCTTTCCCTCCGCTCACCGGGCCCGAGTAGAAGAAGCGTTTCGCGCTGAGCATCGCCGCCACCACCACGAGCTGCACGAAGCCCATCACGATGGCGATGGTCGAGGCGAGCGAGTAGTCGTAGCTCTCGAACGCCGCTTCCGACGCCGCGATCGAAATCACGCGCGTGGGACCGGCGGGCGCGCCGAGCAGCACCGCCGACGGAAACACCGAGTACGCCTGCACGAACGACAGGCACGCGGCCATCGTGAGACCGGGCGCGAGCAGCGGCAGATAGATCTGCCGGAACTGCTGCCACGGCCCCGCGCCGAGCGTGGCCGCCGCGCGCGCGAGCGTCGGGTCGATGCCCGTGACGTACGACAGCGTGAGCAGGAAGGCGAACGGAAAACCCGAGACGATCAGCGAGATCAGCACGCCCCAGTAGTTGTGCGTGAGGCGAATCTCTTCGTTCGTGTACAGATGCAGCGCGTGCAGCGCCTGCGGGAACCAGCCGTTCGGACCGAAGTAGCTGAGCATGCCGTCGGCGATCAGCACGGTGCCGAGCGTGACGGGAATCACGAGCAGCGTCGTCACGAGCTTCTGATACGGCGACTTGCGGCGCAGCGCGAATGCCACCGGCAGCGACAGCCCGACGTTGATGATCGTCGCGGGCACGGCGAGTTTCAGCGTGACGAACACCGTCGGCCACAGCGACAGATCGTGAATGAACTGCAGATAGTTCGCGAATACGCCGCCGCCGTTCATCGGCTTGAACGACAGCACGAGACCGTAGGCGAACGGATAGAGAAACAGCGCGATGATGAAACCGAGCGCCGGCGCGACGAGCCAACCGCGCGCGTCGCGCGGCGCCTTGATGATCGACGAGGCCAGCGTGCTCATGATGCGCGCTCCGCGTAGGCCAGCACGCGCGACGGCGCGACGCGCAGCGTGGCGCGCTCGCCCGCTTCGAATTCGCCTTCCACGCGCGCCCACAACTTGCCGAACGGCGCGTTCGCGAGCAGCAGCGAATCGCGGCCGCCGTATTCGACCATTTCGACTTCGACGTCGAACGCGTTCGCATCGCCCGCGTGGGCGCGCTCGAAATCTTCGGGACGCATCGCCACCGAGATCTCGCCGCCCTTCACGTCGTCCATCGGCACGCCCGTGAGCGTGATGCCCGACGCCGACATCGCGATATGCTCGCCGCGCTCGCCGCTCACGGCGAACGGCAGGACGTTGCGATAGCCCATGAAGCGCGCGACATGCAGATTCGCGGGACGGCTGTAAATCTGCTTGGGCGTGGCGACCTGCTGCACGACGCCCTCTTTCATCACGACGATGCGGTCGGCCATCGAGAGCGCCTCGTCCTGGTCGTGCGTGACGTAAATCGTGGCGCGTTCGAGCTGGCCGTGAATGCGGCGGATTTCGGCGCGCATTTCGATACGCAGACGCGTGTCGAGGTTCGACAGCGGCTCGTCCATCAGCACGAGCGGCGGCTCGATCACGATCGCGCGCGCAATCGCGACGCGCTGCTGCTGGCCGCCCGAAAGCTGGCCCGGCAGCTTGCTTTCATGCCCGACGAGCTGCACGAGTTGCAGCGCCTCGCGCGCGCGGCGTTTGACCTCGTCGCGCGCGATGCCCTGCATCTTGAGGCCGAAACCCACGTTGTCGAGCACCGACATATGCGGGAACAGCGCGTAATTCTGGAACACCATGCCGAAGCCGCGCTTTTCGGGCGGCAGCACGTCGATGCGTTGTTCGTCGAGCCAGATGCTGCCGCTCGTGAGCGGCTGCAGGCCCGCAATGCAGTTGAGCGCCGTCGATTTGCCGCAACCCGACGGCCCAAGCAGCGCGATGAATTCGCCGCGGCGAATCTCCAGATCGAGACCGCGCAGCGCCGCCAGCTGGGCGCCCTCCGCGCTCGTGAAGCTGCGGCACACCGCGTCCAGACGCAGACGATCGAAAGAATGCTTCATGACACCTTCCTGACCACGTGTTCCACTCATCCACTTATCCGGGGCCAGGCCGCGAACGGCCCGGCCACGCGCCCTTTTACTGCGACTTCTGCGAGCCGACCTCGCGGTCCCATTTCTGGAACGCCGCGACCATCGCCTGCGCCGAGAGCGGCTGGACGTGCGGATACTGCGTCAGCCACTTCGCGTATTCGGGACGGCCGTATTTGGCGATCACGTCCTGGCTCTGCTTCGGCGCCATCGACAGCGTCACGCCGTTGACCGCCGGGCCCGGATAGAAGTAGCCGTCGTCATACGTCATGGCCTGTTGCTGCGGCTCCAGCATGAAGTTCATCAGCTTGAGCAGCACGGCGAGCTTCTCCTTCGAGACGCCCTTGGGCACCACCATGAAGTGCGCGTCGTTCACCCACGTCATGTTGTCGAACGCCTGCACCTTGAATTCGGCCGGCACGATGCCGAGCGCGCGCGGGTTGATGTCCCAGCCCGTGACCGTCACGGTCATGTCGCGCGTGCCTTCGCCCAGTTCCTTCATCACCGCCGAGGTGCCGCCCGGGTAGTACGGCACGCACGAATTCAGCTCTTTGAGGAAGGCCCAGGTCTTGTCCCAGCCGTTGATCGGGTCTTGCGGATTCTTGTCGCCGAGCAGATACGGCAGGCCCATCAGGAACGTGCGGCCCGGACCCGAATTGGCCGGACGCGCATAAATGAGCTTGCCCGGATTGGCCTTGCAGTACGCGAGCAGTTCAGCCGGCGTGTGCGGCGGCTTCGCGACCTTGGCCGGGTTGTATTCGACGAGCGGACCGGCGGGCATATACGACACTTCGAGGCCGTAACCCTGCGCAAGGTCCTGCATCTTGCGCGGACCCGGCGCGTACTTGTCGAGCACGCCCGGCAGCGCCGCCGTCTGGTCGGGCAGCAGCTTCATCCACAGATTCTGTTCGATGCCCGCCGCCAGCGCGTCCGTGCCCGTGAGCACGAGATCGATATCGGCGCGGCCTGCTGCCTGCATCGCCTTGATCTTGCCAGGCAACTGCGGCGCGGGGGCATTGGTGTACGTGATGTTGGAGACGAGATTCGGGTACTTCGCCTTGAACGCCTCGAAGGCCTTCTGCGTGAGCTGCAGATTGCCGGCCACGTCGACTATGTTCAGGGAAACGGGATCCGCCTTCGCCGCGCTCATGCCGAGCGCCGCCGCGGCCGCCACACATACGGCCAGCACGCTGGCCTTCAAGCGTCCATCGAACATCGCATCTCCTCACATCTGATTATGGGTTTTTTAATACACGGCTGTTGTCGTTCTGATGCCTGTATTTCCGGCTGGACGTCCGCTTGTTGCCATGCTGCTGCCAGCCTCGCGTCAGCCTGCTGCCAACTTCGCGCCAACTTTCGCCGCGGTCAAAGGATGCCGAACCACACATCAAGTTGTCAAGCAACGTCAGGGCTTTTGTGAGCGTCTTGTGAGTCGATTGTCGGGCGGCCCCGTGACAAGGCGCTTGCAGAGAGCTGGTGAGCCGCCGCAAGCGCCTTCGCCCGTTACTTGCAGTGCTTACTTGCGCACCAGTTCACCGTCGCGCAGACGCCACAGCGCCAGCGGATTCTCGTCCTGGAGCGCGGCCGGCAGCAGTTCCGCCGGCAGGTCCTGATAGCAGACCGGACGCAGGAAGCGCTCGATCGCCATCGCGCCCACCGAAGTCGTGCGCGCGTCCGAGGTGGCCGGGAACGGGCCGCCGTGAACCATCGCGTACGAGACCTCGACGCCCGTCGGGAAACCGTTCGCCAGAATGCGGCCGGCCTTGCGTTCGAGCACCGGCAGCAGGCGCGCGGCCATCGCGTAGTCGTCGCGGTCGATTTGCAGCGTGGCCGTGAGCTGGCCTTCGAGATGCTCGGCCACGCGCAGCAGCTCCGCTTCGTCGCGACAGGCCACGACGATCGAGGTCGGTCCGAAAATCTCGTCCGACAACGCGTGCTGTGCGAGGAACTGCTCGGCGCTCGCCTTGAACAGCAGCGGCAGCGCGGCGCACTGCGCATCGCTTGCCGCGCCTTCGGCCAGTTGCTCGACGCCCTGGGTCTTGCGCTGCGCCACCGCATCGCCATACGCCGACGCGATGCCCGCCGTCAGCATGGTCTGCGCGGGCTTGTGCGTGAGCGCCGCGCTCGCGGCCGTCACGAAGCGGTCGAGTTCCGGCGAATCGATCGCGAGCACGAGGCCCGGATTGGTGCAGAACTGGCCGACGCCCATCGTGAGCGAATCGACGAAACCCTGTGCGAGCGCTTCGCCGCGCGCGGCCAGCGCCGCCGGCAGCACGAGCATCGGGTTGATGCTGCTCATTTCCGCGTAGACGGGGATCGGTTCCGCGCGCTGCGACGCGATCTGCGCGAGCGCGAGACCGCCGCGGCGCGAGCCCGTGAAGCCCACCGCCTTGATGGCCGGATGCGCGACCAGCGCTTCACCCGTTTCGTTGCCGCCGCCGAAGATCAGCGAGAACACGCCTTCCGGCAGACCGACGTCCGCGACCGCCTGCTGGATCGCGCGGCCCACGAGTTCCGAGGTGCCCGGATGCGCGAGGTGCGCCTTCACGACCACCGGGCAGCCGGCGGCCAGCGCCGACGCCGTGTCGCCGCCCGCCACCGAGAACGCCAGCGGGAAATTGCTCGCGCCGAACACGGCGACCGGGCCGAGGCCGATACGCTGCGCGCGCAGGTCCGAACGCGGCAGCGGCTTGCGATCCGGCAGCGCCGAATCGAGCACCGCGCCGCACCAGCGGCCGTCGCGCACCAGCGTTGCGAACAGGCGCAGCTGGCCGACCGTGCGGCCGCGCTCGCCTTCCAGACGCGCCTTCGGCAACGCCGATTCCAGATGCGCGCGTTCGATCAGTTCGTCGCCGATGGCGAGAATGCGCTCGGCGATCGCTTCCAGCAGCTTCGCACGCGTTTCGTGCGGCGCGGCGCGGAAGGCGTCGAACGCCAGCGCCGCGAGATCGCAGGCGCGCGCGACATCGGCCTTGTTGCCGAGGCCGAACGCCGGCTCGATATCCTTACCGAGCGCCGGCGCGAAGGCGCGCATTTCGCCCGCCTGACCGCGCACCGACTGCGCGCCGATCAGCATGGCTCCCGTGATAGACGACATGTTCGCTCCGTTCAGTTCAATCAGTTGCACAAGCGTTTGCACGCGCCGCTCAGGCGTGCGCCGCTTGCGACGAACCGGCCAGCAAGCGCTCGAACGCGAGCAGCGTCTTCGCCGCTTCGCCGATGGCGGGCAGCGCTTCGGCCGGCGACTGCGAGAGCAGCGGCAGGATCGGGCCCATGTCGGCGATGCCGGAGAGCGTGACAGCGTCGTGCAGCACGCGGATCAGCGAGATGTCGTCGCGCAGCGTTTCGAGCGGCATGAAGGCGTCGTAGAGGCGTTGCGCTTCGTCGGCGCGGCCTTCCTTGGCGGCCTTGAGCAGCGCCATCACGGCGTTCGCGGCGATACAGCCCGAGCCCGTGGTCCAGGCGGCGAGACCGAAATCGCGCACGTGAACCAGCGCCGGACGCTCGCCCATGCCCGAGACGACCTTCGAGGCCGGCACGCTTTGCAGCAGGCGGCGCAGATACGGATCGTTCGCCGGGTCCTGGCGCACGATGGCGTATTTCACCGCAATCAGCGTGCCGCGGTCGATCAGGCGCACGAGCGTGTCCACATCGACATAATCCTCGCTCTTGATATAGAGCGTCAGCGGAATGCCCGCGGTGTCGGCGATGCGCGAGAGGCCCGCTTCGACGCCGGCCGGCGTGGTGAAGCCCGACAGCGGCAGCACCATGGCGGTCTTGTATTGCGTCTGCGCGAGGATGCGCGCCTGGTCGAGCATCTTGCCGTAGTCCGGGCCGATGGCCGGGATCACGCGCGTTTCGGGCGCGGTCTGCTCGGCGAGCATGTCAAGCAACTCGCGGAATTCGCTGACGGCGACGTGGTACAGGTTCGCGTTGCCGCCGTACAGCAGCGTGCGGATACCGCCTGCTTCCATATGGCGGATGAGCTTGCCGTTGGCTTCAACGTCAAGGGAGAAATCGGCGCGGCGTGCCAGAGGGGGCACTGCCATCACGGTCGAAGCGAATTCGCTTTCGACGATCGGGGACACGTTCATGAGGCCTCGTGCAGAAATGGTGGGTGGTCGATATCCGCACAGTAGCACTCGCCCCGACCAGTTGTCAAACAACTTGGTGGACTTGTTAGGGTTTGTTCGGAGGCGCGCCGCAAACGCCCGCCAGCCGCGACGGGCCGAGGATTTCCGCAATTAATCAGAGGATTAGACCGGCATCCTGCGCGATACCGAATCTGTCCCTGACTGACAACCCGGCGCGGCGTGCATTCCCCAAAAAGCAACAAGCTCCGCGACGGCTCTCGCTCCGCCCAGCCATGCGAAACCACGCCGATCCGCCCCGCCCGCCGCGCGCTCCGAACCGGACCATCCGCCCCAAGCCCTTGAATCCGCTGGACATTCCCCAACCGCCCGGGACGCCATGCCGCGCCCGATTGCGACACCCCGCCACTTGACCGGGCGCGATCGATACAGCCAGCGCAATGGAATATTGTAAAATCCCCCGACAATCATGGAACCGGTTCCAATTACCATTCGTTACCGCGGCGGCCGGGCAGAAACCGGCTTCCCCAGATGGTCACGGTCAGATCAGATCGCGCCGAATTCATACAGAATCGAACAATGTCCGAATCCCCTCTCACGTCTCGCCGTGGCTTCCTGCGCACGGCGGTAGTGCTCGTTCCCGCAGGGGCGCTCGCCGGCTGCGAAGGCGGCTCGCAGCCGTCCAACGGCAACGCGCAGCAAGGCGGCAGCCAGGCGGGTGCGTCCCAGCCGGGGCAGGCCCAGAGCGCTTACAAGCCCCGCTTTTTCGACGCCCGCGAATGGGCCTTCCTGCAAGCGGCGGTCGACCGGCTGATTCCCGCCGACGCCGAAGGTCCGGGCGCGCTCGACGCGGGCGTGCCCGAATTCATCGACCGTCAGATGGACACGCCCTACGCGCACGGCGCGCTCTGGTACATGCAGGGGCCGTTCCAGCAAGGCGCGCCGGAACTCGGCTATCAGATGAAGCTGGTGCCGCGCGACATCTACCGCCTCGGCATCGCGGCGGTGAACGCGTACGCGACCAAGGCCTGGGGCAAGGATTTCGACGCGCTCGATGCGAACACGCGCGACGCCCTGCTCGCGGATCTCGAAGCGGGCAAGGTCGAACTCGACTCGGTGCCCGCGAAGGTGTTCTTCGGCCAGTTGCTGCAGAACACGCGCGAAGGCTATTTCTGCGATCCGATCCACGGCGGCAACAAGGACATGGCCGCCTGGAAGATGATCGGTTTTCCCGGCGCGCGCGCCGATTTCATGGATTTCGTGAACCAGGACGGCAAGGCTTACCCGTACGGTCCGGTATCGATCAACGGGGAGCGCACGTAATGGCGATCAAGAAACCTCATGTGGACGCGGTCGTGGTCGGCTTCGGCTGGACCGGCGCGATCCTCTCGAAAGAACTCACGGAAGCGGGCCTGACCGTGGTCGCACTCGAACGCGGCGAGTATCGCGACACCTACCCGGACGGCGCGTACCCGAACACCATCGACGAGCTGACCTACAACGTCCGCAAGAAGCTCTTTCTGGACCTCTCGAAGACCACCGTCTCGATCCGCCACAACGCGGCCGAGACGGCGCTGCCCTACCGCCAGCTCGCCGCGTTCCTGCCCGGCGAAGGCGTGGGCGGCGCGGGCCTGCACTGGTCGGGCGTGCACTTCCGCATCACGCCGGAAGAACTGCGCCTGAAGAGTCATTACGAAGAACGCTACGGCAAGAAGTTCATCCCGGAAGGCATGACCATCCAGGATTACGGCGTGAGCTACGACGAGCTGGAGCCGCATTTCGACTTCGCCGAAAAAGTGTTCGGCACCTCGGGCCAGGCCTACAAGGTCGGCGACAAGGTGGTCGGCGACGGCAACGTGTTCGAAGCGCGCCGCAGCGACAATTTTCCGTTGCCCGCGCAACTGAATACGTACTCGGCGCAGCGCTTCTCGGACGCTGCGAAGTCGATCGGCCTGCATCCGTATCGCCTGCCGTCCGCGAACACCTCGGGTCCGTACACGAACCCGTACGGCGCGCAGATGGGCCCGTGCAACTTCTGCGGCTACTGCAGCGGCTACGCGTGCTACATGTACTCGAAGGCCTCGCCGAACCTGAACATCCTGCCCGCGCTCAAGCTCGAAAAGCACTTCGAACTGCGCTCGAAATGCCACGTGCTGCGCGTCGAACTCGACGACACGAAGAAGCGCGCGACCGGCGTGACTTACGTCGATCCGTCGGGCCAGGAAGTGTTCCAGCCCGCCGATCTCGTGATCGTCTCGGCGTTCCAGTATCACAACGTGCATCTGATGCTGCTCTCGGGCATCGGCAAGCCGTATGACCCGGTCTCGGGCACGGGCGTCGTGGGCCGCAATTTCGCGTACCAGAATCTCTCGACCATCACGGCGTTCTTCGACAAGGACACGTGGACGAATCCGTTCATCGGCGCGGGCGGCAACGGCGTGGCCGTGGACGACTTCAACGCCGACAACTTCGATCACGGTCCGCTCGGTTTCGTCGGCGGCTCGCCGCTCTGGGTGAACCAGGCGGGCGTCAAGCCGATCAGCGGCATCGCCACGCCCGCGGGCACGCCGAACTGGGGCTCGCAGTGGAAGAAGGCCGTGAAGGATCACTACGCGCACACCATTTCGATGGACGCGCACGGCTCGAACATGTCGTATCGCGACGTGTTCCTCGACCTCGATCCGACCTATCGCGACTCGTACGGCCAGCCCTTGCTGCGCATGACCTTCGACTGGAAGGACAACGACATCAAGATGGCGCAGTACGTGACCGGCCAGATGAAGAAGATCGCCGAGGCGATGGGCCCGAAGGCCATCAACGTCTACACGCGCGAGTTCGGCGCGCATTTCGATTCGCGCCGCTATCAGACCACTCACCTCGTGGGCGGCGCGATCATGGGCACCGACCCGAACACCAGCGCGCTCAACCGCTATCTGCAGAGCTGGGACGTCCATAACGTTTTCGTGATTGGCGCGTCCGCGTTCCCGCAAGGCATCGGCTACAACCCCACGGGGATGGTCGCCGCCCTGGCGTACTGGTCCGCGAAGGCCATTCGCAGCCAGTACCTCAAGAACCCCGGCCCTCTGGTGAGCGTGTGACGATCCGCATGAAGAAGAACCTTTTCCCCACGGGCTTCGCTCGTGGCGCGCTGGCCGCGTGCGCGGCGCTGTCGATGACGTTCGCGGCTGCGGCCGCGCATGCCGCAACAACCGCGTCGGCTGCGTCCTCCGATGCCGCGCTCGTCGCGCATGGCGAATACCTCGCGCGCGCCGGCGACTGCATCGCCTGCCACACGTCGCAAGGCGGCAAGCCCTTCGCGGGCGGCCTGAAGTTCGACACGCCGATCGGCGCGATCTACTCGACCAACATCACGCCCGACGCTGGCAGCGGCATCGGCAAGTGGACCTACGACGACTTCGCGAAGGCCGTGCGCCAGGGCGTGCGTCCGAACGGCGACACGCTCTATCCGGCGATGCCCTACCCGTCGTACGCGCGCCTCTCCGACGACGACATGAAAGCGCTCTACGCGTACTTCATGCACGGCGTCGCGCCGGTGAACGCCGCCAATCGCGCGGTGGACATTCCGTGGCCGCTGTCGATGCGCTGGCCGCTCGGCATCTGGCGCACGATGTTCGCGCCGAAGGTCGCGCCGTTCGACGCCGGGCATTACAACGATGCGATCGTCGCGCGCGGCGCGTATCTCGTGCAGGGCCTCGGCCACTGCGGCGCGTGCCACACGCCGCGCGCGCGCACGATGCAGGAACTCGCGCTGACCGATCTCGAAGGCGACGACTTCCTCGCGGGCGGCGGCCCGATCGACGGCTGGGTGCCGTCGAGCCTGCGCGGCAATCCGCGTACGGGCATCGGCGCATGGAGCGAGGACGACATCGTCCAGTTCCTCAAGACCGGCCGCAATCTGCATACGGCGGCGTTCGGCGGCATGACCGACGTGGTCCAGCACAGCATGCAGCACATGACCGATGCGGACCTGCTCGCGATGGCGCGTTATCTCAAGACGCTGCCCTCGAACGACGCGAAGGAAACGCCGTACGCCTACGACGCCGCCGCCGCGAGCAAGCTGCAAGGCGGCGACGCGAGCGCGCGCGGCGCGGCGGTCTATCGCGACAACTGCATGGCCTGCCACCGCAGCGACGGACGCGGCTACACGCGCGTGTTCCCGGCGCTCGGCGGCAACCCCGTCGTGCAGGGCAAGGACGCCACCTCGCTGATCCATGTGCTGCTCGCGGGCGCCGCGCTCGAAGGCACGCAGACGGCGCCCTCGACCTTCACGATGCCGCCGTTCGGCTGGCGCCTCTCCGACCAGGAAGTCGCCGACGTCGCCACCTTCGTGCGCACCAGTTGGGGCAACACCGGCGCGCCGGTCAGCGCCGACGACGTCGCGAAGCTGCGCAAGACCGTGACCGTCACCTCGCCCGAGCTGCCGCCGGGCGCCTCGCTCAAGCGCTGATACCGCAACACGGCTTCGAACGCCCTCACGCGCCTGACCTCCTGAAGTTCTGATCCGCGTTTTTCCAGCGCCGCACGCCGGCTGCCTCGTTCATCGAGGCGGCCGGTGCGCGCGCGCATAACAACGAGACCGCTTTGATGCGGCGCTCTCTTTTTCACCGAGACGACTCATGATGAAAAAACACCTGATCTCCGCGCCGATCCTGCTCACGCTCGCGGGCACCGCCGCGGCGCAGGGCTCCGTCACGCTCTACGGCATCGCCGACGCGGGCATCACGTACCGCAGCAACGAGCGCACCGGCAAGACCGGCGCTTATCAGGGCCATTCGAACGTCGCCATGACGACCGGCAATCTCTCGGGCAGCCGCTGGGGCCTCAAGGGCCGCGAGGACCTCGGCAACGGCCTCTCGGCGATCTTCGTGCTCGAAGACGGCTTCGACATCAGCAACGGCACCTCGGGCCAGAGCGGCCGTCTGTTCGGCCGCCAGGCGTTCGTCGGCCTCGCCGACCAGCGCTACGGCTCGCTGACGATGGGCCGCCAGTACACCTCGCTCGACGACTTCGTCGGGCCGGTCGCGCCGGTGAGCCAGATCGGTGGCTTCGGCGCGCATCCGGGCGACATCGACGACCTCGACCAGACCACGCGCGTCGACAACTCGATCAAGTACACGAGCGCGAAATACAACGGCTTTTCGTTCGGCGCGCTCTACGGCTTCGGCGGCCAGGCGGGCAGCCTCAAGCGCAAGAACACGTGGAGCGTGGGCGCGGGCTACGCGAACGGCCCGCTGCGCGTGGGCGTGGGCTACGAGCGCTCGGACAACAGCAAGACCGGCCTCGACGACACGACCTACGGCAAGTGGCAAGGCACCTACGACGGCACCTTCAACTCGTCGATCAACGAAGGCTTCGCGAGCGCGCAGTCGCAGCAGGTGGTGGCCGCGGGCGCGACCTGGGATTTCAGCACGGTGCAGGTGGGCGTGAACTACAGCAACGTGCAGTACAAGGCGGGCGCGAACTCGCTCTACTCGGGCACGGCGCGCTTCAACATCGCGGGCGTGTTCGGCATGTGGAACGTGCAGCCGCGGACGCATCTGTTCGCGGGCTACAGCTACACGCGGGGCAGCGACGTCGACAATCTCGACGATGCCGCGCAGTACCACAACGTCTCGGTGGGCGCGCTCTACGACTTCTCGAAGCGCTCGACGGTGTATCTGCTGGCCGGTTATCAGCACGCCTCGGGCACGACGCTCGACGCGCTCGGCCATCCGGTGGCCGCGACCGCCTCGGTCTCGGACAAGGGCAACGGCCACTCGTCGAACTCTCAATCGCAGGCGATCGTGAGCGTGGGCTTGCGCCAGAAGTTCTAAACGTTCAGACGTTTTGCCGATGATTCGCCGATGAAAAAACGGCGCGCGGGTGATGGCCCGCGCGCCGTTTCGTTATTCGAGCATCAGGAATGCCGATCGCCGTCCAGGGCGCCGTGCAGGACTCAGTGCAGGATCTCGGGACGCGCGAGCAGGCCGATGAATTCGTCGATCGTGAGCGCGGGCGCGAACTCGGACAGCGTCGAATAGATCACCGTGTCGTAGATCGCGGAACCCGCGGCCGACTCAAGCTCGACGCCCGCCGCCGCCGCGCGGTGCTCCGCGCGCTCGTGGGCGATCGACAGCAGAAGCTGGGCTTCCGATTTCGAGAATGGCGTTTTCATACCTGGTCTAACGGCGCATGCGATGGAAAGTTTAGGGAAGCCCTCGAAAGAGTTGGTAAGTTTACATTTCGTCAGCGAGCCGCGACTTTGCGCAGCGCGGGCAGCGGTCCCGTGACGGTGTAACCGGCGTCGTGCAGCCGTTGCAGCAGCGAGTGCGCACCAAAAAAGTGCCCTGCGCCGACCGCGACGAGTATCGGCCCCTTGCCGTAGAAATAGCCGTATTGCGCGAGCGTCTCGGCGAAGATATCGGTGCCGCGCAGATAGAGGTATTGGCTGAAGTCGTAATGCGCGTCGCTTTCGCCGGGAAAGCGCGCCATCGCCAGCCGCTCCAGTTGCGCGGCGTCGCCCGTTACCCACGCCTGCTGAAACTGCGCGTACGAGGCCGCGCCCTGGCGCGCGCCATGCAGTCCCGCGCATTCGCCTTGCAGAAAGGCTTCCTGATCGGCGGCCGGCATCTCGTCGAAGAGGCGCATGCCCTGCTCGATCGTCTCCAGATAGATCAGCGGAATGCGCTGGCGCTGCGCGATCGATTCGAGCCGCGCGTCGATCCCCGCGAACACCAGCGACTCGCCCGTGGGCACGAAGCGCGGCGGCTTCGCGCCATCCTCCCGTTCGAAGCGCTGCTCATGCAGCCGCACCGCATCGACGACGAAGCCCGCGAGCCACGGCTTGTGCTGGAAGAACACCTTGATATCGGCGCCGCTATCGCGCGCGCAATGCGCGAGCGCCTCGGCGCTCATCGACTGCATGTGATTCGTGAGATTGTCGGCGGCGGGATAGAGGCCGTAGCGCAGGATCGTCTGCACATTGTCGTGCGTCGGGCTCACGTTGGTTTCGAGCGCGATCGCCTGCACGCGGTCCGCCAGCGCGGCGAGCGCGGCGTCGATGCGCGGGTCGTCGCTCGCGAGTCCGTGGATCGTGGGCAGCAGCAGCAAGGTCGGATGACCGGGCAGGCTCGCGGTCCACAGCGCAGGACGATAAGCGGATGCGGACGCCGACGCTTTCGCGACGTGTTGCATGTGACCGGTCGCCGGATTGGCCGCCTCGCGCGATGCGCCGTCCTGCGCCCGCGCACTCAAGCCCGGGCTCAAGCTCAGGCCCACGCTCGCGCACCACACAGCGAGGCCCAGCGCGAAGCGTTTCGCGCGCGCGCGTGTCCCGGAGTGGCAGTCAGTGTTTATCATTGTCGGCACCGCTTCTGGGGAGGCCCCGGTTGCAGCATACGCGAGGCGCGCGCCGCGCGTCCGTACGCGAGCGCACATGCGCCGGTCCGCACATCGGCGCGCGCTGAATCGATCGTCAAGGAATGCCCATGGATCGTCTGCAAACCATGCAGATCTACGTGAATATCGTCGAGCGCGGCAGCTTCACGCAAGCCGCCGAAGCGCTGCAACTGCACCGCCCCGCCGTCACGAAAGCCGTGCAGCAACTCGAGGACGAACTCGGCATCCGCCTCCTGAACCGCAGCACGCGCCGCGTGAGCACGACCGCCGAAGGCGACGAGTTCTATCAGCGCTGTGTTCAATTGCTCGCGGGCGTGAACGACACGTTCGCCTCGTTCGCGCAGTTCTCGCAGCAGCGCCCGCAGCCGAAGGGACGTCTGCGCCTGAACGTGGCCGTGGCGCTCGCCAAGGCCGTGATCATTCCGGCGCTGCCCGAATTCCAGCAGCGCTATCCGCAGATCGATATCGTGCTGGGCGCGAGCGATCAGCCCGTCGATCTGATCGGCGAAGGTATCGACTGCGTGGTGCGGATCGGCGAATTGAAAGACTCCAGCATGGTCGCGCGCAAGATCGGCGAGGTGCCGATGGTGACCTGCGCGTCGCCCGCGTATTGCACGCGCCACGGCCTGCCGCGCACGCTCGACGATCTGCGCGCGCATCGCGCCGTGAACTTCTTCACGGGACGCAACCGCCGCGTGATGGACTGGGTGTATCGCAGCGGCGGCAAGACCGTCGCGCTCAAGCTCGACAGCGCCCTGCTCACCGACAGTTCCGAAGCGCTGCTTGCGTGCGGTCTTGCGGGCTTCGGCCTGATCCACGCGCTGCGCCCGGCGTTGCAGCCGCACATCGACGCGGGCCAGCTCGTGGAAGTGCTGCCCGGCATCGCGAAGGTGCCCAAGCCGATCTCCGTCATGTATCCGAATCGCGAGCATCTGCCGGGCAAGGTGCGCGTGTTCGTCGACTGGCTCACGGAGCTGATCGGCAAACGCTGTCCGGCTTGAAGCGCTGCGTGGATTCCGCTCAAGCGCGCGCATTGTTATTCATCCAATAACAATGAGTAATCGCGCCACGCGTTTATTCGCGCTGCGGCGCGGCATACAGTAATCGGACCGGGCGCGCCTTGCGATGCATCTTTTCATGCTTATGCGCCCCGTTCGAATTCAAGAGGAATCCAGAATGTCCAGAATCGTCCGCTTTCACCGCATCGGCGGCCCCGACGTGCTCCAGATCGACGACGTCGACGTGCCCGCTCCGCAGGCCGGCGAGGTGCAGATCCGCGTCAAGGCCATTGGCCTGAACCGCGCCGAAGTCATGTACCGCAGCGGCCAGTACACGCACGCGCCGCGCTTTCCCGCCGCGCTGGGCTATGAAGCGTCGGGCATCGTCGAAGCCGTGGGCAGCGGCGTGCAGGACTTCGCGCCCGGCGACGCCGTGAGCGTCGTGCCCGCGTTCTCGTTTCTCGACTACGGCATGTACGGCGAACGCGTGAACGCGCCCGCACACGCCGTCGTGAAGAACCCGGCGGGCCTCTCGTTCGAGGAAGCCGCCGCCACGTGGATGCAGTACGCCACGGCCTGGGGCGCGCTGATCGAGATCGGCGGCCTCGCGCGCGGCCAGGCGGTGCTGGTGGGCGCGGCGTCCAGCAGCGTGGGACTCGCGGCGATCCAGATCGCCAACAGCGTCGGCGCGGTGCCGATCGCGCTCACGCGCAGCGACAGCAAGCGCGCGGCGCTGCTCGAAGCGGGCGCAAAGCACGTGATCGCGGGCGGCGGCGCGGCGCTTACGCAGCAGGTGCGGGAAATCACCGGCGGCACGGGCGCGCATCTGGCGTTCGATCCGGTCGGCGGCCCGGAGGCGGCGCATCAGCTGCGCGCGCTCGCGAAACAGGGCATCTTCGTGCAATACGGTGCGCTCGACACGCGCGATCTGAGCGTGCCCGTGATGGACCTGCTCTCGCGCCATCTCACGGTGCGCGGCTACGAACTGTTCGAAATCACCACCGACGCCGCGAAGCTCGAACGCGCGAAACGCTTCATTAGCGACGGCCTCGCCGCGGGCGCGCTCAAGCCCGCGATCGACCGCACGTTCACGCTCGACGAGATCGCCGAAGCGCACCGCTACATGGAAGCGGGCGCGCAGGTCGGCAAGATCGTCGTGACGGTGTAAGGCCGCGCGCGGATTCCGACGCAGCATGAAAAACGCCCCGCTTTCGAGCAGGGCGTGTTTTACGTTTTTGCGTTTGTGCGTTCTTGCGTGTCGAGCGTCAGGCGTCGCGCATCAAGCCTTGCGCGCCTTCGCGAGCACGTCGAGATTGCCCTCGCCGAAACCATGATGGCCGAGGCGCTGCACCACTTCGAAAAAGATCTCGCCGGGGCGGCGCTTCACGAAGGTCTGGAGGAACAGGCGCGGCACGCCGTCCGCGCCAATCTCGCCGTCGATCAGAATGTGGCGCTTGCGCAGCGCCTCGATATCGAGGCCGTGACCGGGCAGGCGCGCATCGACCGAATCGTAATACGCGGGCGGCGGCTCCACGAATTCGACGCCGCTCGCCATCAGCGCATCGACGCACGGCACGATGTCGTCGCTCGCGAGCGCGATATGCTGCACGCCCTCGCCCGGATGATCGGGCAGATAGTCGTGCATCAGCTCGGTGCGGCGCGTGCCCTCCTCGTAGACGGGAATGCGGATCTCGCCGCCCGGCGACACCATCACGCGCGACTCCTGCGAAACGTGCCAGTTCGCGTTGATCTCGTGGATCTCGCGGAAATGCAGCAGCTCGCGATAGAAGTCGAGCCATTCGTCGATGCGGCCCGCGCCCACCGTCTGCGTGAGGTGATCGACGCGTTGCAGGCCGGTGCCGCCGTGCTCCAGATCGGCCTGGGCGGTGGCGATGTCGATCGGGCGGAAGTCGATGTCGAAGATCGAAATGTCGCCGACGCCGCCGCGCAGGCCGCCACGGCCGCGCCAGCGGTCGACGAAATAGATATGCGAGTCGCCGATGCCCTGGATCGCCGGGATCTTCAGCTCGCCCGCGCCGACGCGCTCGCCCTCGAACGCCCACGCGCCCAGACGCAGCGCGTGTTCGAAGGCGCGCCGCGCGCTCTCCACGCGCACGCCGATCGCGCAGATGCCCATGCCGTATTCCTCGGCGTAGCGCGCGGCGAACGAGTCCGGCTCGGCGTTGAGCAGGAAATTCATCTGGCCCTGGCGATAGAGCGTCACGTCCTTGCTGATGTGGCGCGCGATGGCCTTGAACCCCAGCTGCTCGAAGCGCCGCCCGAGCGCGGCGGGATCGGGCGCCGCGAATTCGACGAACTCGATGCCGGCCATGCCGAGCGGATTGGCCTGCTCCGGCGCGCCGGAAATGGGGTTGGACGACATGCGGAAGGCTCCTGAAACCAGCAAAAAACCATGAACGACGGCGGCGACAGACCGCGCCGCCAGTACCCGCCAATTTTAACCAAATCGTTCATCGCGCCAAAGAAGGGCATCGACCAGGTCGTGCCTGCCCTCGGTGCTAACCCGCAAAGCGTTCGATAAACGCACGCGATTGGGCGATAATCGCGCATTTTGCGCGTTCCGTACATTGCCGAGCCGCCTGCGCGGCTCTATGCTCCGTTTCACCGCTGCGGCAAGTCCCGCGCGTATGTTTGGCGACATAGATCAAAAGCCAGTTTCTGGAGACACTCATGACCCCGACCCTCGACACCACCGGCGCCTCCGAGCCCGCTCCCGCCGCCCGCCCGAGCGGCCAGGCCCGCAAGGCCGCGCTGGGCAGCTTCGTCGGCGCCGTCGTCGACTGGTACGACTTTCTGCTCTACGGGATTGTCGCCGCACTGGTCTTCAATACCGCGTTTTTCCCCAACATCGGCAAGATGGGCACGCTCGCGGCCTTCGCGACCTTCGGCGTGGGCTTCCTGTTCCGCCCGCTCGGCGGCGTGGTGTTCGGCCACTACGGCGACCGCCTCGGACGCAAGCGCATGCTCGTGCTGACCGTCATGCTGATGGGCCTCTCGACGGTCGCCATCGGCCTGCTGCCCACCTTCGCGACGATCGGCTGGTGGGCGCCCGTGCTGCTCGTGCTGCTGCGCGCCATTCAGGGCTTCGCGGTGGGCGGCGAATGGGGCGGCGCGGCGCTGATGGCCGTCGAAAGCGCGCCCAAGCACAAGAAGGCGTTCTATAGCAGCGGCGTGCAGGTCGGCTACGGCGTGGGCCTCGTGCTCGCGACCGGCATCGTCGCGCTGCTCAGCCACCTGCTCGGCGAGACCGCGTTCCGCGCCTGGGGCTGGCGTCTGCCGTTCGTGTTCAGCGTAGTGCTCGTGCTCGTGGGCCTGTGGGTGCGTTCGAGCATGGACGAGTCGCGCGAGTTCGTCGAGAAGGTCGAGCACGGCCATCGCAAGCTCAAGATGCCGGTGCTCGAAGCGCTCACGCGTCATCCGAAGGCCTTCGTCTATATCATCGCGCTGCGTCTGGCCGAACTCTTCACGATGTACATCGTGACCGCGTTCGCGCTTAGCTATTCGACCACGAACCTCGGCCTGTCGCGCGACCTGTTCCTCGGCATCGGCCTGTTCGTCGGCGCGCTGTCGTGCGTGACGATTCCGTGCTTCGCGTGGCTCGCCGACCGCGTCGGCCTGCGCCGCGTCTACCTGATCGGCGCGACGATCGGCCTTGCCAGCGCGGTGCCGTTCTTCCTCGCACTCGAAGCGCGCTCGATCGTCTGGATCGTGATCTTCTCGGTGGCGCTCGCGAACATCGCGCACGACATGGTTGTCAGCGTGCAGCAGCCGCTTTTCACCGAACTGTTCGGCGCCGAATACCGCTATAGCGGCGCGGGCGTGGGCTATCAGTTCGCAAGCGTGGTCGGCGGCGGCTTCACGCCGTTCATCGCCGTGGCGCTGGTCGGCGTGGGCGGCGGCTCGTGGCATCTGGTGGCTGCGTATCTGGCCGTCGGCTGCCTGATTTCGCTGTTCGTGGCGGCGCGCATGAAGCCCGCGCAGGCGCACTGAACGCAAGCGCACATCGACTCACGAGGCCGGGCGCATGCCCGGCCTTTTTCGCTTTCCGGCTTGACGGCGTTCCGCCATGAAAACCACCACTCTCGCCCGCCGCGACTGGATCGCCGGACTCGAAAAAGGCCTCGCGATTCTCGAAGCCTTCGACAACCAGCACGCGCGGATGACCGCGACCCAGGCCGGCGAACGCACGGGCCTGTCGCGCACCGCCGCGCGGCGCTATCTGCTGACGCTCGAATCGCTCGGCTACGTCTACACCGATGGACGCCTGTTCGGCCTCACGCCGCGCGTACTACGCGTGGGCTGGTCGTATTTCGATTCGGCGCGCTTGCCGCGCATGGTGCAGCCGTATCTGCAGCAATTGAGCGCGACGCTCAACGAGTCGGCCTATGTGAGCGTGCTCGACGGCTGGGATCTCGTGGTGATCGCGCGCAACGGCGTCTCGCGCGTGATGACGACGGGCTTCGTGCTCGGCGCGCGCGTGCCCGCGCCGCTGATCTCGCCGGGCGTAGTGCTGCTCGCGTACAAGGAGGATCAGCAGGCGGTATCGAACTGGCTCGACGGCGTGGAGCTCGCGCCCTTCACGGCGCATACGATCACGAGCGCGACGCGTCTGCGCGAGAAAATCGTGCGTGCGCGCGTGGACGGATATGCGCTGATCGAGCAGCAATTGCAGGTGGGCGTGCGCGGCGTGGCGGTGCCGCTGCGCAATCGCAGCGGCGATGTGGTCGCGGCGTTGAGCACGAATATGTCGATCGGCGATGAAAGCCCCGACGACGCCGTGCGACGTGTGCTGCCGCATTTGCAGGAGACGGCGCTGGCGATGTTGAATGTGTTGTGATGGCGATCGGTAAGCGGCGTTAGCGCGCGGCCGCCTCCGCCACGATCCACTCATAAAACGCCTTCATCGCGGGCGTCATCGCCCGCGACTTCAGCCACGCCAGCCAGTAACTCCCGAGCATCACCTCGGCCTCGAACGGCCGCGCCAGCAACCCCGCCTGCAACTCCCGCGCGAACATGCACGCGGGCGCGAGCGCGACGCCCGCGCCCTGCATCGCCGCTTCCGCCATCAACCGCGACGAATCGAAAATCGGCCCGCTCACGGCCCACGCCTCGACTCCGGCGGCGGCGAACCATTCCAGCCATTCGTCGGTGCGATAGGACCGCAGCAGCGTCTCCTTCGCCAGATCGGCCGGCGACGCCAGCCGCCGCGCGATCTCCGGCGCGCACAGCACCGCGTGCGGCGCGTCGAACAGGCGCACGTTATCCGTCGCGGGCCACTTGCCATCGCCGAAGCGAATCGCGAAGTCCAGCCCCTCGCCCGCCAGATCGACGAGATTGTTATTCGTCAGCAGCCGCAGTCCGACGAACGGATGCGCCTCGCGAAACGACTTCAAACGCGGCATCAGCCAGCCGATCGCGAAGGTGCCGACCACACCCACCGTGAGCACTTCGTGCAGACGCCCGCCCTCGAACTGCTTGAGCACCGTTTCGATGCGGCCGAACGCGTCGCTGAGCACGGGCAGCAGCGCGCGCGCCTCGTCGGTCATGCCGAGCCCGCGCGGCAGACGCCGGAACAGCGGCACGCCGAGCCACGCTTCGAGCATGCGCACCTGCTGGCTCACCGCCGCCTGCGTGACCTTGAGTTCGAGCCCGGCGCGCGTGAAGCTCAGATGGCGCGCCGACGCCTCGAAGGCGCGCAGCGCGTGCAATGGCAGATTGGGACGCATCGTGTCGACCTATAAGTTTGGCTTGTGGCTGAGCCAAATTATCGTCGCTTGTCGGGTGGCGGGCAACGCACCACAATCGTCGGCGAAATCGCTGCAATGTGCATGATCCGCCGCCCGGCGGTGTCTGCCGGGCGCTCCACAGACCGACTCCGTCCTCGACCGTGAAAATCACGATAAAACATTTACTGATGTCGATGAGCCTGGCCGCCACTGCTATCGCGACCACCGGCCACGCGCAAGACCGCCTGAAAAACGCCGTCGATGCCGCCATCGCGCCCGTGCAGGCGAAATACGGCGTGCCGGGCCTGATCGTCGGCGTGACCGTGAACGGCAAGCACACGTTCTATCGCTACGGCGTGGCCTCGAAGGCGACCGGCGCACCCGTGCGCGACGACACGCTGTTCGAAATCGGCTCGCTGACCAAGACGTTCACGGCCACGCTCGCGTGCTACGCGCAAGGCGCGGGCAAGCTCGACTTCGCAGCACCGGCCAGCCAGTATGTCGGCGCGCTGCGCGGCAGCGTGTTCGACCACGTGAGCGTGCTCAATCTCGCCACGCATACGTCCGGCCTGCAACTCTTCGTGCCCGACGAGGTGACGAACGAAGCGCAGTTGATCGCTTATTACCGCCACTGGCAGCCCGCGCAGCCCGTCGGCACGCAGCGCGTCTATTCGAATCTCGGCATCGGCCTGCTCGGCATGGTCGCGGCGCAGAGTCTGGGCGAGCCGTATCGCGAGACCGTCCAGCAGCGTCTGCTGCCCGCCTTCGGCCTGACGCACACGTGGCTCGACGTGCCCGCCACGCAGATGCCGAACTACGCGCAAGGCTACGACGCGCACGACACGCCGCTGCGCATGCATCCCGGCGTGCTCGCCGATGAAGCCTACGGGCTGCGCACGACCGCGCCCGATCTCGTGCGCTATCTGGACGCGAACATGGGTCTCGCGCCGCTCGATGCGCCGTGGCAGCGCGCGCTCGCCTGCACGCACACGGGCTATTACACGTCGGGCGCGCTCACGCAGGATCTCGCGTGGGAGCAGTATCCGTGGCCCGTCGCGCTGGCCACGCTGCAAAACGGCAACGGCCCCGTCATGCTGCGCCAGGGCGCGCCCGCCACGGCCATCACGCCGCCGCTGCCGCCGCAAGCCGACGCGCTCATCAACAAGACCGGCTCGACCAACGGCTTCTCGGCTTACACGGCGTTCGTGCCCTCGCAGAAACTCGGCGTGGTGATACTCGCCAACAAGGCCTATCCGATCGACGCGCGCGTAAGCGCCGGATACGCGATCCTCACGGCGCTCGCGAAAGAAAAGCCCTGAAAACACGTGGTATTCCGGCGCGCGGCGCAGCGAGGCGGCGCGCGCGACTGCGGCCCGACGGGCTATCGGCGCGGGGGATCGTCTAAAGGATCGGCTAAAATGCGGCCCACTACGCAATCCTCACGCTTCATCTGACTTAACGGAGTTTTTCATGATTCAACCGGGCAACGTCTTCAAGGACAACCTCGCGCAACTGCCCGCCATCGACGGCATCGAGCGCATCGACCTCGTGAACGGCCAGGGCGCCGTGGTCTCGACGATCGAGAACAAGCCGGGCAAACAAGGCTCGCTCGCGGTCTACCACTACCTGAAGCAAGCCTTCGGCACGCTCGACGCCAAGGCGGCCGAGCACGGCCTCGCAGTGTTCGCCGAGCACACCGCCGACGCGCGCAACCGTCCGGGCGCGCACCCGAACGTCGACCGCCTGCTGGAAGTCGCGGCGGGCGGCGAAGCGCTGCGCATCGACGTGATCGCGGCCGTTTAAGCGACGGCTCCAGGCGTGCGGTCATCGCGGCCGCACGCTTTTTTATCGCATCCATTCATTCGGACTCCAGATTAATTGGCGCTTGAATCCGCCGTTTTCTATGCCGATTTTCCGGCAGTTGACACAGGAATATTGCCCGTCTAGTTTATTGGAACACCGCATCCATAAAACTGGACACAGCATGGACATCCACACCGCCCTCGCCCAGCGTCTGCGCGAACTGCGCGACGCGCGCGGCTGGTCGCTCGACGCGCTCGCCGAACGCAGCACGGTCAGCCGCTCGAATATTTCGCTGATCGAACGCGGACAGAGCAGCCCCACCGCCGTCGTGCTCGACAAACTCGCGACGGCGCTCGGCGTGTCGCTCGCCTCGCTGTTCGAAGCGCCCGACGGCGCGGCGGCCGCCGAACCCTCGCCGCTCGCCACCGCGCAGGAACAGCCGGTCTGGATCGATCCGGCCTCGGGTTACGTGCGCCGCAATCTCTCGCCCGCACTCTGGTCGCCGCTGCAACTCGTGGAAGTGCAGTTTCCCGCGGGCAAGCGCGTGGCCTACGACACCAGCCTGCGCGACGCGGAAATCCATCAGCAGGTCTGGATCATCGAAGGCGAAATGGAGATGACCGTCGGCGAGCAGCGCTGGCGTCTGCGCACTGGCGACTGTCTCGCGATGCGGCTCGACTGCCCGATCGTCTATCGCAATCCCACGCGCAAACCGGCGCGTTATCTCGTGGCGCTGAGCCGCGTCCCCCAAGGCAGCGCAAGGAGCGCAGCATGAACGACACGAACGACATCATCGCGGTGCGCCGCCTCGGCGCGAACGAAGCCGCCGCGAGCCTCGACGCGCTCGCCGACGTGCTGATGGACTGCGTGGAAGGCGGCGCGTCAGTGAGCTTCATGGCGCCGCTCGCGCGCGAGACGGCGCAGGCGTTCTGGCAACGCGTCGCCGATGGCGTGGCCGCAGACGAACGCATTCTGCTGATCGCCGAAGACGCGAGCGGCGCGATCGTCGGCACCGTGCAGATCGTCACGGCGCAGCCCGAAAATCAGCCGCATCGCGCCGATGTCGCCAAGATGCTCGTGCATCGCCGCGCGCGTCGGCGCGGCGTCGGCCAGTTGCTGATGCAGGCCGTCGATACGCACGCGCTGGCCGCCGGAAAAACCGTGCTCGTGCTCGACACCGTGACCGGCGGCGACGCCGAACGGCTCTACGCGCGCAGCGGCTGGCAACGCGCGGGCACCGTGCCGGACTACGCGCTGATGCCCGACGGCGCACTCTGCGCGACGACGTTCTACTACAAGCACCTCGCCACGGGCTGACATTCCGAACCAGTGGTTTCGTCCAAATTTCCGAGAAAATACATTAAAAATAACTGGCCGAAAATCAATACGATTGCACAAACCACTGACCAGGAACCCATCCGCCATGCCGCGTCCGATTGCCGTCCGCATTCATCCCGATGCCATCCGCCACAATCTCCAGATCGCGAAGCAAAGCGCCGAGGGCGCGCGCGTGTGGGCGGTCGTCAAGGCCAACGCGTATGGTCACGGCATCGAGCGCATCTACCCCGCGCTCGCGGCGGCGGACGGCATCGCGCTGCTCGATCTCGATGAAGCCGTGCGCGTGCGCGAGTTGGGCTGGACCGGCCCGATCCTGCTGCTCGAAGGCGTGTTCGATGCCGCCGACGTCGCGACCGCCGTCGCGCACCGCCTGACCGTGACCGTGCACGGCGACGATCAACTGGCGCTGCTCGCGTCCGCCAACACCACGCGGCCGATCGACATCCAGTTGAAGATGAATTCGGGCATGAACCGCCTCGGCTACCGGCCCGACGCCTACCGCGCCGCGTGGGAACGCGCCCGCGCCCTGCCGACGATCGGCGAGATCGGCCTGATGACGCATTTCGCGAACGCCGACGACGGCGCCATCGACTGGCAACTCGACCGCTTCGACGCGGCCACCCAGGACATTCCCGGCGAGCGCTCGCTCGCGAATTCGGCCGCGGTGCTCTGGCATCCGCGCGCGCATCGCGACTGGGTGCGTCCCGGCACGATCCTCTACGGCGCGTCGCCCACGGGCGCGGCGCGGCATATCGAAAGCGTCGGCCTGCGCGCGGCGATGACGCTGACGAGCAAGATCATCGGCGTGCAGACGCTCGCGCCTCAGGAAACCGTGGGCTACGGCCGCACCTACGAAGTCGAGCGGGCGATGCGCATCGGCGTGGTGGCCTGCGGTTACGCCGACGGCTATCCGCGTCACGCGACGACCGGCACGCCCATCATGGTCGACGGCGTGCGCACGCGCGTGGTCGGCCGCGTCTCGATGGACATGCTCACGGTCGATCTCACGCCGTGCCCGGCGGCGAACATCGGCTCGACGGTCGAACTGTGGGGCGAGAACGTCAAGGTCGACGAAGTGGCCGAAGCCTCGGGCACGATCGGCTATGAACTCATGTGCGCGGTCGCGCGCCGCGTGCCGGTGACGATCGATCCGCACACGCACACGCTCGCGGCGCAGGCACGCGAGGAACGCGAAAGCATGGCGGCCTGAGCTTTTTTCAGGCCACGCTGCATCACTCGGGCATTGCCACGCCCATCTCCTCCAGCACCGCCCGCGCGCTGCGAAACGCTTCGCTCGCTGCGGGCGCGCCCGCATACAGCGCGCTGTGCAGCAGCACTTCGCGAATCTCGACGACGCTCGCGCCGTTGTTGATCGCGCCGCGCACATGCCCCTTCAGTTCGGTGCTGCGCCCGAGCGCGGCGAGCATCGCGCAGGTGCACAGGCTGCGTGTCTTGAGATCGAGCCCGTCGCGCAGCCACGTGCTGCCCCATGCGTGTTCGTTGAGCCAGTCCTGCAGCGGACGCGAGAAGCCATCGAGCCCACTCATCGCGCGCTCGACGAACGGCTCGCCCATCACCTGCGTGCGCCGCGCCTTGCCGGCTTCGTAACCTTCGCCGCGCTCGGGCGACTCGCTCGATTCGTTCGGATTGCTCATGATTTCCTCATCGACGATGGTGGATGAATCTTGAAGCGGATTTGCGTCTCTATCGCGTCGGACCGCCGTATTGTGCCTTGAAGTGCCCAAGCGCCGCGCGCCGCCCGGCGGTATACTCCCTCGACACCGCCGCCTCCCGCCCTTTTCCCATGGCCGATTCCGTCCAGTACCACCAGGTCTCCGAGGTTCCCGGCCTCGTGCTGGGCGCCGCGCGTTTCGTCGACTTCAGTTTCGAGCGCCATTTCCATCTCGACCTCCATATCGGGCTGGTGACTGATGGCGTCCAGCGGCAGCGCTTCAACGGCAAGACCGTGCGCGTCGGGGCCGGATGCATCGCGCTGATGCCGCCCGGCGAAATCCACGACGGCGTGGGCGAGGACGGCGACGCCTATACGCTCAAGACCTTCCGCGTCGCGCCCGAACTGCTCGCGAGCGTGGCGCAGGAGATCGGCGGCGCACCGCGCGAACCCGCGCTCGCCGCGACGATGCTCGAAGACCCGGCGCTCGCGCATCGCCTGCTGCGCCTGCACGACGCCATGAGCGCCAACGCCGACGCACTCGCAGTGCAATCGGAATGGCTCGCGCTCGCCGACCTGCTGCTCACGCAAGCGCGCGCGGTCGTGCCCGAGAACGTGCAAGGCGCGCTCTCGCCGCAGCAATGGCAGCGCGTGCGCGACTACTGTTTCGCGCATCTCGCCGAAAAAATCACGCTGGATTCGCTGGCCGAACTATGCAGCCTCGGGCGCTTCGCGTTCCTCAAGCAATTCAAGCAGACGATCGGCATGACGCCGCACGCGTGGCTCGTGCGCCTGCGGCTCGAACACGCGTGCAGCCTGCTGTCGCGGCGTCCGCAGGCGATCGCCAGCATCGCGCAGGCGGTCGGCTTCTACGATCAGAGCCACTTCAACCGCGCATTCCGCCAGGCGTTTGGCGTCGCGCCCTCGACTTACCAGGCCTGAGTCCGCCGTCTCCCGATCCGTCGCGCAATTTTTTACAAGCCGCCGCCGGGGCGCGTGCGCCAGAATGCGTCGATCCGGGCGAGCCATCGTCGCCCGCCAGTCGAGGAACGCAGGCATGAACAGTGAGCGAGCACCCGGCGCGAGTGCGCCGGCATGGGGTTTTACGAGCGACAACATCGCGGGCGCGTCGCCGGAAATCGTCGCGGCCATCGTGGCGAGCAGCACGGGCCAGTCGAGCCCCTATGGCGCCGACGAGATCACCGCGCGCGTCGAGCGCAGGCTCGCCGCAATCTTCGAACGCGACGTGGCCGTGTTCCTCGTGCCGACCGGCACGGCCGCCAACGCGCTGTGCCTGAGCACGATGACGCCGCCGTGGGGCAACGTCTACTGCCATCCCGCGAGTCACATCAACACCGACGAATGCGGCGCGCCCGAGTTCTACACCAACGGCGCGAAGCTCGTGACGCTCGACGGCCCGGCGGCCAAACTCGATGCCGATAAACTGCGCGCCGCCGCGCGCGTCAAGGTCGGCGACGTACATTCGACGCAGCCCGCCTGCGCGAGCATCACGCAGGCCACCGAAGTCGGCAGCGTCTACACGCTCGATGAAATCGCGGCCATCGGCGAAGCGTGCAAGGCCGCCTCGATCAAGCTGCACATGGACGGCTCGCGCTTCGCGAACGCGCTCGTCTCGCTCGGCTGCACGCCCGCCGAGATGACGTGGAAAGCGGGCGTCGACGCCCTCTCGCTCGGCGCGACGAAGAACGGCGTGCTCGCCGCCGAAGCCATCGTCCTGTTCGACACAAACCTGGCCGCCGAAATGGGTTATCGCCGCAAACGCGCGGGCCATCTGTTCTCGAAGATGCGCTTTCTTTCCGCGCAAATGGACGCGTATCTGAGCGACGATCTGTGGCTGCGCAACGCGCGCCACGCGAACGACATGGCGCGTCGTCTCACGCAAGGGCTCGCGACGGTGCCGGGCGTCGAAGTGATGGGCGAAACGCAGGCCAACATCATCTTTTGCCGTCTGCCGCAGCCGGTCAGCGAGGCGCTCGTGCAAGCCGGATTCCAGTTCTATCGCGACCGTTGGGGGCCGAATGTCGTGCGTTTCGTGACCTCGTTCTGCACCGCGCCGGACGCCGTCGAGAGCCTGATCGCGCACGCGCGCGACGCGGCCTCGCAGGCTCGCGCTCGCTCGTGAGGACGCGGCCATGACGCAACGCCTCTATCTGCACAGCGACGATCTGCACATGGACAGCATCGCGCTGCGCTGCACGCGCACGGACGAGGGCCACTATCAGGTCGTGTTGTCGGCGACGCTGTTTCATCCACAAGGCGGCGGCCAGCCCTCGGACATCGGCACGATCGGCGCGGCGAACGTGCTGCGCGCGCTGCTCGAAGGCGACGAGGTAATCCACATTTGCGACGCTGAAGTGCCGCTCGGCAGTGTGCCTCTGCGCGTCGATGCCGACGCGCGCGACCTGCACACGCGCCTGCATTCGGCGGGGCATTTGCTCGGCTATTGCGGCGAGCAGCTTGGCTGGAAGCCCGTGAAGGCGCATCACTGGCCGGGCGAGGCGCGCGTCGTGTTCGAAAGCCATAGCGCCGCGCCGCCCTTCTCCGCCGAGTTCATCGAGCAGCACGCGAACGCCCAGGTCGCCGACGATCTGCCACGTCATAGCCAGTTCGAAGGCGCGGTGCGCAAGATCGGCTTCGGCGCGCAACCGGCCTATCCTTGCGGCGGCACGCACGTGGACTCGTCCGCGCGCGTGGGCAAGATCGTCGTATCGAAGGTGAAGGAGAAGAAGGGCCAGCTATCGGTGCATTACGCGATCGAGTGAGCGGCCCCGCGCAATCGTCACGCGTTCTGCGCCAGTTCCGCGCGCAGATCGTCGAGCGCGGCGCGCGCGATTTCCAGCCGCGTGATCAAGGCCGGCGACGCGCTCGCGATCGGCATGCGCGTCTCGTGCGAGAGACGCCCTTCCAGCGCGAGCATCGCCTTGATCGCACTCGGATTCGGCGCCGCGAACAACAGGCGCAACACGGGCACGAAGCGCTTGAACAGATCGGCGGCCGCTTCGTGCCGCGCCGCTTTCGCGAGCGCGAGCACGTCGCGCAGCAGGTCGCCGCACACGTGCGCGCCCGCGAGAATGCCGCCCGTGCCGCCCGCGTTCAGGCAGTCGAGAAACGCCTCGTCGCTGCCGCAGAGCATCGCGATGGGCAAGCCGCCGAGCGCGTCGAAACGCTCGCGCACGCAGGCCTTGATCGCGACGATATTGCCGATGTCGGCCAGCTCGCACACGGTCTGCGCCTCGATCGCCACGCCGGTGCGATGCGGCACGTCGTAGAGCACGATGGGCCGCGCCGTCGCACGCGCGATCTGCTCGAAATGCCAGGCCACGCCGCGCTGATCGGGGCACACGTAAGCAGGCGCGGAAACGAGAAAACCCGCCACGTCCCAGTGTTCCAGCCGGTTCATCTCGCGCACGAAGGCGCGCGTATCGCTGCCGCCGATGCCCGCAAGCACCGGCACGCGTTGCGCGGCCACATCGGTCACCGCCTGCAGCACGGCGGCGCGTTCCACCTCGTCGAGCAGCGCGGCCTCACCCGTCGTGCTCAACGCCACGAGACCGTCGACGCCTTCATTCACGTAATGCTCGGTGAGCGCCTGCAAGGCGTCGATATCCACTTCGCCGTGGCGCATCGGCGTGACGATCGGCAACCAGATTCCCTCGAACATATCAGCAATCCTTAGCATCTTGACGCGGACGCAACGCGCAGATCGTCGCTTCGGGCACGCAATTCATCAGTGTATGCAGCGTGAACGCGAAGTCCTCGGGCGCGATATCGAAGCGCACACAAAGCGTCTCGCGCGTGAGCGCGGTTTGCACCACATAGATGCCGAGCGGCGACTGATAGAGCGCGGCCAGGTGCGCGCGGGCGGCGTCGTGCGTGCGCGCATCGAGCCTGATATCGAGCCACGCACGCGGCGCGCGCAGCGGCACGACTTTGGCGCGCGGGCGCGCCGATTGGGAAAGCGTAGCGGGAACATCGACAGCAATAGTGCGGGAATGGGCGTGAGCCATACGATCGGGCGAGCATCTCGCCGGTGATGAAGACACACCTAGCGTAGTGCGGATCGCGTAAAACTGGTGTTAAAACTTCAGATGCGCATGGCAATTAAAAGCGCCTCATTCGCATTTATCGACGACGCATTGACGAGAAATACTTGCATTTCCATATCGCTTTTATTCGCTTGGATTGACGTTGCTCGACAACCTGAAACTTATCGTCAAAATGGAAAGTAATTCGAAAGAATTTTACGGAAAAAACCTTTGTAATCAGTGGTAACATGCGCAGCCGGTGAGGAAATTAGCCGATATAAATATCCTCTGTACTGGTTGGAAACGCATTGCCTGCGGCATAACGAGTCCGACCCGCTTCCTTATTCATTAGAAAGAACGCGCCAGCGTCCGCCGCCGCACGATCGCGACGAAACGCCTTGAGGTTGGCGCCATTGCATGCCATGAAAGTCCGTAATGCCCGCCTTTGGGCACCCCGAGGTCCACGCCGCTGGTGTCTCGCAGCCGGCGCGCTCGCCATCGCGGCAGCCCTCCGTATCGCCCTGCATCCGGTGCTCGGCCCCATCATGCCCGCTACCGGGTTCTGCATCACCGCCGCGCTGGTCGAATACTATCTCGGTCTTGCTCCCGCGCTCACGGTGATGGTGTTCGGTCTCGGTATCGCCGATTATCTGTTCGTGCCTCCTTACGGCAATATTACGTATTTCGATCGACACGACCTGATCCTTGTCGTGTCGTATCCGCTCGTCACGCTGATCGTAATTACCTTGATCGAGCGCCTGCGGCGCGAGCAATGCCGCGCGCAATTGATCGCCTCGGTCGCGCAATCGCGCTACGAAATGCTGCTGCGTCACGACAACGAGCGCGCGCTCGCCCGCCGCGCCGTCGACGAAACGCATCGTCTGCTGCGCCATCTCGCGCAGCATCACGACGGCTTCATTCTCATCAAGGCGCTCGAAACCAATGCCGCGCAGCGCGCGAGCGTGGGACAGAGCGCCGGTTCCGCGCTGCCGCAGGCGAGTGAGATCGCGCCCGGCCCGCTGTTCGATGCAGTCCATCCCGACGACGTGCAGCGCCTCGGCAATACGCTGTGGCCCGGCCATCATCGCGTGCGCCTGCGGCGCGCGCCGCACGAGCGCGAGCATCGGCTCACGAATTGCACCTGCGAGCGCTTCACGACGCACGCGGGCGAATTCCTCGTGCTGCGTACGGAGGCCTGACATGGCGACGATCGAACACCCTCCCGTCGCCGTGAAAGCGCCGGCCATGCAGGCCGCGCGTTTTTTCCACGAAGGCGATTCGCACGCCGTGCTGCTGCTGCACGGCCTTTCCAGTTCGCCGCTCGAATTGCGTTATCTCGCGCGCTATCTGCAGAACGAAGGCTTCACGGTCTGCGCGCCCGTTATCGAAGGCTATAGCGCGGGATCGCCGGTGCAGACGATGGAGCGCTGGCTCGAAGGCGCCGTGCGCGAATTCGACGCGCTGGCTGCGCGCTACGCGCGTGTGTCGGTCTGCGGATTGTCGATCGGCGGCGCGCTGGCGCTGCGACTCGTGCACGCACGCCCGGCCGCGCAGTCGCTCGTGCTGCTTTCGCTCACGCTCGCCTACGACGGCTGGGCGATTCCGTGGTATCGCTTCCTGCTCGATTGCGCGTATTACACGCCAATGCGCCACATCTACCAGTATCGCGAAGCCGAACCCTTCGGATTGCGAAACGAAGCGCTGCGCGCGAAGATCGCGCGTGCGATGCAGCGCAACGCGTTCAGCGAAGTCGGCCCCTCGACGATTGCGCTGCCCGCGCTGCATCAGGCGCTGCGGCTCTCGCGCGCCGCGCGCAAGGACGTGGCCGAGATCGAGAACGACACGCTCGTGATCCATTCGATCGACGACGAAACCTCGAGCCCGCGCAATCCGCGCTACGTGATCGAGCATATCGGCGCAAGCTTGCTGCGCACGGTCTGGCTCGACGATTCGTATCACATGATTACGTCGGACAACGAACGCGAGATCGTCGCGCGCGAGACCGCGCTGTTTCTGCGCGAAAGCGAAATCGCGCGCGGCGCACGCGACGCGCAAAGCCAGCCCGTGGTGTCGAAGGCACTGGCGCGGCGCTTGCGCCAACTGGCGGCCGTGGGAAGGAAAAACACGTGAGGCCGCTGCCAAAACTCGCTGGCGTGATGGGCTTGGCGTGCGTGGCCGCGCTCGCCTGCGTTCGCCCCGCATGGGCCGACGATGCGCCGCAAGCTGCACAAGCGGACTCACCGTGGAAGATCTCGATCGGACCGGGCATGTATATCGCGCCCGAGTACCCGGGCGCGCGCCATTTGAAGGTGTATCCGTTCCCGTCGCTCGATATCTCGTACCGCGACCGCATCTTCTCGCAAGGCCCTGACGTGCTCGGCGTGAACGTGTTCCGCGGCGAGAACTATCACGTGGGCGCGTCGCTGAGCTTCGACTTCCAGTCGCGCAACGTCGCCGACGATCCGCATCTGCGCGGACTCGGCAACGTCGACGACGGCCCCAAGCTGCGCCTGTTCGCCGACTACACGCTATGGGCCTTCACGGGCGCGGCCGCCGTGTATCAGGACATCAGCGGGCACGGTCAGGGCACGACGGCTTCACTCGATCTGTACGCGTCGCTGCCGCTCACGGGCTGGCTGTTCTCGGTCGGTCCTGGCCTCACGTGGGCCAATGCGCTCTACACGCGCACGCTGTTCGGCGTGTCGGATGCGCAGAGCGAGGCGTCCGGCTTGCCGCAATACGCCACCGGCTCCGGCGTGCGCGACGTGCACATGACGTTCTACGCGACGCACGATTTCTCGAAGCACTGGGTCGGCTCCGTCAACGCGACGCTCGGCCGCCTCGAACACTACGCCGCGGGCAGTCCGATCACCGAGCGCCGCCGCGAACTCACCACTTTCGCCGCGCTGAATTACCGCTTCTGATCGCCCGCTTCCGGTCACCTGCTACTCGTCACGCTGCTAGCCGTTGCCGCCGTGAAAGAGCGTCAGCTTGTTCGATACGGACGTCACGCCCTGCACCGAGCGCGTCACCTCTTCCGCCTGGCGGATCTGGTCGCCGCTGCGCACGGTGCCGCTCAAGGTCACGGCGCCGCTGCGCGCCCGCACGAACACGCCTGAAACGTCGAAGCCCTGCGCCTTCGCCAGCGCGCGGCGCACCGCGTGAGACAGGGCACGATCGGCCTTGGTCGCCTTCTGGCTCGCGGACGCGGTCTGCGCGGCCTGCGCGGGCATCGACGACGCCTCGGCGGGAGGGCTATCCGTCTGGGCATACGCGGCGACGCCGCCGCTCAGCGCCACGCAGGCGCACACGCTTCGCAACAGAGTGAGTGTCATGACGATCTCCGTGGGGATGCGGATCGGCCGCGCAAGCCATGCGCGGCTGTTACGGTTATACGCCAGACGCGCGCGACGGGTCGCCTGGCTGCAACGGCAGCACCAGCATCGCCCGCAGAATACTAAGCAGTCCTTTTCTGCCGACGAAAGAATTGCCAGAGCATCGCGGTCGATTCTGGACCGCGCCCCGAATGAAACGCCTCGCGCGGATCGCCGCCGCTCCACGCGTGACCGAGCCCGCGAATCACGCAGACGCGCACGATCAAACGCCCGCCTTTCAGATAATCGACATAGTCCGCGCCGTCGCGCTCGAACGCACGCTCCTCGCCCACGCGCAACACGCCCTGCGCATCGACAAGCCGATTGACGCGCGCGAACTCCACGCCCAGTTGCAGCGCATTGCGCCGCGCCACCACGGCGTCGATCTCGCCATGCACGATCATCGCGGGCATGCCCGGATACGTCTGCACGTCGACGGTGCCGTCGATCAGTTGCGCGGGCTCCTCGCGGCTGCCGCGCCGCATGACGCTCATCGCGCTCATCGTCGACGTGGCCGCGCCGAACACCGGCCCCGAATGCAGCCCCACGGCCGCGAACAGTCGCGGATGCCGTATCGCGAGTTGCGCCGCGAGTCCCGCGCCCGCCGACATGCCCGCGAGATAGACGCGCGCGTCGTCGAAACCGTACTCGCGCACGAGCGCCGCGACGAGCGACGCCACGGCGGGCGCTTCCGTCTGCGCCGCGTCGCCGTGCCAGTGCCAGCAGCGCTGCGCGTTCGCGGTCTTGGCCTGCTCCGGCAGCAGCACGGCGAAACCGGCGCGCTCCGCGAGCTTGCAGATGCGCGTGCCCGCCGCGAACGACGCCGCCGTCTGCTTGCAGCCGTGCAGCATGACGACGAGCGGCAAGCCCGCGCGCGGCGAATAACTCGCGGGCAAATACAACTCGTAGGCGAGATGGTTGACGAGGTGGCCCGGCAAAGGCGGCGCGGAATGAAACGAGCGGACCCATTTTCCCGGCACGCCGGACGGCGTGGCGCGCGCCGCCATGCGTTTGACCGCGGGCTGGCGCTTCGCGGCGGGTTTGATGACGGGCTTGAGGACAGACGTGGCAGCGGCCTTCGTGCCCCGCTTCTTCAGCCCGGATTTCGCGGCTTTCGGCGGCTTGACGGGCCGCACGCCGAGCGCGCTTGAAAGCAGATCGAAACCTCTGAGCCAGACGCTCGACTTTTTGCGGGGCATGGGCAGCGGCGCCGAAGTGTGCGGAGAGACGTGTGCGGAAATTCGCGGTGCTTCGTGGTGTTTCGCGGATCTTGCGTGTTCGCGCCCTTCAATGCGGACGCGGTTCGAAACCGCGCGCGGGCAGCCTGCCACACGCGCTCGCCTCACTGTATCGCGACCGCCAAACCCGCGCTTTGGACGCGCTCGCCTTAGCCGAACTCGACGCCCGCGCGAGTTAACTTTTCTTCATCAAGCCGTCTCTTTTCTGATAAGTCCAGGCCACTACGCTATGCAACATGGAGCGAGCAATGACACCCGCATCGCTCCTCACTCAACCGTAATGGAGAAACAGATGAAAGCCCTCATGATCGCCGCCGCCCTTGCAGGTATCGCCACCACCACGACCGCCTTCGCGCAGACGAACGTCGGCTCGGCGCCGAATTACGGCACGCATCAAGCCGCGCCCACGCAGGTGAAATACGTCGGCGCGGCCGCATCGGCGGAACAATGGGTGCCGCCGTACGGTCAGGCCGTCAAGCCGCTCACGCGTGCCCAGGTGTATCAGGATCTCGTGCACGCCGAGCAGGACGGTCAGCTCGCGTATCTGGATTCGGTGGTGTACGCGCACTCGTAATGCGCGCCGCGAAGGCAGGCGCGGCTCAAACCGCGCCCGCCAGATGAAAGCGTGACGCCGGATGCCAGAGTTGCACGGCCGTCGCCACGTCGTCGCCGACCCAGGTGCGCCGCCATAGCATCAGGCAAGGCTCGCCGATTTCCATCGCGAGATGGCGGCGAATCTGCGCATCGGGCTTGCGCGCGTAAATGCGGAATTCCGCGCGCTGGATCGGCGCGAGCCGCACCATATACTCGTTCGGCGTTTCGAGCGTGAAGTCCTGCTCCAGATAACGCGGAAACAACCGCGGATTCACATAGCGGTCCTCGAACTGGATTGGTTCGTTATCCTCCATATGTACGATGGAGGAATGGAACACCGGACCGCTTTTCAATTCGAGTTCGTCGATCGCGGTGGACCATCCGCTCGCTTCGAGCGCGATCACGCGCGCCGCGTGACGATGGCCGCGCGAGGCGATTTCGTCCGCGATATTGCGGATATCCAGCACCGTCGATTCGTAATCGCGCGGCGCGACGAAGGTGCCCGATCCCTGTACACGCGTCAGCACGTGTTCCGCGGTCAGTTCGCGCAACGCGCGCGAGACCGTCATGCGCGCCACGCCGAACTCCTTCACGAACTCGGTTTCCGAGGGAATCGCATCGCCCGGCTTCCAGGTGCCGTCTGCGATATGCCCCATCACGTAACGCTTGATCTGCTCATAGGGCGGCGCGACCTTGCGCGGCGCGGACGGCGTGCGCCGCGCCGTGCTTTCGGCCTGCATCGGAGCGCTCATGTCGGTCATGTTCTCGTTGCGCCTCGAACCGCGTTCAGCTGCCGACCACGCCCGGCATCGCATCGTTGGCGGACGCCGCGCCCGCGCCTGCGACGGGCTCGACCGGCGCGGGCGTCCAGCGCTCGGGCGTCGACGGCAAATCGAACGGATCGGGCAGCGGCGGCGGTCCGCCATCGGCGATCAGGTGGAAGGCCAGCGTCATGTCTTCCGCAAGCGGGCGGTCGTCGCAATAGGTCGGCAGCACGCCGCGCACCTGCGTATAGAGCGCTTCCGTGTACGGCGCGCGCGCCGCCGCGAGCGGCTGCAGATCGTAGGCCTGCGCCGCCGCCAGCAGTTCGATGCCGACAATGCGGCTGCTGTTTTCGATGACCGCGAGCGCCTTGAGCGCAGCGGGCGTCGCGTGACACAGATGATCTTCCTGCAAGCCGGACGTCACCCCGCCGTCGAGGCTCGCGGGCGCGGCTTCGCGGCGGTTCTGCGCGACCAGCGCGGCCGCCGTGTACTGCGCGATCATGAAGCCCGAACGCGTGCCGCTCGCTTGCGCGAGGAACGCGGGCAGTCCGCTCACGAGCGGATTCACGAGGCGGTCCAGACGCCGCTCCGCCATCGCCGCGACCTGCGCGACAGCGGCGGCGAGGCTGTCCATCGCCAGCGCGATCGACGCGCCCACCGCGTGCGCCTGCGAATACACGCGAGGTTCATCAGGTGTCCCAACGACAATCGGATTGTCGGTCGTCGACGCGAGTTCGCGATTCACCACTTCCGCCGTCGCGGCCAGCACGTCGCGCGCCGCGCCGTGCACGTGCGGAATCGTCCGCATGCTGAGCGGATCCTGAGTGCGCCGCCCGAGCGCCGCCGCCAGCAGGCCGCTGCCCGCGAGCGCCGCGCGCATGCGAGCGCCGACTCGCGCGAGGCCCGGCGAAACGCGAAACGCCAGCGAGCCCGCGTCGAACGCCGCCATCTGCCCGCCGAGATTTTCGAAGCTCATCGCGGCGACCGCGTCGGCCCAATCGAGCAGCCAGTGCGCGCGTTGCAGCGCGAGCGCCGCGAGCCCCGTCACGCACGGCGTGCCGTTCACGAGGCTCAAACCCTCCTTCGCCTGCAGCGACAGCGGTTCGAGTCCGAGCCGCCGCAACGCTTCGGCGCCGCTCAGCCGCTCGCCGCGCCAGCGCGCGTGACCTGCGCCCACGCACACGAGCGCGATATGCGCCATGTGACTCAGATAACCGACCGAACCGAGCGCCGGCACTTCGGGCAGGCAATCGGCTTCGAGCAGCGCCACGAGCCGCTCGACGAGTTCGACGCGCACGCCCGAATGCCCATGCGCGTAGTTGTTGATGGCGGCGGCCATGATCGCGCGCGTTTCCTGCGCGCCCAGCGGCTCGCCCACGCCCACCGCGTGGCTCATCAGAATGTTGTGCGACAGCGCGTGCTGTTCGGCGGGCGACACGACCACGTCGCACAGCGCGCCGACCCCCGTGTTCACGCCATACGCGCGGATATTGCGGGTGATGATCTGCTCGACCAGAGCACGCGCGGCGCCGATGCGCTCGCGCGCGTCGGGTGCCAATTCGAGCGGCGCGCCCGCGGCGACGGCGCAGATTTCGCGCCAGTCCAACGGGCGCGTGGAACGGATGACTGACATGATGAACTCGGTCCGGGAATCAGTGAGCGTTGCGGTCCTGGTGGCTCGACACGAACTGGCGGAAGCGTTCCGACTTGTGTTCGCCGAATACCTCGTCGGGCGTGCCGTCCGAATCGACCTGGCCTTGATGCAGGAACATCACGCGATTCGACACATGTTTCGCGAAACCCATTTCGTGGGTGACGACGAGCATCGTGCGGCCCTCGTCGGCGAGCGCGCGCATCACACGCAGCACTTCGCCCACGAGTTCGGGATCGAGCGCCGACGTCGGCTCGTCGAACAACATCACCTTCGGATGCATCGCGAGTGCGCGCGCGATGGCCACGCGCTGCTGCTGGCCACCGGACAGATGGGCCGGATAGTGCGCACGCTTGTCGGCGAGACCGACCTTGGCGAGCAGCGCCTCGGCTTCCTCGATCGATTCCGCGCGCGTGCGCTTGAGCACGCGCATCGGCCCTTCGATGAGGTTTTCGAGCACGGTCATGTGCGACCAGAGATTGAAGTTCTGAAACACCATGCCCAGCTGCGAGCGCACGCGGTCCACCTGGCGGCGGTCCTCGGGTTGCAGTTTGCCGTCGCGGCGGCGCTTCATTTTCAGCGCTTCGCCGCCGAGCGCCACGGAACCGTCATCGGGCATTTCGAGCAGATTCAGGCAGCGCAGGAAGGTGCTCTTGCCCGATCCGCTCGCGCCGAGAATCGAAATCACATCGCCTTCGTGGGCGTCGAGCGAAATGCCCTTGAGGACGTGATGGTCGCCGAACGACTTGTGAATGTTCTTCACGGACAGGGCGACCGGTGCGGATGCGTTCATACGTTTCTCCGGGGGGATGCGCCGCTCACGAAGCGGCGCGACGGGTTTCGAGTTGCGTGGCGGTACGGCGGGCAGACACGGGCGCGGCGCGCAGATGGCGCGACAGGCGGCGCTCCAGCAGCCCGATCAGGCGAACCACGAGGAAATTCAGGCACAGATAGATCAGCGCGGCGCAAGCGAACACTTCAGTGGTCCGATAGGTCTGCTGAATGATTTGCTGCGCGACGCCGGTGACTTCCCACACGGTGACGAGGCTCGCGAGCGCCGTCGACTTCACGAGCAGCACCGCTTCAGTCGAATACGCGGGCAGACACTGGCGCAGCGCGATCGGGGCAATCACGCGGCGCAGCAGCGAGAAGCCCGAAAGACCGACCGCATAGCCCGCCTCGATCTGCCCGACCGGCACCGCCATCAGGCCGCCGCGAATGATCTCGGCCGTGTAGCCCGCCGTGCACAGCGCGAGCGAAAGCACGGCGCACACATAGGGCTCGCGCAGCACGGGCCACAGAAAACTTTCACGGATCACGCCGAACTGGCCGAGCCCGTAATAGACGAGAAACATCTGGATCAGCAGCGGCGAGCCGCGAAACACGAGGATGTACGCACGCGCGAAGCGATTGGGCAGCCAGTGCGGCGAGACGCGCATCGTGACGATCACGAGCGACAGCAGCCCGCCGATCACGAGCGAGGCGAAGAACAGGCCCAGCGTGACCGGCACCGCCGCGATCAACTGGCGCGTGGTGTCGAGAAGAAAGTCGAAGTCGATTTGCATGATGGGGCCGCTCTGGCGTCAGTTGCGCGCGAAGTTGCGCTTGAAGGAGCGGCCGACAATCGCCTCCGCCCGGCCGAACACGCGGTTCGATACACCCGTCATCGCGAGATACAGTGCGCCGCCCACGACGAAGAACAGGAAATACTGATGCGTCGATCCCGCCGCCACCTGGCTCGCGCGCAGCAACTCGACGAGACCGGTCACCGAGATCAGCGCGGAATCCTTGAGGCTCAATTGCCAGACATTGCCGATACCTGGCAATGCGAAACGAAGCACCTGAGGAATCAGGATGCGGCGCGCCATCGTGAGCGTGGGCATGCCGATCGCGCGCGCAGCTTCGAGTTCGCCGCGCGACACCGCCTGCACGGCGGCGCGGTAAACCTCGGCCTGATACGCGCCGGAAATCATGCCCACCGCGAATGCGCCGATCACGAACGGCGGCACGCCGATGAAGCCGTCCGCGCCGAACCACTGCCCGATCGAGGACACCAGCGACGAGCCGCCGAAATAAAACAGATAGATGACGAGCAGTTCCGGCACGCCGCGAAACACCGTCGTGTAGAAGTCGCCGATCACGCGCGCCGTGCGAAAGCGCGAGAGCTTGGCGGCCGCCACCAGCGCGCCGAACACCGCGCCGATCGCGAGCGCCGCGATCGTCAGCACCACCGTCATGAGCGCGCCGAGCAGGAGCACACCGCCCCAGCCTTCGGTCCCGAAACCGAGCATTTGGAAAAGAGCCATCACGCCACCTCAAGCAAGCCTGCGAAACCCACCGCGCGACAACCGCCGTTCACACCGGACCGGACGGTCGCGCGCGCTCACGCGATGCGCGCCGCTCAGGGCGTCACGTCGGTCTTGAACCACTTCTCCGAGAGCTTCTTCACGGTGCCGTCGGCAATCGCCGCCGTGATCGCCGCGTCGAACTTCGCCTTCAGGTCGGCGTCCTGCTTGCGGAACGCGAGGCCCTCGCCCGGACCCCAGATCGGGCCACCGATCTTCGGGCCGGCCGTGACGGTGGGCACGGCTTCTTTCTTGTCGGCGTTCGCGGCGTAGTAGGTCACGTCGTCGAAGGACGCGTCGATGCGGCCGTTGGACAGGTCGAGATCGCGTTCCGGCGAGGTCTTGTAGACGCGGATCGAGGCAACGTCCTTGAAGTTCTCGTTGATGAAGCGCGTGTACACCGTGCCCGACTGGATGCCGATGGTCTTGCCCTTGAGCGCCGTGCGCAGCGCCTGCACGGCGGGCGCGTTCGACTTCGCGTCGGTGTCGAGCTTGAGCGCCGCCGAGGTCGGGGCCGCCTTCGGCAGGATCTTCGTGTCGGTCACCGCGAAGGTCGCCGGCGTGGACGCATACGGCTTCGAGAACGCGATGATCTTCTCGCGCTCGGGCGTGATCGAAATCGCATCCATCAGGACATCGAACTTTCCAGCCTGGAGGCCCGGAATCATTCCGTCCCAGTCCTGCGCCACGAGATTGCACTTGAGCTGCGCGCGGGCGCACAGATTCGCGACAAGCTCGGGCTCGAAGCCACCGAGCTTGCCGCCCGGCAGCGTCATGTTCCAGGGCGCGTAACCGCCTTCGAGCGCGATCGTCACGTCCTTCGCCTGCGCCGCGCCGCCAAACAGGGCCGTGCCGATGGCAGCACCGATCAATCCCTTGGCCAACTTGCTGTACTTCGACTGCATCTCGACACTCCTTTGATTTGCGAAACACCGAAACGGCTCGCAAGGCTTTGTCGCCTCGCGTGTTGTCTAGACAAGATGCGGGAACAAAATAATTGATGCAAGCGGATTTCCCAAAAATCCCCCTTCCCTGGGGTATGCCCCAAGCACGCGAGGCGCTCCAAGGGGCGCAAAGACGTGCATTCGTCGGATGCTTGCCCCAGTACGGGGCAAAACGACAGCCAATAGAAAGCCTTCGGCCGAGGCATGCACAAAGTTGACTAGACGAGATTCGCGATGCAAACCGCTTGCTCAGATCGCCGCCCCGCTTTATGATTGAGTAATCACTCAGCTATTCACGTCAAACGCCTTCACCATGGCCCGCCCGAAAAGCGAAGACAAACGCAACGCCATTCTTGCCGCCGCCGTCGAGGTCATCGCGGAGCAAGGGCTCGGCGCGCCCACGGCCAGGATCGCGAAGACGGCGGGCGTCGCCGAAGGCACGCTTTTCACCTACTTCGAGAACAAGGACGAGCTGCTCAACGCGCTCTATCTCGCGCTCAAGAGCGAGTTGCGCGAGGCGCTCGTGCCCGACTTCCCGCGCAACGCGAGCCTGCGCGAGCGCGCGCAGCATCTGTGGCGGCGCTACGTCGACTGGGGCGTCGCCAATCCGCACAAGCGCAAGGTCATGCTCGTGCTCAGCGCGTCCGAACGCATCACCGATCAGGTCCGCGCGGCCGGCATGCAGGCCTTCGCCGAAACCGGCACGCTGATCGAACACTGCATCGCCAGCGGGCATCTGCAAGGCCACTCCGCCGCGTTCGCGTCCGCGATCATGGGCGCGCTCGCGGAGACCACCATGGATTTCATCGTCCGCGAACCCACGCAGCGCAACCGCTATCTGGACGCGGGTTTCAACGCCTTCTGGAACGCCGTCGCGCACGCCTGAGCGTGCGTTTTTTTGTCTTTTTAATGAGTGAGTACTCGCTCATATTCAACGAGGAAGAAACTGATCATGTCCAAAGTCTGGCTTGTCACCGGCAGCGCGCGCGGCCTCGGCCGTCATATCGTCGAAACCGCGCTGGATGCGGGCGAACGCGTGCTCGCCACCGCGCGCGATCCGCAGCGGCTCGGCGATCTCGTGGCGCGTTACGGCGACCGCGTAAAAACCGCGCCGCTCGATGTCGTCGATCCGGCGGCGGCCCGCGAGGCCGTGCAGCGCGCGCTCGATGCGTTCGGGCGTATCGACGTGCTCGTCAATAACGCGGGCTTCGGCCATATCGCGCCCTTCGAGCAAAGTCCCGAGGACGATTTCCGCGCGCAGATCGACACCAACTTCTTCGGCGTGGCGAACGTCACGCGCGCCGTGCTGCCGGCGATGCGCGCGCAGCGGTCCGGGCATATCCTGCACGTCTCGTCGGTGGGCGGACGGCTGGGCGTGGCGGGGCTCGCCGCCTACCAGTCGGCGAAATGGGCGGTGGGCGGATTCACCGAAGTGCTGCGCCAGGAACTCGCGCCCATCGGCATTCACATGACGGCGCTCGAACCGGGCGGCATGGCGACCGATTGGGGCAGCGAGGCCGCCAGCCGGATTCCGGCGCTGCTGCCCGACTACGCGCCCTCGATCGGCGTGCTGGCGAAGCGGCTGGAGGAGCACCTGGGCCACGAATGCGGCGATCCCGCGCGCGTGGCGCAGGTCGTGCTGCAACTGACGCGCCACGCGAATCCGCCCGCGCATCTGCTGCTGGGCAGCGACGCACTGCAATACGCGAACGCCTTCGACGCCGCGCGCGCCGCCGAAGGCGAGCGCTGGCGCGCCATCTCGCTGGCGACCGATTTCGGTCACATCGACCCGATTCCTGCCATGCCGCGCGACTGAGCCCGGCGCGCATCGTCCGTCTGAGCGCGCGGGACAGTTCTGGGACGCGTCCCGCCGCTCATCGATACGCTCATCGATACGCTGATCCAACCTTCCGTCCCGAGGACGCAACATGAAAGTGCTGATTTACGGCGCGACCGGCATGGTCGGCCAGGGCGTTTTGCGCGAATGCCTGCGCGCCGCCGATGTCGAAGAGGTGCGCGTGGTCGGCCGCCGCGAAACCGGCGTGCGCGATCCCAAGCTACGCGAAACCGTGCTCGCCGATCTTGCGAATCCAGACGCCAACCACGCCGTCGAAGCCGAACTCACGGGCTACGACGCCTGCTTCTTCTGCCTCGGCGTGTCGTCGGTCGGCATGTCGGAGGTGGAATACGCGCGCGTGAGCTATGACCTCACGATGTCGGTCGCGGGCACGCTCGCCCGGCTGAATCCCGCGATGACCTTCGTCTACGTCTCGGGCGCGGGCACCGACAGCAGCGAGCATGGCCGCAGCATGTGGGCGCGCGTGAAGGGCCGCACCGAAAACGCGCTGCAACGCGCGGGCTTTCGCGCGGTGTATCTGTTCCGGCCCGGCGCGATCGAGCCGCTCGACGGCATCCGCTCGAAAACGCGCCTCTATCACGCGCTCTATGTGCTGATGAAGCCGCTCTGGCCGCTGCTGCGCGTCGCGCTCGGCGACAAGCTGGTGACGACCGCCGACATGGGCCAGGCGATGCTCGCGGTCGCGCGGCACGGCGCGCCGCACGCGGTGCTGGAAGCGCGCGATATCGGCGCGGCCGCGCGCGGCTAGGGCTGGCGCGGCGAGTTGGCGTCGACGTAGACCCACGCCGCGACGCCGGACGCGAGCGTGACGCGATCGCGCCGGTACGCGGCGACTTCGTAATCGTCCGCGTGGGCGAGTTCCTGCGCGGTGATCGCGAACACGGCGCCCGTCACGCGGTCGGCGGGATTGCCGGTATAGGCGACCACCGGGTGATGCGTCTTGCCGCTCGTCGCGACCACTTCGGGGTCGTCGATCTTGACCATCGTGAGCGAGAAGCCCGGCATCTCGTCGGGCTGCGCGTCGAGCTTGCGGCCGAAAGTGGCGAGCTGAACCGGTTCGAGCTGGAGCGTGCCGTAGGAAAACAAACGCTCGGTATGGAGGGGATCCTTCTGGGGCTGATCGGTATTCGTCATGATGAGCATGTTGAAGCGCGGTTGAACTGCGCGCGCGCTTTCTGTTCAGGCGGCGTCCACGGCAGCGATATCGCGCCAAGTTTAAAATGTGCGCTCCGCACCGGCCACATCGGATTGGCCAACTTCAGCAGCGAATCGGACACACACGCAGCATGGCAAAGAGTTCCAACCGGGATGACTATCAAACGATTTCGCGTCCGGTCGGCGCCATGGCGAAGGAGTTCGCGCGCGGCAGCGTGAGCGCGTGGCATCGGCATCCGCGTGCGCAGTTGCTCTACGCGCCGGTCGGCGTCATGGAAGTGAAGACCGGCGGCGTGTCGTGGATCGCGTCGCCGCATCGCGCCGTGTGGATTCCGCCCGACTGCGAGCACGAGGTGCACTTCAAGACGGCCACCTCGGTCAGAACGTTCTATATCGCGCCCGATGCGATTCCCGCGAATGCGCCCCCCGTGCCCTGCACGATCGAAGTTTCCACGCTGCTGAAGGAACTCATTCTGAGGGCCGTGGAGATGCCCGTGGAGTACAACGTCGACGGCCGCGACGGACAGATCACCGCGCTCGCCCTGGCGGAAATCGAATGGTCGCGCGCGCGGCCGTTGAAAGTCCCCGCGTTCACCGACCAGCGGCTTCAGCCGCTCCATGCCGCGCTCGCGGCCACGCCCGCCGACGCGCGGACGCTCGATCAATGGGCCAGCGCATTGAACATGTCGGCGCGCACGTTGGCGCGGCTATTTCAGGCGCAGGTCGGCATGTCGTTTACGCAATGGCGTCAGCATATGCGCGTGCTCGCGGCGCTGCCGCGCCTCGCCAGCGGCGAGCCGGTCACGTCGATTGCATTCGATCTGGGCTACGATTCCGCGAGCGCGTTTTCAGCGGTCTTTCGACGGATCATGGGCGTGGTGCCCAGCCAATATTATCGGTCACCTACCGTCGGCGCGGAATTCGATCAGGATTCCGATCCATTCGACGTCGAATAAACACGCGACTCATCGACCTGCATGATCGCGGTGTGCGCATTGCGCGCGCGATTCACAATTTGATTGCGAAAAAAAAGAAGCCTTGGCCGGGTTCCGGCGGCCAAGGCCCTTAAAAATACGAGGCTGGTCGTCCTCGCATATTCACACCTGGGTCAGTGTGAAATCCTGTGCTCGCGCGTCAGGCGTGACGCTGAAAGAAGCGCACCGTGCGCTCGCCGTCGAGCAGCGGCGCGGCGGCGGCTTTGAAGGTCGCGAAATGCGGCGTGCGCGTATGCCACTCATAGGCGGAACGATCCGCATAGACTTCGTGGAAAACCACCAGGTTTTCATCGCCTTCGGTCAACAGCACGTCGAACGCACTGCAACCGGATTCGTTCGCCATGGAATCGCGCGCGTCGGCGTGGGCCGCTTCGAGGAACGCCTCGCGCTTGCCCGGCAGCAAGCGGAATTCGGCCATCACCACATACTTTCTGGATTCGCTCACGTTATTGCTCCGTTAAAAAGAGGTTCGTGCCTATCAGGCGCTTAACCGCGCCGCTTGACCGCAAGCGGACCAGGCGCCTGGCAGGTCGGCATCATTTCGATGGCGTTGATATTGACGTGCTCGGGCAGCGAGATCAGCCAGCGAATAGTGTTCGCCAGATCGTCGGCGGTGATCGGATCGGTGCCTTCGTAGACCTTGTCGGCTTGCGCGCTATCGCCCTTGAAACGCGTCGTCGAAAATTCGGTGCCGCCGCACAAGCCCGGTTCGATCGAGCACACGCGCACGTTCTTGCCGACCAGATCCGCACGCAGATTCAGGCTGAATTGATGCACGAATGCTTTCGTCGCGCCGTACACATTGCCGCCCGGATACGGATAGGTGCCCGCCGTCGAGCCGAGATTCACGATCCAGCCGCGATCGCGCGCAACCATGCCCTTGAGCACCGCATGCGTGCAATAGACGAGCCCCTTGATATTCGTGTCGATCATGTCGTCCCAATCGTCGAGCGACGCCTTGTCGGCCGAATCGAGACCCAGCGCGAGACCCGCGTTATTGACGAGCCCATCGATCGGGCCGACCTCTTCCTCGATTTCTGCGAACACGTTTTGCACAGCGCCGCGCTGCGTCACGTCGAGTTCGCGCCCGATGAAACGCGGACCGAGTTCAGCGGCGATCTGCGCGAGACGCTCGGCGCGGCGCCCCGTGCCCGTCACCGTATGTCCATCCGCCACGAGCGCTTTCGCGATCGCGAGGCCGAATCCGGCAGTCGCGCCGGTCACGAGAATATGCATGGCTTACCTCACAATTTGAAATGGAATGACGGCGCGTTTCAATCAAAGCACGCAGGCCTGATTGTCGTAATGCTTGCCGGGCTTCTTCTTGAGCGTGATGATGACGCGCACGTCCGGCGCATCGCCGACCTGGCGCGCCGTGTGGCCGACGGGATCGCCCGCCTTTTCGGCAAACGCACCCTGATCGGAATTAAATTGAATCTGTCCGGGGCCCTGACGCAGCGTCGTGCCGTCGGCGGTTTTGATTTCCCATTCGCCCGACAAATCGATCACCCATTGCGGACCCGGCGCGTGATGCCAATCGCCATACCAGCCGACCGGCAAGACCGAATACACGATGCTTTGAATGTCCTCGGGCGCGACGCCCATGTAATACGGCGCGGCGGGCGGCGCGAAGCCGTGCAGCTTCAAACCTTTGAGCACGCAATGGCTCACGTGCGTGCGGCCGTGATCGTCGGCCCAGACGTTCTGGAACGGAATCAGGTTCTCTGCGATCAGCACGTCATCGGTCGTATTCGGCGGGGCGGGCTCGGTCGAGAGCAGGATCGGGGCCGCATGCGCGGGCTTCACTGCGGTTTGGTTTGCAGCATTTGAAGCTGCGTTGACTGCAGCAACCGGCGCGCTCGCATCGAGTTCAGGCATCGCCGCCTGCGCCGCCGCGCCATTGAGCAGCACAAAGCTGCACACGGCGCTGGCCGCGGCCCATTTCGTCATGAACTGGTTCATGCGATTTCTCCGTTAATTCGATCGCCGGAATCATCGGCGACCGGAGTTCTCAATCTCATTCGACGCGTATCCAAACGTCGCTCAACCGCCGCTCAATCCCGCACTCGCGCCCGATGCCGGCGCGCGCGGCGCAGCGTGATGCAATTGCGGCTGCGCGGGCACGACGCTTTGCGCTTCCACCGGCACTGCGTTTTCACGAATGCGCTTGACGTCGTTCGCCGAAGCAGTGCCGCCTTTATTGCCCCACGCTGTTTCAATGAACGTGACGACCGACGCCACCTGTTCGTCGTTCAGCACGTCGCCGAGCGGCCCCATCGTGAATGCAGAAGGCGCGTTTTGCGTCGAGGGCTGACGCCCGCCTGAGAGCACGATATGAATCGCCGAAGTCGGGTCTTGCGTCTGCAAAACCGGATTGCCCGCGAGCGCCGGAAACGCCACGCCCGCACCCGAGCCATCGGCGCGATGACACGCCGCGCAGCGATCGAGATAGATTTGCGCGCCTTCGTTCGGCACTTGCTGATCGCGCATTTGCAGCGCGACGCGATCGTCCTTCACGTAAGGCGCGCGATTATGCGCGGGCGCTAGCGAACGCAAATACAGCGCGATGCTCTTGAGATCGGTATCGTTCATATGCTGCGTCGAATTCACGATCACGTCGTTCATCGCGCCGAACGACACGGTCTGCGTCGTGCGGCCCGTCTTGAGGAACGCGACGATATCGGCTTCGCTCCATCCGCCGAGACCGCCACGGTTATCGCCGCGCAACGACGGGGCGACCCAACCGTCGATCACTGAACCGCCTTCGAGATAATCGAGGCCGTCCGCATCGGTCAGCGCCTTCTCCTCCAGCGCCACGCCGCGCGCCGTATGGCAACTGCCGCAATGGCCGAGACCTTCCACCAGATAGCGGCCGAGCGAGACCGAAGGGCTATCGAGCGTCGTCGGCGTGAACGGTTGCGGACGCGGCGCGAATGCCCACGCCCAGAGCCTGAGCGGCCAGCGCATCGACAACGGCCACGGAATCTCATTGGCGCGATTGGGCTGATCCACGGGCGCAACGCCTTCGTGGAAATACGCGTAAAGCGCGTGCATATCCGCATCGTTGACGCGCGAATACGAGGGATACGGCATGGCCGGATAAACCGTGTAACCCTCGCGCGTCTGGCCCGTGCGCATCAGGCGCGCGAAATCGTCATAGGTCCAGTCGCCAATACCGGTTTGACGATCCGGCGTGATATTGGTCGCGTAAATGCGGCCCATCGGCGTGGCGAGCGGCAAACCGCCCGCAAAAGGCTTGCCGTTCTTCGCGGTGTGACAGGCCATGCAATCGCCCGCGTGCGCGAGGTATTCGCCGCGCGCAATCAAGGCGGCATCGGCGTCGTTCGACGTCGCGGATGCCGCCGCGTGTGCCGTGCCCATCGCCGCCGCGCCGCACGCGACCAGCATGAGCCAATACTTGATAAGCTTCATCGTCTTCATGCCGTCATCAGGTGGCCGGGATTCTTCAGGTATTGCTCGCGAATCGCGCGCGCCGTCCAGTAGGCGAGCGCGCAAACGAGCCCCGTCGGGTTGTAGCCAATGCCATTTGCAAACACGCCCGAACCCGCCGCGAATACATTCGGCACATCCCAGCTCTGGCAATAGCGATTGAGCGCGCTCGTGCGCGGGTCGGTGCCCATCGGCACGCCGCCCGACCAGTGCGTGGTCTGATACGGACGCAAATCGAACGCCTGCCCGAATTGCATGACATCCGAGTGCATGGCGCGCGGATTCATTTCCCGCGCGATACGCTCCGCCTGCTTCGTCACGTACTGGCTCATGCGGATATCGTTGTCCTGCCAGTTGAACGTGAAGCGCAGCAGCGGCTGACCGAATGCGTCGCGATAGGTCGGATCGAGATCGAGGTAATTCGCGCGATAGACCATATTCGAGCCGTGGCAAATAATCTCGACATAATGGTTGTAGCTGTCCACCACGGCCTGTTTCCAGCGTGCGCCCCACTTCGGCGTGCCCGGTGGCAACGGTACGTTCGCAATCGGCTTCACGCCGGCCGGATTGCACCAGATCGGCGAGCCGCCCACGAAGCCGAGCCCCGCATGATCGAAGTTGTCGGCGTTGTATTCATCGCAGGCCATGGCATTGCCGCCCGAGCCGATAAAGTTATTCGTCTCGGTTTGCTTGTCGAAATAGACCTGCACGGTCGACACGGTTTGATAGGACACGTTGCGCCCCACGACGCCCTCGCCCGTTTGCGGATCGAACGGCTTGCCAATGCCCGAGAGCAGAAACAGATGCGCGTTGTTATAGGCGAATGTGGCCGCGATCACGATATCGGCGGGTTGCTCGATCAGCACGCCCTGTGCATCGACATACGTCACGCCGGTGGCTTTACGCCCGGTGTGATCGAGATTGATCTTCAGGACATTGCTGTTCGCGCGCAATTCGAATAAGGGCGAGCGCACCAGCGCGGGCATGATCGAAACTTGCGGCGAGGCTTTCGAATAATTGAAGCACGCGAAACCCGAACAGAATCCGCAGAAATTGCACGGACCCATCGTGCAGCCGTATTGATTCGTGTACGGCACCGACGCATTCGCGGACGGTTCGCGAAACGGTTGAAAGCCCGCCGCGCGCGCGGCCTGCTCGAAAATATGCGCCGTATACGGGACTTTCTGCGCGGGCGTCGGAAAATCGGCGGAACGATTCGCCTCGAACGGATTGCCATTGCCGACGATCTTGCCATTCACGCGATACGCCTGCCCCGACGTGCCCATCATCTGCTCGGAAAACGTGAAGTGCGGTTCGAGCTCGTCGTAGCTCACGCCATAATCCTGCAACTGCATGCCTTCGGGAATGAATTTCGCGCCGTACTTCTCGCGATAATGGCTCGCCATTTTCAATTCCTCGGGATGCACGCGCCAATGCTGTCCCGACCAGTGCAGCCCCGCGCCGCCCACGCCCGTCCCAGGTTTGAATGCGCCAATCTGCCGATAAGGCAAGGCCGTATCCTTTGTGGAATGCCGGAAGGTGAAGCTCGACTTCGACATATCCTGAAAGAGTTTTCCGCGCTGGATATACGTCAGCTCGTCGATGGTCTTCGGATACGCGCCATCGGGATAGGTGTCGCGAGATTCCCCGCGTTCGAGCGCCACCACGCGCAATCCGGCTTCGGTCAATTCCTTTGCGAGAATGGCGCCGGTCCAGCCGAATCCGACGATCACCACGTCGGTCGGCTTCATTTTCCTGTCGGCCTTCTTGTCCATCATTTGATACTCGATATTGAATGCGCGATCGCGCTAATGGCGGCGCTAATGGCGGGGGCGTAACGATTCGAATTCGGCGGCATGAACACCTGCTTCGCTCAGCCGATGGACACCGGCGGCAAGCGATACGGCTTGCCGTATTGCTCGACCGCGTCCATATAGTCGGCACGCGCGCCGGGGAAATTGATCATCTTCCACGCACCCATGTCCTTGTTGCCGCCGTGAACCGGGTCGCTGAAATAGCCTTCGCGCGTGTTCTTCAGCAATTGGTCGAAGAACACCGGGCCGGGTATTTCACCCATCGGCAATTGGCCGTGTTCGAGCGACGTCAGCACGCGATCTTTCGTGGCGTCGTCGAGTTGCGCGAAGGGTTTGCCGTGTGCCTGCATCACCGCCGCGTCCAATCCTTGCAGCCCCTTGCGATAGAGATCGCGCGGACCATACGGCAATTGATAACCCATCTGCGGCGGCGCATCGGCGACAAACGGACCGTGCATGTACCAGAGCTTGCCGAAGCCATACGGCAGCATCATCTGCTTGTCGATAAAGCCCGGAACGCCGGCTTCGAGTGCGCCGGGGCCGAGCGCATCGGCGGGAATCAGACGGTCCGTGAGCGCGCAGAGCGTGGTCCATTCCGCTTCGTTGAAATAGACGGGCTGCGAAGATGCGGTCGCCGACGCGCCCGCCGCCTTGATCACCGGCGCGAGCACGCCCGCGCTCGCCACGGCGGCGGCGGGCGCTGCTGCCGCGACGCCGCGCAGAAATGCCCGGCGGCCGGGCGTAATACCAGGAGATTTCATGCGATGCTCAAAAGGAATGGTTGATGCCGACCTGCACGCCCGTCTGGCTCATGCCATAGGGTTGCGTCGAATCGAGCGCGTTGAGGCTGACGGTATCCGCGCCGTGGTTGTCGAGCACGCCGACGAACGAATAGAGAAACGTGCGCGCCGACAAGTTGTATTGGCCGCCGAGAATCAGCCACGTCGGTTCGCCGCGACCGTCGAACATGGTGTGATGCATCACTTCGCCAAGCAGATGCGTGTTCGACGACACCGCATAAGTCGCCCCGGCCCAATACAGATTGCCGCGCGGACTCAGGCCGAGATCGCCGGAAATATTTGCGTAGCCGCCCATCAGCGCGAGCCGGTCGAAACGATATTTGGCCGCGACGGTTGCGCGTCGCTCCACGCGATTCGCCTCGGAAATGCCCGTCGTGGTATCGACTTCACCGCGCGTGTCTTCGTAGATCGCGCGAATCGCCGGCAATCTGCTGCCCAAATGAATATTCGGCGCTCGCGCTCATGCCATCGACAACCGGCGAGCGATATTTGACCGCATTGCTCGGCCAGTCCGATTGCGCCGGAAACAGATTCGTCGAGAGCAGCGAATATTGCGCCATGCTCGTCGCGTCGAAATCGAGCAGCGCCTGGAACATCAGATTCCATTGACGGCCAAGTTCAATCGATCCCCACGTGGGATCTTCGATCCCAACGAACGCGTAACGATTGAAGAAAGAACTCGAATCGGCCTGCTGCCCCGTATTGACGACATAACCGCTTTCGAGGTCGAAGTAGGCTTTGCGGCCGCTGCCCAGATCCTCCGATCCCTTGATGCCGAATAGCGAAGGAATGGCATTGCCCGATTGCAGACCAATTTCGGCATGCCCGTTGCTGCTCGAGTGCGTGAGATATTGCAGGCCTTCATCGACCGTACCGTACAGCGTCACGGACGACTGGGCGTGCGCGATCATGGGACCGGCACCGCACAACAAGACGACAAGCCACTTCTTCATCGAAAAACGCCTTCAACATGAATGCCCCCTTCTCCGCCTTCCTGTTGACGATGTTGCTGATCACGCCCGGAGTGACGCAGTCGCCGATTGCGGAGAATGTGCTCGTTCGGGGAAAAATCCGAGCCGGGCGGATTCTATACACGACGCATTCGCGTAGATTGAGGAAAAGTAAAACCAACTTTTCCTGCCATTCATGAATGAAGGAAGTCACCGCGCGCAGATGAATCGCGCTTCATTCACGGCGTAATCGCGCAAAGCGGTGCTGGGCGGACGATTCACCGCAACGCGTGTGGCGGCGTGGCATCGGCGTCTCGTGCCGTGGCGCGACTCGATTGATCGTGACAACTTCACATGAAACTATTTTCATCTGCCGCGCCAGACTTTTATGTTGTTAATATCTCGTGGCTCGAATTTCAAACTCTCTTGCTGCGGCAGCATGCTAGAAAGGCACGGTGCGCGTTTCAGGATTCATTTCGTTGTTTTCGTTTGTCATTGCTGATCGCTGGTGTTGCGCCCGGGTGTCAAATCCGTGTTGTGTCCGGGTTTTCGTCCATTCGCGCGCCGCGTTCAGCCCTTCCGCTGTTCAAGCCAACTCCACTTCCAAGGTACGTTCATGTCCCTTCGTTTCCGGGCCATCGCGCTCGTCGCCGCTTCGCTCACCGCCGCCCTCTCCGCTTCGCTCGCCAGCAGTGCCGCGCTCGCCGCATCGCCGAATGCAGCCGAATTGCCGACGACTCACGTCCTCACGCTGGCCGCCGCTCGCATCATCGCCAACGATGCGACGAGCGACGCCACGCTGCGCGGCACGCCTGGTGCGGTCGCCATCGTGGATGCGGGCGGGCATTTGCTGCTGCTCGAACGCATGGACGGCGCGTCCGCTGCGTTCGCCGATATCGCCACCGGCAAGGCGCGCACCGCCGCGCTGTTCAAGGCGCCCACGAAGAAACTCGAAGCCGCGATCAATGGCGGTCGTCCGGCGGCTATCACGGCAGGCCTCACGATGATGAACGGCGGTGAGCCGATCGTGTTCGACGGTCAGGTGATTGGCGCGATCGGCGTCAGCACGGCGGTGCCGCCCAACGATGCGCCGATCGCCGAGCAGGCGAGCCAGGCGCTGGTCCACGTCGCACCGTAAAACAAGGGCTATTCTCTTCGCCGCGCATCGCCGAGGCGAAAAAAACGGGACGCGGCATCGACACCGCGTCCCGTTTTCGTCTAATTGATCGCCGTACGTGGCGGCGTCTTCACGCGCCGCCCGCGCGCTCCAGTTCCGCACTCAGAAAATCGACGAAGGCCCGTACACGCGTCGATAGCTGATGCCGCTGCGCATACACCGCGTAGATGTCCGCGCCCGGCGTGCGGTAGTCGGGCAGCACCACCACGAGGCGGCCGTCCGCGATGTAATCCTTCACGTCCCATTCCGCGCGCATCAGAATGCCGTGGCCGTCGAGCGCCCACTTCACCGCGATCTCGCCGTCGTTCGTCGTGAGATTGCCATTCACGCGTATCGCCTCGCTTTTCGCGTTGGCCCCGCGCTCCGCCGTGAGCCGCCACACACCATACGCCTCATCGCCCTGACGAATGCCGATGCAGTTGTGACGCGCGAGATCGTGCGGCGACGCAGGCGTGCCGTGCCTCGCCAGATACACCGGCGAAGCGCACAACAGCCTGCGGTTCGGCGCGAGACGACGCGCAATCACGCGCGCGTCGGGCGGTTCGCCGAAACGAATGCAGACGTCGAAGCTGTCGTCGGTAAATGGCGGCGGCGTGACGGACAACTGCAATTGCACCGACACCTGCGGATAACGCGCGACGAAACGCGAAATGGCCGGCGCGATATGGCTGCGCCCAAAACCGAGCGTCGCGTTCACGCGCAGCAAACCGGTTGGGCTGCGCCGCGAACTGCCGAGCAGTTCGCTCAATTCCTCGACCTGATCGAGGATGCGCCGCGCGTGTTCCAGATACACCTCGCCTTCGGGCGTGAGCAACATGCGCCGCGTGGTGCGATTGATCAGCGTGACGCCCGCGCGTTGTTCCATCTGCGTGAGGCGCTTGCTGACGGCGGCGGGCGTGAGTCCTAATTCGCGCGCGGCCGCGCTCAGGCTGCCGCAAATCGCGAGTGTCGAAAAGAAGCCGAGATCGGCGGGAGAAACCACTTCAGTCACGGCGCAGTCTTTGAATTCAGGTTAATGATGGATTAAGTCTAGCACCGGTTACAGCACTTCAGGTTCGGTAAAGTGCCTCTCATCGAGCAATCACTGAGGACGCGGACACGTCGCACGGCACGACCGCTGCACACAGCGTTCGTCAGACGTTTGCCAACATTCAGTCCAACAGATGATCTAGCGAGACCGATATTTGACTCACGGCGCCCAACCATTCGACTAATCAAACCGGCGCTTTCCCCAAGGTGGAGACACATGCAGACTCATCACGACCTCGAAGCGCGCGTGTCGCGCAAACTCATGTGGCGAATCATTCCATTCGTCATGCTGCTGTATTTCGTCAGCTTTCTCGATCGCGTCAATGTCGGCTTTGCGGCGCTGTCGATGAACAAGGACATCGGTTTGTCGCCGAGTGCATTTGGATTGGGCGGCGGTCTGTTCTTCATCGGTTATTTTCTTTGCGAAGTCCCGTCGAATCTGATTCTGCATCGCGTCGGCGCACGCATCTGGATTGCGCGCGTCATGATTACGTGGGGCATCGTGTCGGGCATTTCGGCTTTCGTCGTCGGGCCGACCAGTTTTTACGTGCTGCGTTTTCTTTTGGGCGTGGCCGAAGCGGGATTCTTTCCCGGCATCATTCTCTATTTGAGCCTGTGGTTTCCGTCGCGCCAGCGCGCAGTGGCGGCTGCGTGGTTCATGGCCGCTGCACCGCTCTCCACCGCCATCGGCTCGCCGCTTTCGGGCGCGATCATGCAATTGCCCTCGGTGTTCGGTCTCGCCGACTGGCAAATGCTCTATGTGCTCGAAGCGGTGCCTGCGGTATTGCTGGGCTTCGTGGTGCTGCGCCGTTTGACCGACAGCCCGAAGCAGGCCACGTGGCTCGCCGACGACGAACGCACCTGGCTGATCGCGAAACTTCATCAGGAAGCAAGCGAACGCCAGAACCACGCGGGGCACACGGCGGGCGCGCTGAGCGCACTGCGCGATCCTCGCGTACTCGCACTCGCGCTGATTTATTTCGGCACGTCGGCCGGTTTGTATACGCTCGGTCTGTGGGCGCCGCTCATCATTCGGCAATACGGCTTTACCGCGTTCGAAACCGGCTTGCTCAACGGCGTGCCGAGCCTCGTCGCCGTGCTCGTCATGATTTTCTGGGCACGCAGTTCGGATCGTAGCGGCGAACGCACGTGGCACGTCATCATTCCGTGCGTGCTCGCCTGCGTGGGATTTATTTTCGCGGGCCAGGCCACGACGGCGATGTTCGTCATCGGCGCGCTTGTCATCGTGAACGTGGGGATCAGCGCAGCGAAAGCGCCGCTCTGGGCCATGCCGAGCATGTTTCTTTCGGGCGCAGGGGCTGCAGCGGGCATCGCCATGATCAATTCGCTCGGCAACCTCGGCGGCTTCGTCGGCCCGGCCGTGATCGGCTGGCTCAAGAACGAAACGGGCAGCTACGCAGCGGGGCTTTACGTCGTAGCAGGAACACTCGCGGTGTCGTCCGTCGTCACGTTGCTGCTGAGCCGGCGCACGCCTGCCGACGCCGTCATGACACAAGTTCGCCACGACCATTGATCGCTTGCTGAAGCTGATTCATAGCGGAAAAAAGGTGCGCCCAATGCGGCGCACCTTTTCCATTTCATTCGTTGCTCGTTGTGTGATGCGTTCACTGCGCGTTGAGCCACGCCACGAGATCGCGCATAGCGTCGGGACGGATCTCATGCGACATACCGCGATAAACATGCGCTTCGGGACGCAGTCCGAGCGCCTGCAATCGCGACACCGCCTCGTGTTCATACGCGACCGGAATCACCGTATCCGCGTCGCCATGCGAAATGAAAATACGCAATGGCTTGAGCGACGGCGATGCACTGACATGCGGCGCGAGCGAATCGAAAAACGCGCCGCTCATTACGCCGATGCCGCGAAATGCCTTCGGGTCCGTCAAGGCGACTTCGTACGACATGATCGCGCCCTGGCTGAAGCCGACAAGATAAACACGGCGCCGATCGAAGTGATATTTGTCGATCAACTGCTGGCGCAATTGTTCGATCGACGCCGTGCTTTGGCGCAGCGAAATGGGATCGCCGTCGAGCCGCCCATTCGGCGCGACGCTCTCGAACCACTCGTAACTGTCGTCGCCCAGCACGCCAGGCGCACGCGCCGAAACGATCGCGTACTGCTTCGGCAAGGCGTCGCGCAGCGAAAACAGATCCGCTTCGTTACTGCCCCTGCCGTGCAACAGAATGATCAATGGCGCATGCTCCGCCGCCTTGAGCGAATCATCGGGCAATTGCAGCAAATAAGGCAGCACGAGATCGCGATGAAGCGGTGCGCCGCCGTCCTGGGCGGAATCGAATGGCGCCGATTGCGCGGTGGCGGGCCCGGTGAGCAGCGCGCTCGCGCTCAACGACGCCGCGATCACGAGACGTTTGAACATGAATGAAGGATCACGTAGGTGGATTGCACGAAAACGGCCGTAACGAAACCGGCGGACCATGCCGTGCCGATTACGTCGGTGAAACGCTGCGCCACAACGCGCACATGCGCGCGGTTTGCCGCCGATGCATCGCCCAGCGCAACAGCAACACCACGGCGGCAGCAACATCGAGCGCGATGCACAGCGTGGATCGGCAATGCTCGACCTTCCACGCGGCGCTCGCCAGCAACGCGGCGCCGAGCAGCAGGACCGCTGCGGTCGACGCCATCATCGGCATGCAGAGTTCGGCGTACGCTTGCTGCGAGGGCGTCGTGGTCCGCTTCGCGCGCCACACGACCGGCAAAACAGCGAGCGCGCACACGCACGCCAAGCCCACTCCGATCCACGACATTTCGCCGACGAATAAACCCAGCATATACGCGCCCGCGCTCACGCCGAATACCCAGGCCAGCAACGCCAGCATTTTGCGGAAGACGTAAGTGGACGCGAATTGCGCGGCGAGTGTGCGCGGCGGGCCGAATCGATCGAACAATTTGTCGAGTGCTCCGTCGGCTAAATCGGCTCTATCGGCATTATCGGCTTTGGCCGTTTGCGCCGCGCGACTATCCAACGCCGATTCCCGCAAATCGAATTCATCGCCTGACGCGACGCATTCATAAAGATGATCGGCCATTTCGTCGCAAACATCGCGCGCGTAGTGCGCGTCGAATTGCAGCGCCTCGCCAATTTCATCCAGCCAGGCTTCGACCGCGGGATGCTTCATGCTTTTTTCGACGGCGTGACAGGCCGCAGAAAGCGGTCGATCGCACTCGAAAAGCGGGCCCATTTCGCCGCCTTTCCAGCGAGTTCCGTGCGCCCGGCATCCGTGATGCGATAAGTGCGGCGCTTGCGGCCCGATTCGGACACCGCCCACTCGCTTTCGATCAAGCCTTTCTGTTCGAGGCCATGCAGCACGGGATAAATCGTGCCTTCGGGAAAATCGAACAGGCCTTCGCTGACCTCACGCAGATGCGTGATCAGCGCATAGCCGTGCATCGTGTGTTTGTCGAGCGCGGCAAGAATGGTCAAGTCGATATGACTTGAAAGCGATTTGTCTGTTTTCACCAGAAATAGCAGTAAAGGTGCGGAGCGAATGCGGTCACTTTACCGCACGGCGCGCGCGACGTGCTCTTGACGACGCATCGACATATACCTAGAGTATCTAGGTAATTTGCCGGTCTGTCCATCGCGCGTCGAAACGATCTTGCCTTTGGCTGTTTTCATGTCGTCGCGGCCAGAAAGGCGCAATGCGAACTTCCCTAAGAGGACATGGCCTTTGAGAAAACTTCTTCTCGTCGTTCTGTTGCTGTTGAACGGCGCCGGCATGGCGTACGCCGCGCCGCGCGTAGCGGAGCCAACACTCATCGAGCGCGGCCGCTATCTCGCACAGGCCGCCGACTGCGCGGCGTGTCATTCGGTGGAAAACGCGCCGGCCTTTTCCGGCGGCCTGAAAATGAACGTGCCGATCGGCGCGATCTATTCGACCAATATCACGCCCGATCCGCAAACCGGCATCGGTCAATATACGGAACGCGATTTCGCCCGCGCGCTGCGTGAAGGCGTCGCGCGCGACGGCCACGCGCTCTATCCCGCGATGCCGTATACCTCGTACAGCAAGGTCTCGGATGCCGATGTCGCGGCGCTCTACGCGTATTTCATGCACGGCGTGCCGCCCGTGCATCGCGCCAATCTCACGGCCACGATGCCGTGGCCGCTCACGATGCGCTGGCCGCTCACGCTCTGGAACACGCTATTTCTCGACGATCGTCGCTATACACCCGACACGCGGCAGAGCGTCGAATGGAATCGCGGCGCCTATCTGGTTCAGGGCCTCGGCCATTGCAGCGCGTGCCACACGCCGCGCGGCGCGGCCTTCCAGGAACTCGCGCTCGACGAGCACGGTGCGGCCTTCCTTTCGGGCGCGGCGCTCGATGGCTGGTTCGCGTCCAATCTCACGGCGAACGCCCGAACCGGCATTGGCGCATGGAGCGCGGACGATATCGCCACCTTCCTGAAGACCGGCGCGAACGCGCACGCCACGGCATTCGGACCGATGACCTCGGTGATCAATCACAGCACGCAGTATTTGTCCGATCAGGATCTCGCGTCGATTGCGGTCTATCTGAAGTCGTTGAAAGCGGAGAATCGAAACGCCAGCACGACGAGTGCAATCAATCCCGCCGCCATGGCTCACGGCACGCAAATCTACCGCGACTTTTGCGTGGCCTGTCACCTCGCGAACGGAAGCGGCACCGCGCCCTGGCTCGCGCCGTTGGTCGGGAATCCTAATGTGCTGGAAAACGATCCGCTCTCGCTCATCAACATCACGCTCAACGGCACACCGCATCTCACGATCGACGGCCAGCCCGCGCCCTATCCCATGCCCGCGCACCGCGCGGCGCTCAGCAACGCCGATATCGCGGACGTGCTCACCTACACGCGCAACAGTTGGGGCAATCACGCGCCGGCCGTCGCCGCGCATGAGGTCGACACGCTGCGCAAGCAAACTGGAACGCAACCATGACGGCCACGACGCCCGACGAATTCACCCTGCACGTCAACGGCCAGTCCGTGCGCGTGCAGGCCACGCCCGACACGCCGCTGCTCTACGTGCTGCGCGATCAACTGTCCTTGAAGGGTCCGCGTTTCGGCTGCGGACTCGGTCAGTGCGGCGCCTGCTCGGTGCTCGTCGACGGAAGCGCGCGGCGCTCGTGCGTGATGCCGGTGGCGTCGGCCACGCACGTCAAGATCACGACGCTCGAAGGCATGGGCACGCCCAGCGCGCCCGACCCGCTGCAAACCGCCTTCATCGACGAACAGGCCGTGCAGTGCGGCTACTGCATCAACGGCATGCTGATTGCGGCGCGTTCGCTGCTGAACGCGAATCCGCATCCCGACGAAGCGCAGATCAAGGACGCGCTCGCATCCAATCTGTGCCGCTGCGGAACGCATATGCGTATCGTGCGCGCGATTCTCAAAGCACGAGGTGCGTGAATGTCGATCGCTGAACCGCTTCAATTTTCGCGCCGCGATTTTCTGCGCCAGGGCGCGGCGCTCGTCATCGGCTTTTCGTTTGCGCGTATCGCGCCCGCGCAGAATGCAACACGCTCGCCCCCTGCTATCCCAGACGAAATCATCGATGAAAACGCCTTGCCCATCGCGCGCGCGAAAACGCTCGACGCCGCGCGCGTCGATGCATTTCTCGTGCTCGAAAGCGACGGCGCGCTCACGCTCTACACGGGCAAGGTCAATCTCGGCACCGGCAACACCACGGCGCTCGCGCAGATGGTGGTCGAAGAACTGGAGTTTCCGATCGAGCGTGTGCGCGTCGTGCAAGGCGACACTGCGATGACCGTCGATCAAGGGCCGACCAACGGTTCGATGTCGATTCAGGGCGCGGGCATTCAGTTGCGCCAGGCGGCCGCCACGGCGGCGGCGGCGATTCGCACGGCCGCCGCGCGCGTGTTTCATATCGCGCCCGGCGACGTTCGCCTCGACAGCGGCCAGGTCTTTCGCGATACGCGCGATACGCAAGGCATCGCGTATCACACGCTGCTCGCGAGCCAGCCCGTCGCGCTCGATCTCGACCCGAAGGCGGCGCTCAAGCCGCCGAAGCACTATAAGGTCGTGGGCCAGCCGATCAAGCGCGTCGACGTGCGCGCGAAAGTCTTCGCCGAATTCACGTTCATGCACGACGTCCACGTGGACGGCATGGTGCACGCGCGCATCGTTCATCCTGCTGCGTATGGCGCGCAATTGCTCGACGTCGACGAGCAGCACGCGAAGCAGGTGCCCGGCTTTCTGCGCACCGTGCGCATCGGCAATCTGCTCGCGGCCATCGCCACCGACGAGTGGTCGGCGATATGCAGCGCGCGCGCCTTGCGTGTGAAGTGGTCGGCATGGTCGGGCCTGCCGGAGCAAAGCAAACTGTTCGACGTCGTGCGCGCATTGCCTGTTCACGATCGCGGCCAGTTGCTCGATCGCGGCCAGGCCACCACCACCATCGAGCACGCCGATAAGGTGATTCGCGCGACTTATTGCTGGCCGATGCAAACACACGGTTCGATCGGCCCGTCGTGCGCGATCGGCGACTGGCGCGGCGGCAAGCTCACGGTCTGGTCGTCGACGCAGGCGCCGCATATGACGCGCGACCAGATCGCCGCGATGATGAAGATCCCGAAAGCCGACGTGCGCCTCATCTACGTCGAAGGCGCGGGCTGCTATGGCCGCAACGGCCACGAGGACGCGACCGCCGAAGCCGCGCTGCTTTCGCGCGCCGTGGGCAAGCCTGTGCGCGTGCAGTGGATGCGCGAGGACGAGCACGGCTGGGACCCGAAAGGCGCGCCCGTGGTCTCCGACGTGGCGGGCGTGCTCGACGCGCAGGGCAACATCGCGGCGTGGCAGTACACGACGTGGGTCCCCTGGCGCGTCTCGGGCAACGCGGACGTGCCCTTGCTCGCCGCCGAACTCATGCGCGGCTCGGCGATGGTCGACGAGCCGAACAACGCGGGCGGCATGGAGTTCAACATGGTCGCGCCTTACGACGTGCCGAACATGAGCGTGGCGGTCAACCGCACGACGCGCACGCCGTTGCGTCCTTCGTGGCTGCGCGGACCGGGACGTGTTCAGCATACCTATGCAAATGAGTCGTTCATGGACGAGCTCGCCGTGGCCGCGCATGCCGATCCGCTCGAATTCCGTTTGCGCCATTTCTCCGATCCACGCGCCCAGGCCGTATTGCACGCGGTCGAACAGCGTGCCGCGTGGCAACGCCGTCCGCTGTTTTCGTTGCGCCAGAGCGCGGATATCGTGCGCGGACGCGGCATGGCCTGCGTGCGCTATGAACCGAATCACGCCTACGTGGCCGCTGTCGTCGAAATCGAATTGAATCGCGCGACCGGCGTGATTCAGATCGGCAAGGTGACGGTGGCGCACGATTGCGGTCTCGTCGTGAATCCCGATGGCGTGCGCAATCAGGTCGAAGGCGAAGTCGTGCAGACGCTCAGCCGCACGCTGTACGAACAGGTGGACTTCTCGCGCTCGGCGGTCACGAGCGTCGACTGGCTCACTTACCGCCTGCTGAAATTTCCCGAGCTGCCCTCGCAGGTCGACGTGATGCTGCTCGACCGTCCCGATCAGCCGCCCGTCGGCGCGGGCGAACCCACCTGCGCGGTCATTCCTCCGGCGCTCGCGAGCGCCGTGTACGACGCCATCGGCGTGCGTCCTCGCACCATTCCTTTCACGCCCGCTTCGATACTCGCGCTATTGGCCGCGTAATTCGTTTTACCGCCAGAACACCGGGCGAATTCATCCTTAACCAGAATTCAAAGATGGATTGAATTCCGCCCCGGTTACAGCGTTTTCAGTTGGGTAAAGTACGTACAGATCCCATGCTTCCCCACGGACGGAGACACGTAGCGCGGGCCACGCGAACAAGCCGATCGAAACGGCTCGCGATTCCCGCCCTCTCGCGCCTTCTCACGCCGCGACGCGCATCGGCAATCTGCCTACCTATCCCCACAGTCACAGTATCAGGAGAAATCGTGGACAAGGAATCGAGTATCCAGTCCCTGACCGACACGATGGCGAAGTTCACGGCCTATATCGGCAAGCGCCTGCCGAAAGACGTGAAAGCCAAACTGTCCGAACTTCGCACGATGGAGACGAATCCGCTCGCGAAGTCGGTTTACGACTCCATGCACGGCAATCAGGAAGCCGCCGACAAACTCAATCGTCCGAGCTGCCAGGACACGGGTGTCATTCAGTATTTCGTGGACGCCGGCGCGCATTTTCCGCTGCTCGGCGAACTCGAGGAAATTCTGCGCGGCGCGACCGAAGGCGCGACGAAACTCGGGCCGCTGCGTCACAACGCGGTCGAAACGTTCGACGAAAAGAACACCGGCACGAATACCGGCACGCAGATTCCCTGGCTCGACTGGCGCATCGTGCCGGAAAAGGATAGCTGCACGATCGACGTCTATATGGCGGGCGGCGGCTGCACGCTGCCGGGCGCAGCGAAGGTGCTGATGCCGGGCCAGGGTTACGAAGGCGTGGCCGAATTCGTCATGGACGTGATCACCGAACGCGGCGTGAACGCGTGCCCGCCGCTGCTCGTGGGCGTGGGCGTGTCGACCTCGGTCGAAACGGCGGCGCGTCTGTCGAAGCTCGCGATTCTGCGTCCCGTCGATTCGAAGAGTGACAATCCGCGCGCGGCGCTGATGGAACAACTGCTCGAACAAGGGCTGAACGAAGTCGGCATCGGCCCGCAAGGTCTCACGGGCAACAACAGCGTGATGGGCGTGAATATCGAATCGTCGGCGCGTCATCCGTCGACGATCGGCGTGGCGATCAACACGGGTTGCTGGGCGCACCGGCGCGGCAAGATCCGCATCAACGCGGACCTGTCCTACGAAATTCTTTCCCACGAAGGGGTGGTGCTGTGAAGAAGGTCCTTACGACTCCCATCAAGTCCGAAGATCTCGAGGATCTCAATGTCGGCGACGTCGTCTATCTGACCGGACGGCTCGTCACCTGCCGCGACGTCGCGCATCGCCGCCTGATCGAACAGGGCCGCGAATTGCCCGTGAATCTCGAAGGCGGCGCGATCTTTCACGCGGGCCCCATCGTGCGCAAGAAAGACGACGGCAGCTTTGAAATGGTCTCCATCGGCCCGACGACGAGCATGCGCATGGAGAAGTTCGAGCGAGAGTTCATCGAGCAGACCGGTGTGAAGCTGATCGTCGGCAAGGGCGGCATGGGGCCGGAAACGGCGGCGGGCTGCCAGGAGCACAAGGCTGTGCACGCGATTTTCCCCGGCGGCTGCGCGGTGCTCGCGGCGACGCTCGTCGAGGAAATCGAAGGCGCGGAATGGCAGGATCTCGGCATGCCCGAAACGCTCTGGATCAATCGCGTCAGGGAATTCGGACCCCTTATCATTTCGATCGACACGAAGGGCAATAATCTGATTCAGCAGAACAAGACCGTGTTCAACGAGAAGAAGAAGCCCATTCTCGATCGCATCAGCAAGGAACTCAGCTTTATCAAGTAAGCGATAGCGCTGTGAAAGACCGCGCGGCGCGAGCCGTATTCGAACCGCGCGGTCTACATGAAATTGCGCGTATGCAGCGACGCGAGTTCGCGCGCCTCGGCCGCTTCGAAACCCAGGCGCACGAGCCGCGTGTAACGTCCATCGGCCATCTCGCGCATCAGATCCTGCACCCGCGCATAGCCGCGCGCCACGGCGGCCGGTGTCAGTTCGCCCGCCGCCACGAGTATCAGCGCATCGAAGACTTCTTCGTTGAGGCCCGCCGTGCCCGCCAGCGCACCGTGACGCGCCTCGATCGCGCGTGCCAGCCGCGTGCGCAAATACGGTTCGCTTTTGAGCCGGTAAAGCAGATGCGACATGCCGAGCGCCACGTGCCGCGCTTCGTCGCGCGCGGCGAGACGCGCGATCTGTCGTGTCAGCGGATCGGGGCCGTGCGCTTGCAGGAATTGCAGCAGCGCCACGAACGTGCCCTCGCCCATCACCGAAAGCAGAAAGCTCGCGAGCGAAAAATCCGCTTCGTCGAGCAGCGTCTTCAGCGAGGCTTGTCCGCCCGCCGTCGATAAGGCCGGTTCGTGCCCCTTGTGACGAATGCGCCGCGTAAAGACTTCGATATGCCGCGCTTCGTCGGCGATCTGAATCGCGAGCGCCGCCTGCAATTCCCGATAATGCGGATGCAACTGGCCGAGAAAACGCGCGGGCACGATTAGCGCGGCATTCTCGTTCTCGACCATATAGGTCATGATCTGCACCACCGCCGCTTCGACGGGCGCGGGCAATTCGAATTCCACCGACCAGTCGATGGCCTCATCGGGATTCCATTGCGCCGCGACGGCCTGCGCATAGAGTTCGCCCGCGTTTTCCGCCCAGACTTCCTCTTTGCGATCCAGACGAAATGCATATGGCGGCGAGCCCGCCTCCACCTGCGCCCCGCGCGCCGCCAGTCCCCAACCCGGCGACGCACGCGGCAAGACCGCATCGGGCGCACGCGGATCGCTATGGCCGCTTTGCTGCGCGTCGCGCCAACGTCCGTCACGGCCATAGCGGCTGTCGCGTTCAACGAGCGCGTAGCGCCGTTCATCGCCATCCGCGCCATCCGCGCCATCGTTATTCGTTTTCCACTGCAGAAGATGGCCTTGCGCGCGGCACCAGTGCGCGAGCATCACGTCCCAGCCAGGCGACGCGCCAATCACGCGCAAGCGCTCGCCCGGCCTGAGCGCGTCGAGCGCGTGCCGGACCAGCAGATGCGCGCCCGCGTCGAAACCGAGCGACTCAATATCGATAAGCGGGCTCGATGATCCGGCCTTGATCGTCATAGAACGCCTCCTCCGTGACCGCGCGATCGAGCAAGGCATAGCCGCTCGCGCGGCCGGGCAGCCAGCGCCGGAGCCCTTCCAGTTCGAGCAGCGGACGCACACTCGCGTCGTTCCAGTCCATCGAGCGCAGCAGCGCGCCAAAGCGTTGCGCGTCGTCTTCCGGCACGCCGGGGCTGACCGTCATGTTGCAGTGATCGAACGCGCCCGTCGTCGCGACGATGCGTGTGCCGCCAGCGGGCAGCGTGCCTTCGTCGGCGAACGCCTTGTAATTGCCCGCGATCATCCACGCCGCGTCGATCTCGCCGTTCGCGAGCGCATGGGCCGCATCGCGCTCGCCGCCGATATGATCGCCGTGCTTGCCGCCGAGCACGTCGAAACGGCGCGCGCGAAAATCCTGCTCGGCGACGAGACCGCCCTCGTGACGCAGATGATCGAGCGGAATCAGCGTCGCCTGAGGCGAATCGATCGCGCCGAAACCAATCGTCGCATCGCGCAGATCGTGCAGCGCCTGTATGCGACTATCGCTTCGCACAATTAGTACGGAATGCAGATCGATATCGGTATCGCGCATGACGAGCGATTGAACCGTTTCGCCGCGCGCTTCGGCCATGCGCTGCGCCCGTATCCACGCGAGCGGCGAATTCCAGGCGAAGGCGATATCGCCGGCGAATTGCGCCTCGACCTGAGTTTCGTAATTCGAATACAGCAGATAGTCGATCGCCAGTCCCTGCCCGGCGAACCACGATTTGAAGCCTTCCCAGATCGTGACGACCTTGGGGGCATAGGCGACGGCGCCGAGCATCAGCGGTGCGTGTCGTGACATGGCGTGTTCTCTCCGTCAAGCGAGCGGCATGCCGCAGAGCGCGCGGCCGATGAAGTCGTAGAGGACGTCCGAGGTCGGTCCCATGATGGACGCGGCGCGTGCGTCGCGGAACAGCCGCTCGATGCCCACTTCCTTGCGAAACGCCGCGCCGCCGCAGAGACGCATTGCCGTGTCGGTGACGTCGAGCGCCGCTTCCGCCGCCGCGGCCTTCACTTCGAGCACGCGCAGCATCGCGTCGGCGCGGCCCGCCGACAACGCCGCAAGCGTATCGTCGCGCAGCGTGCGGGCCTGATCGGCGCGAAGTTGGGCGCGCGCGAGATAGGCGCGGATCGTCGGCAGATCGCTCAGTGCCTCGCCGCTCTCCGCGAAGCGGCTCGCGGTGATGTGCTGCGTCGCGCGTTGCAGCGAGCCGTCGGCGAGTCCGATCGACGTCGACGCCACGAGGTTTGCAAACACCGGCAGCGCGTCGCCGTTCATGATGTCGCCGCCGCTGCCGTCCGCGCCGAGCATCGCGCTTGCGGGCACGCGCAGGCCTTCGGCGCGAATGGGCGCCGATGCGTTGCCGCGCAGACCGAGGCCGTCAAATGCGCTCGGTGCTTGCAGCCCTTGAGCGCGGCTGTCGACGAGCCAGAGCGTGCTCGCGCCTGCCGCGCGCGCGGGCCGCGACGACCAGACATAGGAATCCGCTTCCGATGCAGACGTCACCATGCTCTTGCTGCCGTTGAGCACGAAGTCGTCGCCGTCGGGACGCGCCGTGCCGACCGGCGCCCAGAAGTGGCTGCGCGAGCCGGTCTCCGACCACGCGAGCGTGGTGAGGTGCTCGCCGCGCGCGACCGCGCCACGGATTTCGACCGGGCCATACTTTTCGATCAGCGACGCGCCCGCGTAATGCATGGTGACGACCATGGCCGTCGACGGGCAATCGCGCGCGATGCGCTCGACGACCTGACACGCCTGCGCGAGACCGAGTCCCATGCCGCCGACTTCCTCGGCGCTGATGAGACCGAGCAGGCCCGCCTGGCCGAGCGCGTCGACGGCGGCGCGCGGAAAGCGCCCAAGCTGGTCGGTATGCGGGGCTTCAGGGGCGATGATGGTGCAAACAAGCGGTTCCAGCACTTCGATGTAGGACATCGGAACGTCTCCCGGGCAAGGTTCGCATAAACGGTTGTCCGGTCTGTGCTGAAGCCGCGAGCGGCGCGCGGCTAACCATGGCGCGCCCGTGAGGCGCTCCGGTGCATCTGTCGCATGCAGACCTGCAACAACGACTCTCGCACTTGATGAGGCCCGCTGCACGCAAGCGTGGCGGCGGGTCGAGGCATTATTGCACTTGCCGGAAATGTCTGGGCGCTGGATGCGGGGCGTGGATTGAGCGTGCTTTGGCGCGCGATTAAATGTTTAAGATCGATCGTTCGCGACATTCAAACTGGCAGCACGCAAAAGAAATCGAAAGGAGAATGCACGCGAAAGAAACATCAAGGCACGGTCTTTGCTATTAATTTTTCCGGGAGCGGTTCGTTAACCTTCCTGAGAGCGGCTTGAAGCGCTCTCGCGTCGAGGACAATTCATTCAGGAAGCCAAAGGCATGCAACGCAATTACGACTACAAGGGATATGCCATTCGAGTCAGCACCGAATGCATCTCGGAGCCGGCGCTGCGGAAAATGAGAATGACCGATAGTGGCTTTGTGGCCATGGTATCGATTCATAAGTCAGACAATTCGACGCCGTGCTTTCCGCAAATCCGCCTGGCCGATCTTGGCGACCGATGGTTCGTCAACGAAGTCGATGCGCTGATGCGCGGTTATAGCGTCGGGCGCCGCATCGTCGAAGAAGCGCTGGGCCAACGCGCGGCGTAATCCGACGCAGGAAAGCCGCTAGCCGTCGACGCCTTCAAGTCCGCTGATTTCGATGCCGGTGCCGACCACCGTCGTGATCGCGGACGCGAGCGACGCGTTCGCCCAATTCAATCGCCGCCACGCGGACTGAACGTGCGCGGAAACACCGCCGGCGCGCTTCGATCGACGATGGAATAGCCGAGCGCCGGCCGATTCGATTCTCCAGCGACATAACCCGCTTCCTTGAGAAACCCCGCCGCGAGCATCCGCGTGCGAAAGCCGCTTTTATCGACGGGCCGCCCGAGCACGATTTCATACATCCGCTGAAGCTGCGGCAACGTGAACGGCTCCGGCAGCAGGAATGCAGGCAGCGATGTGTATTCGACCTTGCTGCGCAAGCGCTCGACCGCCGCCTGCAGAATGACGTCGTGATCGAAGGCGAGTCCCTGCGCCGCAATCACCGCATCGACCGCGAACCACGCCACCTCGGCCGCATTCGCGCCCTTCGCGAGCGTCACGTCCTGCGCCGCGATCAGCGCGAACCAGACGTGCGTGGCCGACCAGCCGCGCGGGTCGCGCACCGCACTGCCCCAACTCCCCAGTTGCTCCAGATACGGACTCGCCACGCCGGTCTTGTCGAACAGCTTGCGGCGCGCGCACTCCTCGAGCGTCCTGTCGACCACTACGTCGACAAAACCGCCCGGCAGCGCCCAGCGTCCCGGGAACGGCTCGCCGGGCTCGTCCGGGCGCTGGACCAGCAAGACTTGCAACGCGTTGTCGAGCACCGAAAAGATCACGACATCGACGGTCGTATGCGGCTGTGAGAACTCGCGCGGCGCGCGCGCGCGTCGTCCGGCGGAAGACTTCGTGTTGGCCATGTGCACCTCGAAAACTTGACGTCCCTGAATCGAGGTTGTATTGTACAACCCATAGAAGTTGCACTGTACAACTCACATCCCGACACGCCACACAAGGAGCCCATCATGTTCGGTATCCGGTACATCAAGTCGCAGCCAACAGTCCACCTCATGCAGTTCCGCGCAGGCCAGATGGTGCGCGAAGGCGCGGGACTCTCGTTCTTCTATTACGCGCCGGCAACGACGCTGGTTTCGGTGCCCGTCGCCAGCCAGGATCGCCCTTTCATCCTCGAACTGGTGACGGCGGATTTCCAGAGCGTCACCGTGCAGGGACAGGTGACCTACCGCGTGCGCGACCCGCACCGCACGGCCGCGATGATGGACTTCTCGCTCGGCAAGGACGGCCGCAGCTATGTGTCCGACGACCCCAAGCGTCTCGGCGACCGCGTCGCGATGCAGGTCGAAGTCATCGTTCAGCAGACCGTGCAGGCGCTCGATCTGAAGCAGGCCTTGCGTGCTTCGGCGGCGATCGCGCAAACCGTGCAGACGGGCCTCGCCGATCAAACCGAAATCGCGGCGCTCGGCCTGGAAATCCTCGGCGTCTCCGTGATGGCCGTGAAGCCGACGCCGGACATCGCCCGCGCGCTCGAAGCGGAGGCCCGCGAGTCCAACCTCAAGGCCGCCGACGATGCCGTCTATCTGCGCCGCATGTCGGCGGTGGAAAACGAGCGGGCGATCCGGCAAAACGAACTCGATACCGATATCGCCGTCGAGCAGAAGAAGCGGCAAATCCGCGAAACGCAGATGGAAGCGAAGGCCACGCTGATGCGCAAGGAGAACGGGCTGCGCAACGAGCAGATGGCGGCCGATATCGAGCTCGAAGAAAAGCGCAAGGCGTTCGTGTCCGGTCAGGCGCAGAACAGCCGCACGCTCGCGGAAGCCGAGGCGCACCGCGTCGCGGCCGTCATGCAGGCGCTCGAAAAGGCCGACCCGCGCATCGTCAGCGCGCTCGCGGCGGCGGGCATGCAGCCGGGCCAATTGATCGCCCAGGCGTTCGGCGGCATCGCCGAGCGCGCGGAACGCATCGGTCAACTCAATGTGTCGCCCGATCTGCTCCAGGGCTTGCTCGGCAGCACGGAAAGGAAGGCAGCATGAGCGCCGATTCACGCAAGGTCGTGCTGGTGACGCGCCGCACGCGCTATGAAGATCTGATCGCGCGGCACCACACGCTCGCGCAGGCGAAGTTCTACATCGAGCACCTCGGCGCGGACTTCTCCGATTACCTCGCCGAGCACGCCGCCTACGCGCGCGCGCTGGAACTGACGGTTCGCGCGCTGGAAGACTGGGGCCGCTATCAGATTGTCGATCGCAGCTATCTGCCCAATTTCATCTTCGCGCCCGACGATATCGTCGTCGCGCTCGGGCAGGACGGGATCGTGGCGAACTCGATGAAGTACCTCGACGGCCAGCCGCTGATCGGACTCAATCCCGAACCAGGACGATGGGACGGCGTGCTGCTGCCGTTCGAGCCGCCCGAACTCGGCGCGGTGCTCGCGGATGTCGGGCGCGGCCGCCGCCCGACGAAGGCGGTCACCATGGCGGAGGCGCGGCTCTCGGACGGACAGGTGCTGCGCGCGGTGAACGATCTGTTTGTCGGCCCGCGCACGCACGCGTCCGCGCTCTACGAAATCGAACTGGGCGAACGCTGCGAATCGCAATCGTCGTCGGGCGTGATCGTGGCGACGGGTCTGGGCTCGACCGCGTGGATCAAGAGCGTGGTGACGGGGTCGATCGGCGTGAGCATGGCCGTGCAGGGTTCGCGCGAGACCTTCCGCTACGAAGCGCGGTCCTGGGACAGCCCTGAGCTGACCTTCGCGGTGCGCGAGCCGTTTCCGAGCCGGGCGTCGAAAACCGAACTCGTATTCGGCCAGGTGAGCGCGGCGCAGCCTTTGCGGCTGCGTTCGCGCATGCCGGAAAACGGCGTGATTTTTTCCGATGGAATGGAGAGCGATTATCTGCGCTTCACGGCGGGCATGGAAGCGACCGTGACTGTGGCGGATCCGCAGGGTTGTCTCGTGGTTTAGCCGCGTGGTTTAGCCCAGCGCCCAGGAACACGGAATGCGGCGATTAAAGGCTTTCAACCACTGGAGCGCACCATCATGTCCCATCGACTCAAAACAGGCGATCGCGTGACGTGGAATACCCCGCAAGGCATGACAACGGGCACAGTCGTCCGCCGCATCATCCGGGATACGGAACTGGACGGTCACGCTGTCGCCGCGTCGAAGGAAGACCCGCATTATGAGGTCGAAAGCGAAAAGAGCGGCGAACATGCCGTCCATCGCGCCGAGGCGCTGGAAAAGGTGCACAGGCACTAATCTGCGCGCCATTCGCCGTGCAATTCCCCGCTCACAATTCGCCGCGCAATTCCCCGCGCAATTCCCTACTGGGAATACGGTCGCCATTCAACCCATGCCCGATAAATTCGGCTATCGCGTTATCATGAATCGATGCTTGAATCTGTTTAATCGATAGCGGTGAATATGTCGGGTTTTACACAACCGTTCAGCGGGAAAATCTGCGGGGCCTTGAGGCCGCGAGCACGCGCATGAGCCGCGGCCCGCAATCCCGGCGCGCCGATTGGGTTCAGCGCGCGGAGCCGGTTGAAGGCGTCGAGCGCTTCGAAGCCTTCTTCACCGGCAATGCGTACGCGAGTCATCGCCACGACACCTATGCGATCGGCCGCTCGCTCGCGGGCGTGCACGACTTCCAGTACCGCCGCGGCATGCGGCGCAGCCTGCCGGGCCACACCATCGTGCTGCATCCCGACGAAGCCCACGACGGCCAGGCCGGCGCCGAGGGCGGCTTCCGCTACCGCATGATCTACGTCGAGCCAGCGCTGTTCCAGAACGTGCTCGACGGCCGCACGCTGCCCTTCATCGAGCACGGCATTTCGACCGATCCGCGTTTGCTGGCCGCCACCGAAACGCTGCTCCAGCCGATGAACGTCACGCTCGATCCGATGGAGCAGGCCGAAGCGCTCGCCGAACTCGCGACGGCGCTCGCGGCCGTCTCCGGCGCGCGCCCCGCACCCGCCTCGCGCGACTTCGCGAGCGCCCGCCGCGCGCGCGATTTCCTGCACGAGAACGCGCTGCGCGTGGTGACGCTCGATGAACTCGAAGCCGTCACGGGCCGCGACCGCTGGAGCCTCACGCGCGACTTCCACACCTTCTACGGCACGAGTCCGTATCGCTTCCTGACCATGCGCAGGCTCGATGTCGCGCGGCGCATGATGGAAGCGGGCACGCCGCTGGCGAGCGTGGCCGCCGCCACCGGCTTTACGGATCAGAGCCACCTCACCCGCCATTTCGGCAAGACATACGGCATCGCGCCGGCCCGCTGGCTTCAGATGGCGCGCGGCGCGGACGACTGAAAGCCAGTTGCAATATCGTGCAAGACGGTTGTATGCGCGACGGGTAGCCTCTGCGCTATCCATTGCAACCGGGGAAATCGCCGTCATGTCTCGCGACACATCCGATACATCCGACACGCGCGCTACGCGCGGCCAGCGCAGCACCGTCGCCCTTCGCGGCAAGTTCGAACGCATCGAATCGCACTGGGGCCCGCAGGTGATCGCCGAAATGAACGATCACCAGTTCAAGGTCGTGCGTCTGCAGGGCGATTTCCTGTGGCGCAGTCGCGCGCATAGCGACGAGACTTACTTCGTGTTCGACGGCGAATTGCGTCTGGACTTTCGCGATCGTTCGGTGCTGTTGCGGGCGGGCGAGATGGCGGTCGTGCCCAAAGGCGTCGAGCACAAACCGTATGCGGCGGACGAAGTCAAATTGCTGCTGATCGCGCGGCGCGACATCGATCCGTCCGCACAGGAACGCTGGATCTAGTCGTTCGACGCCCGTGTGGAGCGTCGGCCGCATCATCGAAAGCGAACCGGCGGATCGCGCGGGTTCGCTTCTCCGCCGCTCTTATTCCGCCGCGTGTTCAGCCGCTTGTTCAGCGGTCACAGTGCTCGCCGGATCGGTTTGCGCAGCGGGCGCCGAAGCCTCCTTCGGCGGCTCCTCTTCCTTGATCACATAGGACGGGTCGCGCACCCAGCGGCTCAGGTCCTTGCTGATGACGATCGTCGTGCGATCCAGAATCGAGCAGCTTCCCTTGAACGCGCCCCACACGCCGCCGACCGACCAGCGATTGATTTTGGTGTGACGGATCACCTTGCCGTTTTCGATCAGATCCGCGCTCACCGTCGTCGCCTTCGGGCCGCTCCATGCGCCGCCGCCGACGCCCAATACGTGGGTGATCTGCAATCGGAGAATCCTTGCATCGCCCGCATCGCCTTGCGACGAAATCGTGCCGTCGCCGGTCCGGTTGATCTTGCGAAGCACCGCGCCGACATGGCGCGTGAGCATGTCTTCGATGTGGCATTCATCCTTGATCTGCTCGACGACGCTCGCGCCCGGCGCGTAGGTAACCGGTGTTTCCAGTAGAACCTGACTGGCGGCAAATGCCGATGTCGTCGAGAAACACAGTGCAGTCAGGAGGAGTTTCTTCATGGCGTGCAATTTTCTGGTCTTATAGTTGGCTAGGGCGTTCCGGTTGGTGTGCGTGCAACGGGCGCGTCGATACGACGCCGCACGCAACAACTCCAGAACGCACAACGGTGAATTCTTTATTCGCTTCGAGGCGTGTGTCGCTACCGCTTTTCAATTTCGAAGCGGCAGCCCACGCAGAGAGATAACGGCAGCGCGATTTAAATATTGAATTTAAATCGCGCTGCGTTGTGATGATGGCGCGCGAATGCCGCCCAGGCAGTCTGTTTCAGCCCGCAGCGGCTTCGGCGCTCGCCTGGGCGCCATCGGCGGGCTGCGGTCGAATCATCGTCACGGCTTTTTCTGGAATGACGAATAACGCGAGCACACAGGCGATTGCGAAAAGCAGTGCAAAAAGCGCAATGCCGAGCGACACGCTGCCAGTCAAAGTCTTCACAAAGCCGAGAATGGACGGACAGAAGAAGCCCGCGCTGATACCGAGCGTATTGATCACCGCGATTCCGAGCGCCGCCTGTGAACGCGGCAAATAGGTCGACGGCAAGGACCAGAATAGCGCCATGCTGCCGAAAATCCCGACCGCGGCGAACGTGAAGCAGACGAGGAGCGCCGTCGCGCTGCCGGTCCAGAGGAGCGTGCCGACCAGTCCCAGCGCGCCGACTGCGAGACACCCGGCCAGGTGATACCGTCGCTCGAAGCGCACGTCCGAGCTATAGCTCAATGCGAGCGATCCGACGATCCCCGCTATGGCAGGAATCGTGGTCAGCCAGCCGATCGTCGCGTTCGAGGTCACCCCTGTGTCGCGGATCATTGCCGGCAGCCAGAAGTTCATGATGAACCCGCCGCACGATCCGGCGAAGTAAATCACGGTCAGCACATAGATCATCGGATCGCGAATCACCGCAAGGCGCGCGGCGGGCAGGTCATCGCGGGCAGTATCCTGAGCGTGAAGCGCCCGTTGATCGGCACGATGCGCGTGATCGAGTATCGCCTTGTCCTGCGCCGACAGCCAGCGCGCCTCCTCTGGCCGGTCGTCGAGCCAGAAGTAGCAAACGACGCCCAGCACGCAGGCAGGCGCACCCGCGAGCAGGAACACCCATTGCCAGCCTTGCAGCCCGCCTGCGCCATCCAGACCGCTCATGATGCTGCCGAACAGCGGTCCGCTCACCGCCCCGGCCGCCACGCTGCCGACCCAGAATGCGCTCGTCGTGCGCGCGCGATAGCGGCCGGGGAACCAGTACGACAGGTACAGGATGACGCCCGGAAAGAAGCCCGCCTCGAACACGCCGAGCAGCATGCGCAACGCGTAGAACTGGTGGGCCGTCGTCACGAACATCGTCGCCGATGCCGTGAGCCCCCACGGCACCATGATGCGCAACAGCGTCCGGCGCGCACCGGCGCGCTGGAACCAGAGGTTGCTGGGAATTTCGAGCAACGCATATGGCAGAAAGAAGAGTCCCGCCGCCAGCCCGTACTGCGCGGCGCTCAACCCCAGCGCTTGCGTCATCTGCAATTGCGCGATGCCGACGTTGACCCGATCGAGAAACGCGACCAGGTAGCAGACGAACAGCAACGGCACGATGCGCCGCGCGATACGCCGGAACAACAGGTCTTCCTGCTGGACCTGGGATGCGGATGCCATGGCAGGCACTCCTCAGATGAGGGCGAAACGTTACGCGCCTTGTTGCGCGCGCTTTATTCGATACAGGTCCGGGCTCACTCGCCGGTTTTCGCATCGACGAGAATGAAGGCGATCCGCGCGGGACGATCGGTGCGATTGCTCCACGCGTGCCGCGTGCCGCGCTGGACCACCACGTCGCCGGGCAACAGCCGGGTTTCGCTCTCGTCGAGGACCAGCCATAGCTCGCCTTCCAGCAGGATGCCGTAGTCGATCGTGTCGGTCTGATGCATCAGCGCATGAGGTTCGGCGGCACTGCTCCCTTCGGGCCGGACCATGCCGATTTCGGCGAAATGCGCTTCGATGTCGACGTCCGGGCCATCGTGCGCGGCGTCGGGCGGGATGTCACAAATCCTGATGACCGTCCCGCCCGTTTCGGGCGACAGGCGCAGCGGCGCGGCCGCATCGACCGTCGCGCCGAGCGGCGACGGCGCGCACGACGTGCGCCATACCTCGTGGAAAACCAGGCCCGGTAGTCCCTTGACGGGCTTTGCCGGGGTGTCCGTGTTGTCGGCCACGTAGGAGCTTCCGTCTGCACGGCTGCCGGTTACGAAGCGCCTGACATGGCGTGACTCGTGCGCCTCCCTGTCCATATCCGTACTCCTTATCAATTTCCGTCGCTGATCGTTGTGCCACCGTCGACAATCACGTTCTGGCCCGTGATGAAGGCACCGCCCGGTGCAGCCAGCATCAATGCCACGCCCGCGATCTCTTCCGGCGTACCGGGCCGGCGCAGCGGTGTCGCGAGCATGCGGCGTTCGCGCACTTCGGCGTTGTCGAGCAGCGGCCTCGCGAACTCGGTGGCGATCATGCCGGGCGAGATCGCGTTGGCGCGCACGTTGTGCGGCCCCCACTCCACCGCGAGGTTGCGCGCGAGCGCCGCGACCGCTGCCTTGGACACCCCATACACGCCGATCGCCTTGTTGCCGCGCACGCCCGAAATGCTCGACGTCAGAATGATGCTGCCGCCGCCGCGCGCCGCCATGGCCGGCGCGGCCAGGTTCGCGAGCCATACGGCGCTATGCAGGTTGACGTTCATCGTCGTCGTCCACGCGTCGTCGCTGGCGCTGACGAGCGGTCCCAAATGGGGCGCCACGCCCGCATTGCACACGACGATATCGATCGCGCCGCGCGCTCGCACCGCGTACGCCCACATCGCTTCGACGCTGGCTCGTTCGCCCGCGTCGAGAAAGCAGAATTCGGCGTCGATGCCCTCTGCCTCGCGCAACGTCCTGGCGCAAGCCTCACCCTCGGCGGCGTCGTTGCTGGCTATGACGACGCTCGCGCCGGCTTGCCCCAACGCTCGCGCGATGGCAAGCCCGATGCCGCGCGACGCGCCCGTCACGAGAGCGTGCTTGCCACGCAGGTCGTACAACGCATGAATCATGTGACTGGCTCCTGCCGGGGCCGCGCCCCGGTGTTCGAACGGCGTGCTGCGTGCACTTCGAGAAACGCTCGCACGGATTGCGGTTGCGCGCTCATCCAGTGCGGCGAGACCCGTCGCTACGATTCGATCCGTGTGTTTTGCAGGGCACGTCCTTCTGGACGTCGACGAGGATGCCCGTGAACGTGTGACGAGCGTTGTCGCTTCCGCTGGCGTATCGCTGCGATTGGCCGAAAATTTAGCGCAATCGTTTATGCAAATGGTGTGCAAATGATCGGTGCTTTCCCCAAGACCGCGTTTTGATGCGGTCGCCTGGCGGTCACCGGTTGTGGCCGCCAAACCCGGCCACGGGATTGAGACTCGTGGAGCGCACGACCCAAAATAATTAGTCATGCAGATCGATATCGATCGAACGATCGTCGCGCGAAGCGAATTGTGCAGAACCATAGTATACGCTATGGTTTTCCGGGAGCGCCTGTCGAGCGCCATAACCAACAACGGAGACAAGAGCCATGAGCGTCGCAACCCCTGCATTCATTCCTGAACGCGGCACCACTGCCGAGCCTTCCGCCGTCGCGGCGGCTCTGGCGGCGATGACGGTGGCGCTTGGCGCCGAGCGCGTGATCGTCGGCGACGGCGGCGAGTTTCGCGACCCCTTCCAGCCGACCGCCTGGCACGCATTCGCCACGGCCGGCGTCGTTCAGCCCGACTCGGCGGAGGACGTGCAGACCATCGTGAAGATCGCCGCGCAACATGGCGTGCCGGTCTGGGCGCAGGGCCAGGGACGCAACAATGGCTACGGGGGCGCTGCGCCGCGCGTGTCCGGCGGGATCACCATCAACTTCCGCCGGATGAACCGCGTGTTGAAGATCGACGAAGAACTGGGCTATGCGCTCGTCGAGCCGGGCGTGTCGTTCCAGGACATGTACGACGCGATCGAAAGCGCCGGCGCGAATCTCATGGTGTCGGTGCCCGACCTCGGCTGGGGCAGCCTCGGCGGAAACTCGCAGGACAATGGCCTCACCTACCTCCCGTACGGCCGCGACTTCCAGGCCGTGTGCGGCCTCGAAGTGGTCACCGCCGACGGCGGCCTGCTGCGCACGGGCATGGGGGCGATGGACGGCAATGAATCCTGGAATCTCTACAGGCGCAGCCTCGGCCCGACGATCGAGCCGCTCTTTATGCAAGGCAACTTCGGCGTGGTCACGAAACTCGGCATATGGCTCATGCCGAAGCCGGAAGTCATCACGCACGTGCACGTCGACGTCAAGCGCGACGAAGACCTGATTCCCCTCGTCGACATCCTGCGGCGCCTGCGGCTGGACGGCACGATCGACGGCGTGCCCTGCATCCTGAACACCTTGCTGATCGCCTCCACCATCGCGAAGCGCGATCACTGGTACGACGGCGACCCCGCGCTGCCGATCCCCGACGCGGCCATCGACGCGATTGCCGCGCGCATCGGCATCGGCCGATGGCACCTCCGGTTCGCGCTCTATGGTGACGAGGCGGTAAACGCCCTGCAACTCAAGAAAGTGGAGAAGGCATTCGGCGCCATTCCCGATTGCAGCATCCGGGCGACGACGAGCGGTCCGCAAGAATGGGCGAACCTGCCGGACCCGTCCGATCGCGTCTACGCCGGGGTGCCGAACCTGGACTGGAAGGACATGGGCGGCTGGTACGGCGGCGACCACGGCGGCCATATGAGCTTTGCCCCCGTGGCGCCGCTGACCGGCGAAAAGGTCTACGAGTTGCAGCGCTGGATGCGCGGCGAGTTCGAGCGGCACGGCATCGACCACACCGCCGACCTCATCGTCGTCAACGCTCGCTCACTCGTGAGCGTCGCCGGTGTCCAGTTCGATATCAACGACGAAGCGTCGACCGCCGCGAGCTATCAGGCGATGCAGGATCTGGTCCGGGAAGCGGGCAAGATCGGCTACGGCGAATACCGTGCGCACCTGCACTTCATGGATCTCGCGCAGGAGCAATATGGTTTCGGCGATCACGCGTACCGCCGGTTCGTCGAGCGGATCAAGGACGCCGTCGATCCGCAAGGCCTGATCAACCCCGGCCGACACGGCATCTGGCCGGCCGGGCTGCGGCACGCCTGAGGCGCTTTCGTCGTTGCGTGAGGCGGCTGGACACGCCGCCTCACGCTCTGCTCTCGCGCGAGAATCAGACCGGTAAAAACCCGGCAAAAACACAGTTGCAAAACCCGCCGAATCGCCGCATTCTTGCCACGATTCGAATCTGGCCATGCTGGCCGTGGCTTCCGCCCGCACTTCCGAACAACGCTCCGTGACAAACGCCCCCGAAGAACTTCAAGTCCATCCCCCGCAGCAAGAGCGCACCCATGCGGCCTGGGAGCGGATCCTGGATGCGGGCGTCGCGATCCTCGAAGAAGCCGGCTACGAGGGCTTCACGATTGCCGCCATCTGCGAACGGGCGGGCGTCAATCCGCCCGCCATCTACGCGCGCGTGCGCACCAAGCAGGCGCTCTTTCTCGCCGTGTTCGAACATGGCTTTCGCCAGGTCCGCGAAGAAACCGAGGCAACGCGCGCCCGGCTCACGGCGGGCTCGCCAGAGGCGATCGTGCGCAACGCCGTTGCGGCGATCGTGCTGACGACCTTCGCGCACGAGCGTTTCCAACGCCCCGTGATCCTTCGCGCCGAAGCCGATGCGGAGGTCGCCGCGCGAACGCAACAGGCACGCATGGATACCGCCGCCTGGTTCCGCGACCTCGTCCTGCAACATCCAACGGCGCTTCGAGACCCCGAGCGGATCGACGCCTGCTTCCGCGTGATTTTCGCCGCGCTCGTGGCCCGCATCGCGACCCCGAGCGCGCTCGACATCGGCGTGCCTTACCCGGACGACGCGTTCATGAGGGATCTCCAGGACACCGCGGAGCGATGGCTGCTGCCTGACGCTGCGGCAGCGGCATCTCCCGGGCACCCGGACCGCTCGCACTCACACTCGCGCTCGCGCGCTCGGCCAAAGCGCGCCTGAAGCGTCGCCTATTGCAGGCCGAAAAGGCTGTCTCGCACCGAATTCAAATGCGCGCGCATGGCCTGTTGCGCCTTGACCGGATTGTGCGTCCTGATGGCGTCGATAAACGAACGATGCTCGTCTCCCGTCGCCTCCAACGGCCCGGCAGCGTCGCCATACACCTCTTCGAACCGGACATCGAGCGTCAGCTTCACCTGGGACCGGAGCGCGTCGTAAAGAATCAGCAACACGGCGTTGTGGGTTGCCGCGGCGATCAGCCGATGGAGCTTGTCGTCCAGCCGCTTCCATTGCAGAAACGATGTCGCCGATGACATTTCGTCGATGCACTGATCCATCGCGGCCAGGTCCGCGGGCGTGGCATGGATGGCCGCCTGCGCGGCGAGCTGCGGTTCGAGCAGCAAGCGCGCGTCCATGATGTGATCCACGCTGATCGTCGCGGCCAGCGCCTGGTCGTCGACGCTCGTCTGACGCGGCCCGGCAAAGGTGCCCTTGCCAACGTGACGCCAGATCAAGCCCTCATCTTCCAGCCGCTTGAGCAGCGTCCTCAATCGACCGCGCGAAACCCCGAGCATCTCCCCGAGCTTGGGCTCGGGCGGCAGGCGCGGATTGTCGCTCACCGACGCTTTCTCGACGTACTCCCGCAGCCGGAGCACGTCGTCATCAATTGTCCGTTCCATGATTCTTCTGGCCGATTGCCTGATGTCAATCCGCCGATTTTAACGAATCAATTCAGCGGCAGCAAATGAACCCTTCCGCCTGCGGGCGCCTTGACGGGCCGCCCGGCCCGGCCTCGCGCAGGGACAGAGCGCAATCCCGGCGCACGCCACCCAAACGAATCAAACGCACGATTGACACGCATCAATATCGTTATTAGCATGTCACAAACTTCGCATGATCCAGTCGACGACCTGCCCGCAGGAGATGTTCCGGGGCGCATGCGGAGTTTCGAGCCCTAGCCCGCGATCGTCGCAATCCGGCGTGCCCGCGCGCTGCCGTGACCGCCTACCAAGGAACCTGCCGAATGACTCAAGCCCTTCCATCTCCGGTGTTTGTTTCCGGCGATGCCGCCCGCGCCGTCTTCCGATGGGAAGACGCCATCCGCGCAATCCAGCGGACCTACAGCCAGCCCCTCGCAACCGGCGCCACGCCGCCGCGCACCATCGCCCGCGCAGACGGCACATGGCTGCGCACGCTCCCCGCCATTCCGCCGGGCGGCCGTTACTACGGCGCGAAGCTCATGGGCATGGCCACGCGCTCGCCGTCTTCTGGCGTCGAATATGTCGTTGTCCTCTACGATCAGGAAACCAGCCGTCTCGCGGCTTTCGTCGACGCCAACCAGATCACGGGATTCCGTACGGCGGCGACCTCCGCCGCCGCGCTGGACCGCCTCGCGCCGCAACGCCCATTGCGTCTCGCCGTGCTCGGCAGCGGGCTGGAGGCGTCCATGCACACGCGCGCGTTCGCCGCCGTGCGGCAACTCGCCGAAGTCACCGTATTCAGCCCGTCCGCCGACCGGCGCGAGGCCTTCGCGCAGGCCATGACGCAGGATCTCGGCGTGCCCTGCCGGAGCGCCGCGAGCGCGCAGGAAGCCGTCGAGGGCGCCGATCTCGTCCTCGCCGCGGCACGTTCGCGCGACGAGCAGCCGATCCTGTACGGCAACTGGCTTCAACCCGGCAGCGTGGTCGTCTCGATCGGATCGACCGTTCCCGAACAGCGCGAAATCGACGTGTCGGTCGTCGAGCGCAGCGACCTGATCGTCGGCGACATGCTCGAAGAAGTGCTCGAACAAACGGGCGACATGATCGCCGCGCGCCACGCGGGCATCGCGTTCCACGACAAAGCCCTCAGCCTCACGGACCTCATGAGCGGCGCACACGACGAACGGGTGAAAGCGGCCAGGGCGCCCCTCTTCAAGTCGGTCGGCGGCGGCCTTCAGGACATCGTCGTTGCCGAACTCATTCTGAGCAAGGCGCTTGAAGCGGGACTCGCTACGCCGCTGCCGATTGCCTTCGAAACCAAACACTGAAAGAGGAAAATTCTCATGGCTCGCTATCATCGCCACGAAGCCCGTGAATGGGCGCGCGAACATCTGCGCGGCGTCGCCAACGTCGTGATCCCGACGATGACGTCCGACTTCAAGCGCCTGAACGAAAAGGCCATCCGGCACGACGTGGAAACCACCATCGGTCACGGCTTTGCGGGCGCGCTGGCCTGCTCGGAAGTGGCGGTCACGCCCGACGAATACGAGCAATTCACCCGCGTCATGGTCGAGCAGGCGAACGGGCGCATCTTCGTGGTCCATCAGGCCGTCTTCAACACGCTCGAAGACAATATCGAGGCCGTGAAGCGCGCCGAAGCCGCGGGTGCGGAACTCGTGCTGCTCGGCTATCCGCCGTTCTTTTATCCGCAGTCGTACGAAGACGTGTACAACTACACGCGCGCGCTGTGCGATGCGACGAATCTCGCGGTCATGCTGTTCCCCATTCCGACCTGGGGCTTCTCGCGCCTGCATCCGTCCGACCTGCCGATCCCGTTGCTGCGCCGGCTCATCGACGACTGCCCGAATGTCGTCGCGATCAAGGCCGAAGGCGGCATGCCCCACATCATGTCGGCGATCGAAGTGCACCGGGCGTTTCACAAGGAAGTCGTGATTTCCCTGCCGATCGAGTGGGAGTACATCCCGCTTTCGCAGATCATCCCCATCCAGTTTTGCGGCACGAATTTTTCGGCGTACTACGGATCTGCGCTGCCCAAAATTTTCAACCTCGTGCAGGAAGGCAAGTTCGACGAAGCGACGCAGTGGTTCTATCGCCTCGATGCGGCGCGCAAGGCGTTCAGCAGCGTGCCGCAGGGCGGCAACGGCCTGATCAACCGGGTGATGTGGAAATACGAAAGCTGGCTCCAGGGCTATAACGGCGGCCCGCTGCGCCATCCCACCGCCCGCCTCTATTCGCGCGACATGGCGGCCTTGCGGCGCGGTCAGGAAGCGTCGGGACTGAATCCCACGAGCGATCCCGACGAGGCGTTCTTCGTCGGCCGTCATCCCGAATGACGGAGCACGCCATGACCCAAGCTGCTCTGCTGCCCCTGAAAGACAGGGACCTTCTACGCCAGGCCATGCTGATCGACGGCGCCTGGGTGCAGGCCGACAACGGCCAGACGCTGGACGTGCGCAACCCGGCAACGGGCGAGCTGGTGGCGCGCGTACCCAACGGAGGCGCCGCGGAAACCCGGCGCGCCATCGCGGCGGCAGAGGCCGCCATGCGCGGCTGGCGCGCGGCGCTCCCCAGGCACCGCGCGCAGGTGCTGCGCACGCTCTTCGATCTCATGCACGCACACATCGACGATCTCGCGCTCATCATGACCGCGGAGCAAGGCAAGCCGATTGCCGAGGCCCGCGCCGAAATCCTGTATGCGGCGGGATTCATCGAATGGTTCGCCGAAGAGGCCAAGCGGGTGTACGGCGACATCATTCCGCACAACGCCGAAGGCCGCCGCATTCTCGTCCAGAAGGCGCCGATCGGCGTCTTCGCGGCCATCACGCCGTGGAACTTCCCCTCGGCGATGATCACCCGCAAGGCAGGCCCCGGCTGGGCGGCCGGCTGCGCGGGCGTCATCAAGCCGGCCAGCCAGACGCCGCTATCGGCGCTGGCGCTCGGCGTGCTGGCCGAGCGCGCGGGTCTTCCAAAGGGTGTCTGCAATATCGTCACGGGTTCCGCGCGCGCCATCGGCGCGGAAATCACGTCGAGCGCCACGGTACGCAAACTGTCCTTCACCGGTTCGACGGAAGTCGGCGCGCAACTGCTCGCGCAGTGCGCGCCCACGATCAAGAAAACCAGCATGGAACTGGGTGGCAACGCGCCGTTTATCGTGTTCGACGACGCCGACCTCGAAGCCGCCGTCAAGGGCGCACTCGCCGCGAAGTACCGCAATACCGGCCAGGCCTGCATCGCAGCCAACCGTCTTTTCGTGCAGTCCGGCATCTACGACCGGTTCGCGCAGCGACTCGCGGAGGAAACCGCCCGCCTCAAGGTCGGCAACGGACTCGAAGCCGGTGTCGTGCAAGGCCCGCTCATCAACGAGGAGGCCGTTCGCAAGGTCGAAGATCACATTGCCGATGCCGTCGCGAAAGGCGCAAGGATCGCGACCGGGGGCCAACGCCACTCACTCGGCGGCACGTTCTTCGAACCGACCGTGCTCACCGATGTGCCGCGCAATGCGGAGATTTTCAGTGACGAAACCTTCGGCCCCGTGGCGCCGCTGTTCCGTTTCGAGAGCGAAGAGGAAGTCATCGCGCTTGCCAACGACACGCCGTTCGGCCTCGCCAGCTATGTCTATACGCGTGACATCGGCCGCGTCTTCCGCGTCACCGAAGCGCTGGAGTTCGGCATGGTCGGCGTCAACGAAGGCCTGATCTCGACGGAAGTCGCGCCTTTCGGCGGGGTCAAGACATCGGGACTCGGCCGCGAAGGCTCGAAATACGGAATCGATGACTACATCGAAATGAAATACGTGGCCCTCGGAGGCCTCTAGCCCCATTGCGCGGGGACGCTCGTCAAGCCCGCTTCACCTGCGTCCCGCGCCCGGACTTTTTGTCGATGCCAGGAGACGCAGGAAAAGTGAAATCAAAAGCCATCGTCTGGACGAGCCCTCGCGCCGTCGAACTGCAGGAAGTGGAAATCGGACAGCCGGGCCCCGGTGAAGTGCTGGTGGAGAATGTCCTCAGCGCGGTGAGCCCCGGAACCGAAGCCGAATGGCTGTCGAGCGACGAATCGCATCATGTGCTGGAAACGACTTTCCCCTTTGTTCCCGGTTATTCCCGCGTGGGGCGCATCGTAGCCGTTGGAGAAGGCGTCGAGCATTTCAGGCCCGGGGACCGCATCGTCTCGGGCTTCGACCATCTCGGCCGCCCGATCGGCGCGCACGCCGCGCATACCCTCACACGCGCTTCGGACGTCGATCGGATTCCCGATGGCGTGTCCTTCGAACAAGCCGCCTTCTTCATCCTCGGTCAGACCGCAGCGATGATGGTCAAGCTCGCGCACGTCGAACTATCGGACTCCATAGGAATCGTGGGCCAGGGGCCAATCGGCAATCTCGCGGTCCAGTTCGCGCGCGCTTCCGGGGCTTCGCCTATCGTCGCCTTCGACCTCGTGCCGTCGCGCCTCGCCTCGGCCCTGGCCGCCGGTGCCACGGAAGCCCTCGATCCGGCCGACGAGCCCGCGTTACAGGCATGGCTCGAACGCACCGGCGGCCTCTCCCGCATGATCGACCTCTCCGGCCACGTCTCCGGGACGAACACCGCGCTACGCGCCGCCGCGCCCGGGGCCACCGTCATACTCTCCACGGGCTACGCCGGTTCCATGTGCCTCGATTACGGGGCCATCTTCGGCAAAGGCCTGCACCTGATCGGCGGCTATGTGAACAGTCAGCCGACGCTCGCGCGCCAGAGCACCCGCACTTACCTGCGGCTGGTGGAAGCCGGAGTCGTCGACATCGGCGATCTCCTCGATACGCCCTTCGCTCCCGACGACGCGCCGGAGGTTTACCGCCGGGTGCTCGATCGCGATCGCACGCTCATCGCGCCGCTGTTTCGTTGGCGCGAAGACTGAGCGACCTTCCATCCCACGGCACCGGAACGCCGTCGAGTTCCGGTTGCCTTAAATGCCTAGGGGCCCGTCGCGCTTTCGCGCTCCGGGCCCCTTTTCAGTGAGTTCTCAGTGAGCTATGAGTCTGGCGGGTCCAAGCCAACCCGCTCTCGCTCAGCCGAGTTTCAGGCGACGTACGCGCAGCAGCGGCACCGCCAGGCACACAGCCGCGAGCACGAACAGCGCGATCCCCCAGGTCTGCACGACCGCAAAGCGCGAACCCGAGTGCATGACCATGCCCATGACGATGATCGGGCTGCAAAAGTAGCCGATGAACTGCGCGGCCGTGAAGGCGCCCGTACCGAACCCGCGCCGCGAGAACGGCAGCGAGCGCAGTCCCCAGCTGACCAGTGCGGGCAGCACGATACCGCAGCCGACGCCATTGATCGCACCACCCACCGTGAGCATCGTCTCGTCGTGCGCCGTGCCCATGCAGACGAACCCGAGCCCGCACACCAGCGTGCCCAGCACGAACTGCTGCAGCACCGTGCAGCGGCTGGCGAGCACCCAGCCGAAGCAGAGCGTACCGACGATGATGGCCGCGCTGTTCACCGCATAGGCGAAGCCGATCGCGCTCGTCGAATGCACCCCGAGCTGGACCAGCATGAACGAGAGATGCACCGGCACGATCATGAACACGAGCCCCACGCCGAATGCCGCGAGGCAGATCAGCGCGAGGAGCCAGGGCCGGAACACGGGCTCGTCGGCAGCGGCGCGCGCATGGGCTTCGGTGAGTGCCGCGCGCGTGTCCCAGATAAAGATCTGCACGAGCGGCGCGAGCAGCAGCGGCAGCGCGTACGCAACGAACGGCGCGCGCCACCCATAGGCGCCCAGCATGCCGCCCATCAGGTTGAACACGAAGGCCGAGGTCGAGGCGACCGTGATCTGCAAGGCCGCATAGCGGTCGCGTCGCGACCCCGTGAACAGGTCGCCGATGAACGACGTGCTCACCGTCATCGCCGCGGCCTCGGCGAGACCGACCAGCGCGCGGCTCGCGAGAATCGCGTGGATCGAGTCGAGATAAAGCGGCGCGGTGCCCGCGATGGCATACAGCACCAGCGAGCCGACCAGCACGCGCTTGCGCCCCACCTTGTCGCTGATGGCGCCGATCACCATCGCCAGCGCGCCGAGCACGAGCATCGGCATCGTCACCACCACGGGCACCAGCGTTTCGATACCCGGCACATCGGCGAAATGCCGCTGCATCTCGGGCAGCACCGGGCCGATCACGGTCGGCGCGAGCGTGCCGCAAATCACCGTACTCAGCAGGATGAACGCATGAAAAACGTTCGCTTCCCGGTTGGCCGGCGCACCCGTGCGCCGTTCTGTCTGGACATGCATGAAATCGTCTCCGTTTTATCTGAAGTGGGGCACGCTACGCTGCACGGGCGACGCGCGAACTTCCCGTTTGTGTGAGACGAATGATTCCGGCCGCGACGTTACGACACAATCAGATTGCGTCGACAAGACCATTTGATGTCGTCGAATCAACGCAGCCGAATCAATGTCGAGCGCACGTCAGCCGCGTTGCCCGAGCGCCGCGCCGGGCGATTGCGCACTGGCCTGCGCCTGCTCCAGCAGCACGCGCCGCAGCCATACGTGCGCGGGGTCGCCGTCGTTGATCGCATGCCACTGCATCATCTCAACGAGCGGCGGCAACTCCATCGGCAGCGGCAAGACACGCAGCGGCAAAAAGTGGGCGTAGATTTTCGCCAGCCGCGTGAGCACCGTCGCGATGCGCGTCGTGCCGAGGACCAGTTGCGGCAACGTGCTGAAATTGGTGGTCGTCACTTCGATCCTGCGGGTGATGCCGCGGCTCGCGAGCAGGAAGCCTTCGACGCTCGCGCTGCGGCTGTCGCCGAACGTCGCGGCGACGTGGCCCAGCTCGCTATATTGCTGCTGCGTGAGCGATTCGCCCACGAGCGGATTCCCCTCCCATACCACGCAGCTATACGTCTCTTCGAACAGCGCCTGCGAGGGATGGTCGGGATCGACCGACACGCTCGGATAAATGACGAGATCGAGTTCTCCGCGATCCAGCCGCTCGGGCACGTCGTCGGTCATGTTGGCGATGTGCAGCGTGATGCCGGGCGCCTCGCGTTGCAGCCGCTGAACCACATCGATGAGCAATACCGTCGTCAGATAATCGGACGCCCGAATGACAAAGTTGCGCTGCGCCTGCGCGGGGTCGAACTCCAGCCGCGCGACCACGGTCGATTGCACGCTCAGCAGAATCTCCCGCACCGGCTGGGCGAGGCTGCGCCCAAGCGACGTGAGTTCCATGCGCCGCCCCACTTGCATCAGCAGCGGATCGTTGAAATATTCGCGCAAACGTCCCAGCGCGCTGCTCGTTGCCGACGCGCCGATGTGGAGCCGCTCGCTTGCGCGCGTGACGCTGCGCGTGTCGAGCAGCGCATCGAGCGCAACCAGCAGATTCATGTCGAAGTGACCCAGTCTCATGGGCGCACTATCCCGCGAGCATCCGATCGCATCAATGCGTGTTTCCACTAGGAATTGATGGTTTCGACAATTGAATCGCCCTACAGTAAGGGCATTCAAACGAATGCCGGACGTCGCCACGCGCAGCGGCCCGGCACACAGCCGGAGACACCCATTATGCAGACACTGTCTGGCATGGAGCATCACGAGTCGAGCCTGCCTTCGCAACACACGCAGCCGCTGCTGCCTGCGTTGCGACCCCATCATTTCGGCATCAGCGTGCCCGATCTCGACGCCGCAGTGGACTGGTATGGCCGCATGCTCGGCTTCACGCTGGAACAACAGCTCCACATCGAAAAGATTCCTGCACGGATCGCCTTCGCGCGCCGCGATCACTATCGCATCGAGCTGTTCGAAGTGCCGGGCGCCGCGCCGCTGCCGGACGATCGCCGCGAGCCGAACCTCGATCTGCGCACGCACGGCAACAAGCATATGTGCTTCGAAGTCCCCGACGTGCGCGCCGCCGTGGCTGCGCTGCGTGGCGCGGGCGCCGATATCGCGTACGAGTTGAACGTGGACGGCAATCCCACGGCCTTCATTCGCGACGTGGCCGGCAATCTGATCGAGTTGCTCGAACCGTTCGCCGCCGATCGCGCCGCGCGCTGATTTCATTCGCCGAAGTCCTTGCCCGCCGGCTTATTACTCAATCTTTCCTTCACTGGCTGACGCACACACGTTCTCATGACGACTTCGCATAATCCGCTTCACGGCTGGCAGGTCAGCCGCAACGACATCCAGTGGATGGGAAAGGACCTGCTGCGCCCCGAATGCATTCTCGCCGAACCGGACGGCACGCTGTGGACCGCCGACGCGCGCGGCGGCGTCATGAAAATCGCGCCCGATGGCACGCAGACGCTGATTGCGCAACGCGGCGAACATGAGCGGGCCGGTCAGCCTTCTTCGCAGAACGCGGCGCAACTCATGATGGGCGGCACGCTGCCCAACGGCCTCGCCTTCGACCGCGACGGCAATATCGTGATCGCGAACTTCGGCACCGACGCCATCGAACTGATGACGCGCGACGGCGCCTCGCGCACGCTCTACGACCGCATCGACGGCGAGCCGCTCGGCAAGACCAATTTCGTGCTCACCGATACGCGCGGGCGCATCTGGTTCACCGTGACCACGCGCCAGGTGCCGTGGACGCGCTCGATCAACGAGAAGACCGCCGACGGCTACGTGGGCTTGATCGACGAACATGGCATCCGCATCGTCGCGGACGGCTTTGTCGGCACCAACGAGATCCGGCTCGACGCGAACGAGGAATGGCTCTACGTCGTGGAAACCAACGCGCGCCGCATTTCGCGCCTGCGTGTGCAGGACGACGGCTCGCTCACCGATCGCGAGATCTACGGCCCGTCCGATCTCGGCGGCTTTCCCGATGGCTTCGCGTTCGACGCTTACGGCAATCTCTGGATCACGCTCATCCTCAACGAAAAACTCATCGCGCTCACGCCCGACGGCGAGGTGCTCACGCTGCTCGACGACGGCAATCCCGAGGCGATCGCGCGCTACGAAACCCACTACCGCGACGGCACGACCACGCCCGAACTGATGGGCGCATGCCGAGGCTCGCTCGCACCGATGATGGCGAGCATCACGTTCGGCGGCGCGGACCTGCGCACGGTGTATCTCGGCAGCCTCGGCGGCACCACGCTCGCGACGTTCCGCTCGCCCGTGCCCGGCCTGCCGCTCGCACACTGGCAACCCACGCGCGCCACCCCGGCTTGAGAACCCGCATGACGAATTTCACCACCCTTTCAGGCGAGCGCCCGGTCGCGCTCGTGACCGGCGCGACGGGCGGCCTGGGCGAGCAGATCTGCCGCACGCTCGCGCAGGCCGGCTGCGCCGTCGTCGCCGGATATCGCAGCTCGGCCGAAGCCGCGCAAGCGCTCGTCGCGCAGCTCGACGGCGCGGGTCATCGCGCGCTCGCCGCGCCCGTGACGGACAGCGCCGCGCTCGCCCGTCTCGCCGATGCCGTCGCCACGCACTACGGCCGCTGCGACGTGCTCGTGAACTGCGCCGGCACGACGCGCTTCGTCGCGCACGACGACCTCGACGGCATGAACGACGCCCTCATCGACGACGTGCTCGCGACCAACGTGCGCGGCCCCTTCGCGATGGTGCGCGCGCTGCGTCCGCTGCTGGACAAAAGCGGGCTTGCGGGCGGCGCGGTCGTCGTCAACATCTCGTCGATCGCGGCGCAAACGGCCATGGGCAGCAATGTGATTTATTGCGCGTCGAAGGCGGCGCTGGACAACCTCACGAAATCGCTGGCGCGCGCGCTCGCCCCGCAAATTCGCGTGGTTTCGGTTTCGCCGGGACTCGTCGACACCGAGTTCGTCAAGTCGATGGACACCGCATGGCGCGACGAGCAGGCGGCGCGCACCCCGCTCGGACGCCTGGCCGATCCGCAGGAAATCGCGCAAGCCGTGCTGGCCGCCGCGCGCGACCTGCGCTTCACCACCGGCTGTGTGCTGCCTGTCGACGGCGGCCGGCCGCTGCGTTAAAAAAGACAACACTCAAGAGACAACGAAGGAGACAGCCCACATGAAACTCGCGTCGCTCAACACCGGTCATCCCGATGGCAGCCTGATCGTCGTCTCGCGCGATCTTCTCCGTGCGGTTCGCGCAAGCGCGATTGCCCCGACGCTGCGCGCCGCGCTCGACGACTGGACGCGCGCAGAACCGGCCTTGCAGGCGCTTTACGACGCGCTCAACAACGGCGAGGCTGCCCAGGCATTCGACTTCGACGCGCACGCCTGCACCGCGCCGCTGCCGCGCACGCATCAGTTCATCGACGCTTCGGCCTTCCTCAATCACGGCCGCATCATGACGCAGGCGTATCACCCGGAGAAGAAATCGGACCCGTCGATTCCCGTGCTGATCCAGCGCCAGGCCGACGACTTCGCGGGCCCGCACGACGATTACGCCTTCCCCGACGAAGCCGACAACTGCGACTTCGAAGGCGAAGTGGGCGTGATTCTCGGCGACGTGCCGATGGGCACGCGCGCCGACGACGCGCTCGCACACGTGCGCCTCGTCACGCTGTTCAACGACGTGAGCATGCGCAAGCACCTCTTCCGCGAACTCGGCATGGGCTTCGGCTTCATTCTCGCGAAACCCGCAACGGCGTTCGCACCCGTGGCCGTCACGCCCGACGAACTCGGCGAAGCATGGCGCGACGGCCGCGTGCAGCTCGACCTGGAAGTCGCGCGCAACGGCGTGCGTTTCGGCGCGCCGAACGGCCGCGAAATGAGTTTCGGTTTTCATGAGCTGATCGCCTACATCGCTTACAACCGCAATCTGCGCGCGGGCATGCTGCTCGGCTCGGGCACGTTTTCCAACGTCGATTATCAGGCGACGGGTTCCGCGTGCCTCGCCGAGCAACGCGCCATCGAAACACTCGACCACGGCGATTCGCGCACGCCGTGGCTGCGCTTCGGCGAACGCCTGCGCTTCGAAATGAAGGGCCCGGACCAGCAGTCGATCTTCGGCGCCATCGATCATCGCTTCGTGCAAGCGACTTACGTGAATCAGCAAACATCGGCAGAACAGGCAGGGAGCAAGGCATGAGCGAGCAATACGATATCGTCGCGATGGGCGCGGGTCACAACGGCCTCGTCGCCGCCGCGTATCTCGCGAAGGCGGGCAAGAAAGTGATCGTGCTCGAACGCAAGGCATGGGCGGGCGGCGGCGTGAGCACGCGCGAACTGAACACGCCGGGTTACTGGCATGACGAGCATTCGAGCGTGCACATCATGATTCAGGGCAATCCGATGCTGCGCCAGGACGAGCTTGGCCTGCTTTCGGAACACGGCCTGAAGTACCACTATTCGCCGGTGCCGCACGCGACCGTGTTTCCCGATCAGTCGGTGCTGTTCACCTACAAGGACATCGACAAGACCTGCGAATGCTTCGCGAAGATTTCGCAGAAAGACGCGGACACGTACCGCGAATTCGTGAAGATGAGCCAGCAGGTTCTGCAGATGTTCATGCCGGGCCTTTACTCACCGCCGCCGCCGCTCGGTGAACTCGTCGCGATGCTCGACCGCAGCGACGAAGGCCGCCTCATGCTCGACTACATGAATCGCGACTGCCTCGATCTCGTGAATCAACTCTACGAGAGCGACAAGATCAAGATTCATTTGCTGCGCCTCGTGAGCGAGAACCTGCAGGCGCCCAACGAACTCGGCACCGGCATGGGTGTGCTGTTGATGCCGGGCATCATTCACACGTATGGGGTTTCGCAGCCCATTGGCGGCAGCGGCAAGCTCACGGAATCGCTCGTGCGCTGCATCGAATCGTATGGCGGCGAAGTGCGCTGCAACGCGGAAGTCTCGAAGATTCTCACGAGCGCCGGGCGCGCCAGCGGCGTGCAGCTCGCGAGCGGCGAAACGATACTCGCGAAGGACGCGGTGATCGGCGCGCTTCATCCGCACGTGATCCGCCGCTTCGTGGAAGGCGTTCCCGAGCCGGTGCTCAAGCGCGCGGAGCGCGCCACGCTCGCGCCCTTCTCGATCATGGTGAGCCACTACGATCTCAAGGAAAACGCGCGCTATTACGCGGGCGAGGAAGTCGGCTACGCCACCATGCTCGAATTCATGGCGACCGACAAGCTCGACGACATGCTCGCCGACTTCGACGACCTCAAGCGCGGCCTCATCACCGAGCGCCGGCTGTGCGCGGGCGGCGACGAAAGCATCGGCGACAAGACGCGCGTGCCCGCGGGCAAGGGCATGTTCCATGGCATCACGTTCGCGCCGTACAGCGTGAAGGACCCGCGCTGGGCCGGCCGTCACTGGGACGAATTCAAGGAAGAGATCGGCGACCTCTCGCTTGAGCACTATCGCAAGTTCGTGTCGAACCTCACGAGCGAGAACATCGTCGCGCGCAGCATCGTGAGTCCCGTCGATCTCGAACGTTCGAGCCCGAACAGCATGATGCGCGGCGACCTGCACGGCGTGGCGCCCTACTTCTATCAAAGCGCGGGCCATCGCCCGACGCCCGATCTCGGCCAGTTCACTGTGCCCGGCGTCGAGCGCCTCTATCTCGCGGGGCCGTTCCAGCATCCGGGCGGCGGCGTGTACGGCGCGGGACGCGCCACGGCGATCAGGATGTTCGAACAACTCGGCATGGACTTCGGCAGCGTCGCGAAGGGCGCGCGCCAGGACAGCGGCGTGCCCGCCACGGCCAACGGCGCGGGCAGCCACGCGCCGAAGAAAGAAGGCATGGTGCTGCGCGGTCCCGCCGACGAAGAACTGATGCACGTGGAGTCGCTCGAACGCGTGGGCAACGAACTCGTCATCAAGGGCAAGAGCTTCGGCACCATGCCGATGGAAGCCCGTCTCGACGCCGCTTCGGCGCGTGCCGGATTGAAGATGCTCGGCGCTTCGCGTCTCGCCTTCCTCGCCACGCTGCCGTTTCGCAAGGGAGCCGAAGAATGAGCCATGTCGTCGTCACCGGCGCGCAAGGGTTCGTGGGGCGCGCGCTCGTCAAGCGGCTGCTTGCTGATGGCCTCGGCGGGCGCGCAGTTTCGAAGCTCACGCTGCTCGATATCGGCTTCGACGCCGCGCCCACGGATTCACGCGTCAATCAGATCGCCGGCAGCATCGCCGATGCGCAGATTCGCGCGCAGGCGTATGCCTCGCCCGTCGACGCCGTGTTCCATCTTGCGAGCATTCCTGGCGGCGCCGCGGAGCGCGACTACGCACTCGGCCGCGCGATCAATCTGGATGCCACGCTCGGCCTGCTCGAAGATCTGCGCGGCCAGCCGCGTGCGCCGCGTTTCGTGTTCGCCAGCACGGTGGCCGTGTATGGCGAGAAGCTGCCCGAGTTCGTCGACGAACACACCCTGCCCGCACCGGCGCTGAGCTACGGCGCGCACAAGCTGATGGGCGAAGCGCTGGTCGCCGACGCCACGCGCCTCGGCTGGGTCCAGGGCTGCTCGCTGCGGCTGCCGGGCGTGGTCGCGCGGCCGGGCGACGGTGCGGGGATGATGTCGGCGTTCATGAGCCAACTCTTCTGGAAGCTGGCCGCGAACGAAGCGCTCACCGTGCCCGTCTCGCCCGAGGGCGTGGCGTGGTGGATTTCGGTGGGCGCGTGCGTCGACAACCTGCTGCACGCGGCGACCGTCGACGCGGAACGCTTCAACGCGCGGCGCAGCTATCAGATGCCGGTGCTGCGCCTGACCATCGCCGAAGTCGTCGACGCCCTGGCCGCGCGCTTCGGCAGTGAACGCAAGGCGCTCGTGACCTATGCGCCCGATCCGTTCATCGAGCGGCTGTTCGCGGCCTATCCGCCGCTTTACACGCCGCAAGCCGAGCAGCTCGGCCTGCGTCACGACGGCAACGTCGAACAACTGATCGAACGCGCCATCGCCCATTGAACACCCGGCTTCGCCGCGCCCCGGTCGCGCGGCGCAACCAACAAAAAGGATTCCTTATCATGCAGATCGTTGGACTCGAATACCTCGTCTTCGGCATCGACGACATGGCGGGAGCACGCCAGTACCTGCTCGACTACGGCCTCGACGAAGTCGAATACGACCCCGTGCGCGGCGGCGTCTTCGCTGCGCTCGACGGCACGGGCCTCGTGATGCGCGCCGCCGACGATCCGGGCCTGCCGCCGCTGCCGCCCAAAGCGGCCACGCCCTGCCTGCGCGAAACGGTCTATGGCGTCGATAACGCCGACACGCTCGCCACGATCCGCGCGCATCTGGAAGCGGAACGCGAGGTGCGCGTGGACGAAGACGGCACCGTGCACTGCATGGACGACGCGGGCTTCGGCGTCGCGTTCATGGTCACGCGGCGGCGTCCCTACGAAGCGCGCTACCTGGGCTTCAACGTGCCCGGCCAGCCGCCGGGCCGCGCGCCCAACGACTGTGCCGCGAACCCCGACGAAATCATCAAGCCGCGCACGCTTTCGCACGTCGTGTATTTCGTCGACGACGTGAAGAAAGCCGAAGCGTTCTACGCGCGTCTCGGCTTCACCGTGACCGACCGCTTCAATCACCTCGGTCCGTTCATGCGCCCCGCGGGCACGAACGACCATCACACCCTCTTCATGATCGAAAGCCAGAACGATCACATGATCGGCTGCAATCACTTCACCTTCCACCTCGGCTCGTCGGGCGAAGTACTGCAGCACGGCTGGAACTTCGTGAAGAAGGGCTACAAGAGCTTCTGGGGCCCCGGACGCCACGCACTCGGCAGCAACTACTTCTGGTATTTCAACAGCCCGTTCGGCGCGACGATCGAGTTCGACGCCGACATGGATCTGCACGACGACAACTGGACCCCGCGCGCCGTCGACCCCGGCGCCGACAACTCGCAAATCTTCCTGTTCGAGGCCCGCAACAAATGGGCGCCGGGCGAATAAATGCGCGAACGAGGCAACGCAAGCATGACTGCGCACGCTGAAGAACGCTTCCTTTGCGCGCTCGACGACATCCCCGACGGCGGCTCGCGCGGTTTGCTGCGCGAAGGCCTCGACGATCGTTTGTGCGTGGTGCGCCAGGGCGACGAGGTATTCGTGTGGCTCAACGACTGCCCGCACGAACATCGCCCCATGGAATATCGCCAGAACCGCTTTCTTTCGGGTGACGGCACGCACATCGTCTGCTACGCGCATTCGGCGCATTTCGACATCCGCACGGGCCATTGTTTCGCGGGGCCGTGCGCCGGCCAGTCGCTCGTGAAAGTGCCCGCGCGCGTCGAGAACGGCGAAGTGTGGATCGCCGCCGAGCTGCCTTCGATCTTCGACTGAAACAGAATCACCGATTCACTACCGGACGAATACCACCATGTTCCAGTACTTTCCCACCAATTACGTGTGGAGCCTCTCGACGATGATCGCCCTCACGCATGGCGGCAACATCGGCGAGGTCGATGCCATGTGCGCCCCGCTGCGCGACGCCGCGCTGGGCGGCGACGATCCCGGCACGGTCGCGTTCTACGAGGCATGGAAGGCGGGCGCCGACAAACTCTCGGCACTCGCCGACGAGGATGTCACGCGTGGCCACGCCCTTTCCGCCGGAGAAAAATACGCACGCGCAGGACTCTATTACGGAGTGGCCGAACGCATGCAGGCACACGGCTTCGAGGCCCGGCTCGCCATCTATCGGCGCTCGCTCGAACAATTCGAACGCGGCCGCACGCTGGGTCGCGAGAATTGCACGCGCGTGGAAATCCCGTACGGCAACACGCATCTCGCCGCACTTTACGTGCGTGCCGAAGGCCTGCAACCCGGCCAGCGCGCACCCGTAGTCGTGGTGATGAACGGACTCGATTCGACCAAGGAGATGCTGCAAAAAAGCGTGATGGGGACGATGTTCGCGCGACGCGGCCTCTCCGCGCTATTCGTTGACCAGCCCGGCACCGGCGAGGCCCTGCGCCTGCAGGAACTCCCAGCCGTGCACAACACCGAGATCTGGGCCGCGCCGATCGTCGACTGGCTCGAACGGCGCGAGGAAGTCGATGCGAGCCGTATCGGCGCACTCGGTGTATCACTGGGCGGCTATTACTGCCCGCGCGCGGTCGCGTTCGAGCCGCGCTTCGCCTGCGGTGCCGTGTGGGGCGCCAACCACGACTGGCGCGCGGTGCAGCAGGCACGCCTGAAGCGCGAAGGCGAAAATCCCGTGCCGCATTACTGGAAGCACGTGCAATGGGTATTCGGCGCGAAGGATCAGGAAGACTTCTTCGCCAAGGCCGAACACATGCATCTGAACGGCGTGCTCGATCGCATCCGCGTGCCGTTTCTCGTGACGCACGGTGAGAACGATCGCCAGATTCCGCTCAAGTACGCGCACGAAACCTTCGATCAATTGATCAATAGTCCGAAGAAAGATCTTTTCATCTTCACCGAACGCGAAGGCGGCGTCGAACATAGCTCGCTCGACAATCCGCTGAACGCCGGTAATCGCATTGCGGACTGGCTGGCCGAACAGCTCGGCGGAACGCTCGCCTGAGCGTACCGACCACTGGCACACAAACAAACATAGAAGCAACGATAAATCCCGGGAGACACCATGGCACTCGTCGAGAAGGTTCTGATCGTCGGAGGCGGAATTGGCGGTATGTGCGCAGCGATCCTGCTGCGCCGGCAAGGTATTGACGTCGATCTCGTCGAACTCAATCCCCAGTGGGCACCCGACGGCGCGGGCATCACCATCAGCGGGCCAACGCTGCGCGCACTGCGCGAAGTTGGCGTGGTCGATGACGTGCTGCGCGTGGGCGGTTCGTGGCGCGCGGTCGACTTCTGCGACACCAGCGGGCAACTCACGGCCACTGTGCCGATCGCGTCGGCTCACGGCGCCGACGATCTGCCCGGTGCCGCCGGCATCATGCGCAGCGCCCTCGCCGCCATCCTCGCCGACGCCACGCGCAGCGCAGGCACGGACGTGCGTCTTGGCGTGAGCTTCGAGAAACTGGCGCAGGACGCCCAGGGCGTAGACGTCACGTTCACCGACGGCAGCCGCAAGCGCTACGATCTCGTGATCGGCGCGGACGGCGTGAACTCCACCGTTCGCCCCTACGTGAAGCCGGATTTCGCGGGGCCGCAGTTCACGGGTCAGGGTTCGTGGCGCGCGGTGGTTCCGCGGCTGCGCGAGAACTCGTCGATCTACATGGGCAAGACCACCAAGGCGGGGCTGAATCCGATCAGCGCGACGCAGAGCTATCTGTTCGTGCTCGACAAGCGCGAGGGCATGGATTTCATCACGCAGGATAAGTGGCCGCAAATGCTCGCCGAGTTGCTCGAAGAGTTCCAAGGGCCGCTCGGCGCACTGCGCGAGGGCTTGCTCGACGGCACGCTGAAGGACCATCGCGTTTTGTACCGGCCGCTCATGGGGCATATGATCGAAGGTCCGTGGCATCGCGGACGCATCGTGCTGCTCGGCGACGCCGTGCATGCCACGACGCCGCATCTGGCTTCGGGCGCGGGCATCGCCGTCGAGGGCGCGCTCGTGCTCGCCTCCGAACTGGGCCGCAAACGCTCGCTCGAAGGCGCGCTGCTCGCCTACGCGGGCCGCCACTACGATCGCGCGCGGCTCGTCGTGTCCGCTTCGGGCCGTTTGGGCGAGATCGAACGTGCAGGCGGCTCGCGCGACGAGCACACGCAAACCATGTTCAACGCGATCCAGGCGCTGCGCGAGCCGATCTGAAACGGCACACACTTGAATCTACGGAATTCGACATGACAGCTTTCACTGCGAACAACGACCGCGTCGCGGTCGTCACCGGGGCCGCCGGGGGCCTGGGCACGGCCTTCGCGCTGCGCCTCGCCGCTGCCGGGCACACGCTCGTGCTGACCGACGTCGCGGCATGCGACGCGCTCGCCGCGCGCATCGAAGCCGAGGGTCGCCGCGCCATCGCCCTGCCCTGCGACCTGAGCGACCCGGCGGACGTCGCCCGCTTCGCGGCATCGGTGCTCGAGCGAGTCGGCAAGGTCGACGTGCTCGTCAACAACGCGGCGTTCATGCCGATGGCACCGCTCAGCGCCATCAGCGCATCGCTGTGGCGGCAGATCATGACCGTCAATGTGGATGCGCCGTTCCTGCTCGCTCAGGCGTTTTCCACCGGCATGATCGAGCGCGGCTGGGGGCGCATTGTCAATCTCGCTTCGAGCACCGTGTGGGGACCGCCGCCCGGCATGAGCGCCTATGCCAGCAGCAAGATGGCGGTGATCGGGCTCACGCGCGCATTGGCTTCCGAGCTGGGTTCGCATGGCATCACCGTCAACGCCATCTCACCGGGATTGACGCGTCATCCGGGCAGCGCGGCGAATCTGCCGCCCGAAGCGTTCGAGGCCGTGCGTGCACGTCAATTCATTCCGCGCACCGAAGAACCCGACGACCTGACCGGCGCGCTTGCGTTTCTCGTTTCCGACGATGCACGCTTCGTCACCGGCCAGGTGATGAATGTGGACGGCGGCGGTTTCGGATTCTGATCGGCATGCATCGAGGGGCGGCGACGCCCCTCGATTTTTTTATCGACGACTTCGCGCACAACTTCGCGCACAACTTCGCGCACAACTTCGCGCACAACTTCGCGCACAACTTCGCGCACAACTTCGCGCACGACTTCGTGCGCGCCACCACATCACCACGCCGTAGCGCCGCCATCGACTGCGAAATCCGCGCCCGTCACGTAACGTGCCGCGTTGGAGGACAACCAGAGCGCGCACTCCGCAATATCGACCGGCTCCCCAAGACGCTTCAGCATGTTCTTTTCGAGCACCTTCGCTTCGATCGCAGGATCGCGCGCGAGGTGAGCCCGCGTGGCGGCGGTCAGAATGAAACCCGGCGAAATCGTATTCGCGCGGATGCCGTGAGGTGCGCCTTCCATCGCAAGCTGCCGCGTCATCGCGAGCACGCCGCCTTTACCCGCACAATGCGCGAGCGCCGGCGATCCATCGAGCGCGTGCCGCGCATTGGCCGACGCAAAATTCACTATTGAAGCCGCGCCGCTTTTCTTCAGAAGCGGCCAGGCCGCGCGGCACATCAGAAACACGATATCGAGTTCGCCCGTCAACGTGCGCCGCCACGCTTCGAAACTCATGTCCTCGATCCAGGCGAAGTCCGCGAATGCGGCGGCGTTCACGACGATATCGAGCGTCTCCAAACCGCCCACGAGCCGGCCGACTTCGTCTTCGTTCACGAGATTGACGCCGCCATGCAACTCGATGGAAGGATCGAGTCCCGACAACGCCTCGCGATTCAAGTCCACGGCGATCACGCGCGCGCCTTCGCTCGCGAACAGTTCCGCGCAACCGCGGCCAATGCCGTTGCCCGCGCCGGTGATCAATGCCGTCTTGCCGGCGAGTCTGCCTGTGTGGTTCATAGTATCGTGCTCGCTAAAAGAAACAGGCGGCGCGCATGCTCCATGCCGCCGCCATTAAACAGTTTATCGTCTCGATCGGGGGCTTGTGCGGCCCCTTCTCCGGGAGGCCCGCTTAGAACATGTGGGTGATCCCGATAGAGCCGCCCGTCGTTGTCCCGGTTGTGCCGAACATGGTGGAGCTACCCAGCCCCATCGAAAGACCGATATCCTGTGTACCGTGGTTGTTCACCATGCCGAACTGGGCGTAGACCGACGTGCGCTTCGAAAGGTAGTAATACGCGCCAATCGATCCCAGCCAGGTATGACTGCCGGATTCATTGGCGTTGTTCGCGTACCAGACTCCCGTATTCACGTCGATATCCGGCCGGACCCAGTAATCGAGGCCGCCGCCATAGACATCTTCGTTTTTCCCGCCTGCCACCTTGATCTTCGTGTACGAGGCCTTCGCGGTGAACGAACCGATCGTATAGGTTGCGCCGATCAGCTCGCCAGTCAGGCCCTCCGTCGTTGACGGCGTCGTGGACACCGTGCCGCCCGCGCTGCCGTTGAAATAGGCCGCATTAATGCCGAGCCCTGCGCCGTGATAGCTCAGACTGGCCGAATACTGGCGACCGGACTGGAAATTCCCCGCCACGCCGCCAAAGCTGAACAACGCGCTGCCTTGAAAGCCGCCGACCACCGGGCTGGTGTACGTGATGGCATTCGGGGTGAAAATACTCGTTGCGCCCGCGGTGGTCGCGAGAAACAGCATCGAACTGCCGAAGTTGGAGAGGTTGCGCGGGTCCTGGAAAATAAGCGACATGAAGAACGGCGATTGCTGCAGGCCGGCGTGAACCTCACCAAACGAGCCTTTCATCCCGACCCATGCGTCGCGACCGAAGAGGTTGCCGTTGGAGTTGTTGAAGCTGCCATTCGCGGCGGAGAAACCGCCTTCGAGCTTGAACACCGCCGAGACGCCGCCGCCCAGGTCCTCAGTGCCTGTCAGGCCGAAAATCGACGGCATGTTGCCACTGTCGTTGAAGGCAGCCAGCTTTCCGCTGTTCCCGTTGGTTTTGTTCATGTAAATCAAACCCGCATCCACAATGCCGTACAGCGTGACGCTGCTTTGCGCATGGGCTGCGCCGGCAAAGATCAGACCACAGGTGGCTGCGACTGCAGACCTGGCAACGTGCAGCTTCTTCATCAACGTCTCCTTACCTTATGAATATATAGTTTTATCTTTCATCGCATTACTAATCATTTCATGCTGATGAGTTTCCAACGCTACTGCTGGAAGCCCCACATCGAGGTGAGGCTTCGGGGAGTACCGGTCGACAACTGCGGCGCTCACGTATTGGGACGCCCACTTGCGGGAAGGCGTGGCCATGGTGTGTTGAGCGGCGCTTGACCCGGCCTGGCCGGTTCTCTCCAGTCCTGTTTCAACAACTTCACCCAGACTGATATTCGAATGACGGCACGGTATTGAAGGTACAGAGCTTGAATGTTCACGACAATCCATTCCTGCTGAAGTCAAGAATTGATCGTGTCGGAAGATGCTTCGAACTCGACTGCGGGCCGTGAATGTGCGCGAAACGTCTTGACGAGCAGCGCACGAGCGGCGCACGGGCGGCAGATCCCGTTGCATCGGCTGGACGCCTTTATGGTCGGCGTCTCACGGGACTGAGACGCCAATGAGGACAACCCCCTGGCTTCCTTCCGGCTAATGCGGCATGCCGATTTCGATCACCTCTCCGTTCAGCTTCGTATTTTGAAAACTGTTGTAGGCAACCGTAATGGAAGTGAAACGCTCGCCTTCGATTTCGTACATGATCAGGCCGCGATAATCGAATCGCTCCCCTTTCTCGACGGCGCCGAACAGGGTGTCGGCTTTGTCCAATGCGGTGAACTGCGTCCACATGCTGATTGCCAGCGTATTGTCATTGCTGATGAAACGCAGCACGTTCAACTTCTCTTCGAAGAACGGCCAGATCCGGCTTTCGTAGTGTTCGCGCATCCCGGCCGACCCTGTAAACGTCAGCGCTCCGTTGACCATCTTCATGTTCGGCGCGATGAACTCGTCGAAGGCCGAAGCATCGCACTCGTTGAAGCGGCGGATATACTCGTTAAAGCGTGCACGTTCCATGATGGATCTCTGCTCTCTCTTGATTGAGTTAATTGCAGCAATCGAAACCCGCGCGGGTTCCGGCATCACATCGCCCGACGGATCGCGAGCCAGTTCCCGCCCAGTTTGTCGCGAAGGATCGGCCACAAGCCGGCCGGGCTGTAAAGCATCGTCGCCACGGCGACACCGCCCATGGCAACCATGTACCAGGTGCCGGAAAGCGGCAGGACAACCGTGAGCAACTGTCTGAGCGCGAAGTAGATCAGCGTGCCGAGAATCGGCCCTTCCAGCGTCCCGATTCCGCCTACCACGACCACGAACGTCATGATCGCGGTCCAATCCGCGGAAAGCGCGTTGCCCGGCTGGACAGTCAGTCCACTCAAACAACTCAGCGCACCGGCGGCGGCACAGCCCGCAGCCGACAGCACGTAAGCGAGAAAGCGGTTACGCCATACGTCGACGCCAATGGTGCGAGCGGCCAGTTCATTGTCGCGAACGCACATGAAAGCGAGACCCGGCTTTGAGCGCAAAAGCCACAGGAACCCCAGCACCGTCAGCAACACCATGGCGCCGCCGATGAGAAACATCTGCGATTCGAAACGCGTGAAATCGAGCACCGAGATATCGGACAGCGACACCCCGCTGATGCCGCCCAACGCGTCCGTTTTCTGCACAGCAATGGACACCACCTCGGCGATCACCCAACTGGCGATCGCGAAATACGCGTCGCGCAACCGAAAGAGCACCGGGGCGATAATCGCCGCAGCGCAGGCGCCGAACGCGAAAGCCATCGGGATACCGAAATAAGGGGACATGCCGGTTGCGTTCGCGAACATGAACAGGACATATCCGCCGGCGCCGAAGTACATTTGATGACCGAGCGATACCAGACCCGCATATCCGGCGAGGAAATTCCACATCGACGCGATAACGATAATGATGAACATCTCGTTGGCGAGGTGCAGCGCGCCGTCGCCCAGCACGAAAGGGGAAATCGCCAGGAAGGCTACAAACAACACAAAAGGAATCGATCTGACGACTAGCTTGTTCAAGATTTTGCTCCCATCAATCCGTTCGGACGCACGAGCAGGAAAGCAAGGAAGGTCAGGTGCGCGTAAAGAAGTCCTGAATTGGCGTCGAACTGAAAGCTCATCAACTGCACCACCCCGAGCATGACGCCAGCAAGGAGCGCCCCCCAGATCGACCCCAAGCCGCCCAACACGACGACTTCGAACGCGATCAGGATACGGTCGACGCCCGACGACGCCGAAAAGGAAGTCCGCATGGCCAGCAGGATGCCCGCAATCGATGCCATGACGAACGCAATGCCCATGACGACGGCGTAAATTCGTTTCGGATTCACGCCCATCAATCTCACGATATCGGGATTGTCAGCCGTTGCGCGGATCATGCGTCCAAAGGCGGTTCGAACAAGCGCGTATTGCAGAGCACTGAATAGCAGAACAGAAATCGCCAGCGTGACGAGCGGCAACAGCCCGATATGAATCCCGGCCACGGAAAACGACTCCTGCGCGATCGGTCCTGTTCGAAGCACCGTCGGATTCGAGCCGAAGCGGGCCAGCATGAGATTGCGCACCACGATCGACACGCCGAAAGTGATCAGCATGGGCGGCAGCATGTCCCCGCCGCGAACGACCTTGTTCAGCAGAATCGTCTGGAAGACATAGCCCATGACAAACGCAATCGCAGCCACGGGCACGATGGCGACGAGCGGAGGCATTCCGGGAACGAGGCTCGTCACCGTCAAGGCCACGAAAGCCGCGCCGACAATAAACTCCCCATGCGCGACATTGATGACACGCATCACGCCAAAAACCAGTGCCAGCCCCAGGCCGAGAACGCCGTACAAACCACCCAGCAACAGGCCATTAATCAGGGTTTCTAAATAACTCATCCGCTCACCCTCCGAAATACGCGGTCGTCAGTCGATCCATATCCGCCACCGCTGCATCGAATTCGAGCGTCACCTGCCCTTTCAGCAGGCAGATCAAACGGTCCGACACGGCCAGGGCGCGCTTGATGTCCTGCTCCACAACGATCACCGCCGTGCCTTCTGCGCGAATCAAGCCGAACGAGTCATAGATTTGCCCGACGATGACCGGCGCGAGGCCAAGGGAGATTTCGTCACAAAGCAGCACGCGCGGATTGGAAAGCAGCGCGCGCCCGATCGCCACCATCTGCTGCTGGCCGCCGGAGAGCGTGATGGCCATCTGCCTGGCGCGTTCGCGCAAAACGGGAAAGAGTTCGTAGACACGGGCCAGCGTCCAGGGCCCGCTTCGTCTCGTGAGCGTACCCATCAGGAGATTCTCTTCAACGCTGAGCGAGGCGAACAGCATGCGCCCTTCTGGCACCATCGCAATGCCCGAACGCGCGATCACTTCCGCCGACGTCGTCGTAATGTCCTTGCCCTGATAGGCGATGCGGCCCTTGAGCTTTCGGTTCAACCCGGTAAGCGCACGCAGGATAGTCGATTTGCCCGCGCCATTCGCCCCCACCAGCGCCAGGCATTCACCTTCGGCAAGCGTGAGGGAAACACCGAATAGCGCCTGCATGTCGCCGTAGAACGCCTCGAGCGCGTCCACCTCAATGATGTTCTTCAACGCCGAGCCCCATGTAGATTTTCTTGACGACCGTGCTGTTCATGACTTCGTCTGGATGGCTGTCCAGCAGTTTTCTTCCGAAATCAAGCACGACAATGCGATCGGCGACGGCTTTCAGCGCGTGGGCAATATGTTCGATCCAGATAATGGCGTACTCACTTTTCAGCCCGGCAATCGTCTCGACTAAACGCATGACTTCGCGCTCCGTGAGCCCTGCGCCAATTTCGTCGAGCATCAGGAGCCTGGCATTCAGCGCCAACGCTTTCGCGAGTTCGAGCCGCTTGCGGTTCAGAAGCGTGAGCGATCCGGCGAGCGCGTTGCCGATAGGCGCGAGGTCGGTCCGCTCCAGCACTTCGAGGCTTTTCGATCGCGCTTTCGCTGCGGACATTTGCCCGCCGAAACTGGCCGCCGCGAAAACATTCTCGTACACCGTCAATCCCGCAAACGGCTTGGGAATCTGAAAAGCCAGGCCGATGCCGAGACGCGCCCGCTTGCTGGTTGAAAGAAAAGTGATGTCCTCCCCATTCAGGCGGATGTTGCCGCTGTCCGGTTTGAGAATCCCGGAAATCATTCCAAACAGCGAACTCTTGCCCGCCCCGTTCGGGCCGATCACGCCGACGCACTCGCCCACATCGAGTTCAAGATTGATGTCATCCGCAACAACGATCTGACCAAATCGCTTGCTCAGTTTTACGACCTCTAGCAGCGCCAAGACGACCTCTCCCATCAACGCCAGTTTGACCAGATACGGCGTCCGCCAAAGCGGACGCCGCTTTCCTCACAACAGCCCCCGTTTATCCGAACGCGAGCGGCTCCAGTTTTCCGCTGAGCGGCACAGCCGGGTTGCTGGAATTGCCGACGACCTTGAGATCGAATTTGAACTTCCCGGCGTCGGCCTTTTGCCACTGGCCGGCCACAATGTGCGTGACACCGATGTTCTTGAGCGGCGAATGCTGGAAATCGACCTTGCCGACGACCGTGTCCAGCGTCATCCGGGCGATGGCGTCTCGAACGGCCGTGGCGTTCTTCGGGTTGCCCGACGCTTTCAGGGCGGCGATGCCGACTTCCAGTAGCGCATGGTCGTAACCGAGTGGCTGTGTCCATTGATTGCCGGTCGCTGCCGTATAGGCATCGGCAATCTGCTGCGCGGACTGGCCAGTCAGGGAAGACTTGAACGGGAAAGTCGGCGTCCACCAGACCTCGGTCGACATGCCGTTGCCGTGACTGCCGAGATTGCTGACCGACGTCGGAAAGAGCAGGCCCGCGGCAATGGTGCAGATCTTCGGCCTGAAACCGGCCTGCATGGCCTGGTTCCAGAAGGTCGCCAGATGGTTTTCGAAGGTGTGGCCCGCGACGATTTCGACGCCAGCTGCCTTGAATCTGGCGATCTGAGTCGAGAAGTCGTCCGTGTTCAGCTGAAAGAGCCCGGTGTCGATCACCTCGTAGCCCGCCGCCTTGAAGGCAGGCGGAAAGCCGTGCTGCGGGTCGCTCATGGCCCGGCCGCCGTCATCGTCGGCATACAACGTGCCGACCTTCTTGTTGGTCGGAAGATGATCCCAAAGCGATGCGTAGGTCCGGCCCAATTCGTCAGCACCCCAAAAGAAGTGGAACGTGAAAGGGAAACCTTTCTTGGGGTCGTAGTGGCGCTGCGCCACCCATCCCTGCCAGGGGCCTCCGCACGAAACCTGCGGGATTCCGCGCGCATCGGCAAGATTGGCGATTGCCGTAGCCCCTTCTGCATCGGACACGAGAATGATGTCCGGTTTGTCATTCAGAATTAACTCGTTGCCCACCTGCAGCGAACGCGACGGACTGGACTGATTGTCCTTGACGATGATTTCGACGTCGTACTTCTTTCCAGCGATTTCAATACCCTCCTTCAGGTACTTGCGAACGAAATCAATGGAGAAATTAGTCGATGCGCCGAAGGACGCACGGATACCCGAGAGCGGGACAATAAACCCGATCTTGATGGTTTGGTCCGGCGATCGGGCCATGCTGAAGCCCGGAAGCGCGGTTGCGGAAACCGCGGCTGTCAACTGTGCGGCACTTTTCAGGAAGTCGCGCCGGCGCAGATCAGGGTGCTCGGCGTGCAGATCCAAGGTCTTGTCCATGATTTCCTCTTCGCTTGTTTTTTGTGAGAGCCATCTACGCTGAACCGCGCGCTTTCCCAGCGATCGACCAACCCGAACATCTTTTCAAAGACGATGCTCGCAATCACAATCGAGAAAATCCCGTTTCTCAGCGTTACTACCTATTCCAGATTCATCCGCTTGCTCGTCGACTGCGTGCCCACCCCGCATCCGCTCAGTTTGATACGGACTACTGGCAGCGATAGACACACTCCGCCAATCAGGTCATTCCCGCAGCGGGAAACGACTGTTCAGGCGACGTAATAATCAACAGATTGGGAATCAACGAGCACAATCGTGCAGCCGGTCAGATCGCTGACCGCGACAAACACAGGTGCTGTTTTACGCTGCACGGTTCATCGCGCCGCGACGAAAATGGGGACTGGGATAGCAGCGAATGCGCCTGCGGACGACGGCCGCGCCACGGGCAATATCGGCGCGATGACCATCGGGTCGACGTCGAATAAATTGCCGCGCTCAATGAACACGTGATAGGGCCTCGGCTCGCGCGCCAGCGCGGCCGACTGCAGTGTCGACAGGGCATACACCAGGTTGTCTCCAAACGCCGAAACGGTTAGCGCGTGACCGTTGACGGCATGGCCGTCCGATCGCGTTCCGCAGCTTTAGTAGTTGTCGAATGATTCCGCTCATTCGGTTTCGGCACAATCAGATTGTGTCGACAGCACCATTCGATTCTGTCGAATTCAACCCGGCGCGGGCGGTACGCTGTGAGGCGGAGAGGTGTTCGCGTCGGGCGCTGTCGCGCGAACGCGGTGATCAGGCAGGCGGCTTAAATGCGCCTCGCGCCGATGGGTGAAATGCCTTGCATCAGGCGGCATTCCTGAGCGAGAAAAAAGGCCGTGCTCGCGGCCTGTTGCTACGGCTGGAGAGGGGTGTATATCGCGCGATGGCGATGGTGATTCATGCGGCCATCACCGTGATCGCCCCGGATTGGTGGCGCGGTCGTTACGGCAAACCTCTGCGGGAAGCCGTAGCGCCCACCAACCCGGAGCGCAGTTTCTATTTTGCGTTGCTCAAGTCCCGGCAACCGCTTTCTGGCCCGCTTCGAGATACGCGCTCATCTCCGCTTGCGGCACCATGCCGCCGCCGGTTGCCCAGATCACATGCGTCGCATTGCGCATGGTTGCATCGTCGAGATGCATGCGCGTGCGATAGTCCTGCGGCGCCTTCGACACGCGCGCGAAACCCGGCGCGCCCGCCAGTGCGGACGGCTCCAGACGGATATCCTGCGTTTGCGCCATCAACGCGAGCAGCGCATAGAGTTCGCGATCATCGACCGTGTAATAGCCGTCGATCATGCGCTGCATCGCGCGACCCACGAAACCGGACGGACGCCCCACCGCAAGACCATCGGCGGCCGTCACGTTGTCGATGCCGAAGTCCTGCACCGCGAGCTTTTCATGCAGGCCCGTGAGCACGCCCATCAACATACACGGCGAATGCGTCGGCTCTGCAAAGATGCAATGCACCGCATCGCCGAAAGCGAGTTTCAGGCCGAACGCCACGCCGCCAGGACCGCCGCCGACGCCGCACGGCAGATACACAAAGAGCGGATGCGCCGCGTCCACGCGCACCTTTGCGGCCTCGAACTGACGCTTCAAACGCTCGCCCGCAACGGCATAACCGAGGAACAGCGTCGTCGAGTTTTCATCGTCGACGAAATGGCACATCGGATCGTTTTCCGCGAGACGCCGCCCGCTTTCGATCGCCTCGCCATAATCGCCCGCGTATTCCACCACCGTGACGCCATGCGCGCGCAAGCGGTCCTTCTTCCACTGGCGCGCATCGGCGGACATATGCACGGTCGTCGTAAAGCCGAGCGTCGCGCTGGCGATGCCGATCGACATCCCGAGATTACCCGTCGATCCCACCGCGATGCTGTGCAGGCGAAACAGCGCACGGCAAGCGTCGCTCGCGAGCACGCGGTAATCGTCGTCTTCCTTGAGCAGACCGTGACGGATGGCGAGTTGCTCGGCATGAAAGAGCACTTCATAAATGCCGCCACGCGCCTTGATCGAGCCGGAAATCGGCAGATGGCTGTCCTGTTTGAGCAGCAGACGCGCAGGCGCTTCCACGTCGTAGCGCTGGCTCACTACCCGCGCGAACGCAGGCACTTCGGTCAACGGCGATTCGATCATGCCGCCCGCCTCTCGCACATCGTCGAAGGCTTCGGCGAGCAACGGCGCGAAACGCTGAAGACGCGCGCTCGCATCGGCGATATCGGCGGCATCGAGCGGAATATCGTGAATCGCTTCAGCGAGCGGCGCCACGGCCGGATTGAACCACTCGACCGGTTTGAGCGCCATGAGGTCGCGCAGGAGCGGGTAATCGTGCAGCCAGGCATCGAGCGGCTTGCCGTAAATCGATTCGATCATGGTGAATTCAAACAGCGGAAGCAGAGTTATTGGAAGACGCGACAGCATCGAGCACGGGCGGATGCGTGACGATGGACTTCAGGTCGACATTCGATGCGCGCAGTTTCGCGGCATCGGGAATCGGACGCCGCAATTCTTCAGAAGTTTCAAACAGCGTTTCAAAGGCACGCGCGGCATCGAGCAGCGCGAGATCGCCGCGAAATGCGCCGATCATCTGCAAACCGAACGGCATGCCGCGATGATCGACACCGCACGGCAGCGACAAGGCCGGATTGGTCGCGAGCGTCACCACATACGTGAGCGAGAGCCAACGATAGTAATTCTCCAGCTCGACACCATTCACCGATTTCAGATACGGCTGCGTCCACGGGAATGGCGAAACCGGCGTGGTCGGCGAAAGAATCACATCGTAACGATCGAACAGCGTCTGGAAACGGCGGAACAGGCGCGTCTGATCGCCATGCGCACGCACGCAATCCGCGAGTCCCAGACCAATACCCATTTCATAATTCGCACGCGGATTCGGGCCGAGCGAATTGGGATCGGCTTCATAGGCTTTTTGCAGGCCCGCGACAAAGGCTTCGGCGCGCAGCACGTCGAAGCAGCGATGCGCACCGTCGAAATCGACTTCGATCGGCTCGCATACCGCCACCTCGCGACGCAGCAATTCGATCTTGCGGCGAAACACGGCGCGAATATCGTTGTCGACTTCGCAAACGCCGAAATCCTCCGTATAACCGATGCGCAGTTTCGACACGTCGGTGAGCGCGCGGCCGTCCATCGTCGGGTTCATCGCGAACGGATAGCCCAGCGGATCGCTGCCCGATTGACCGACTGTCGCCGCGAGTTGCAGCCAGGTGTCTTCGACGTTACGGCCCATCGGGCCGACCACCGCAATCGGCGTCCAGCCCAGCGGCTTGCGATCGCTCGGCACGAGTCCCGGCGAGGTACGCAAGCCCACCACGCCGCATTTCGCGGCGGGAATGCGCAACGAGCCGCCCGTATCCGAGCCGCTGGCGAGCGGGACCATATCGAGCGCGAGCGCGGCCGCCGAACCGCCCGACGAGCCCCCCGCATTCAGACGCGGATCGAATGGATTGCCCGTCGCGCCCCAGACCGGATTAAAACTGTTTGCGCCCGCACCCATTTCCGGCACGTTGGTCTTGCCGACGACAATCGCCCCCGCTGCACGCAGGCGGCGCACCAGCGTGTTGTCCTGCGCGGGCACGTTCGCGCGATAGATCGGCGAGCCATACGTGGTGAGAATGCCTTCGGTCTCTTCGAGATCCTTGATGCCGATAGGCAAGCCGTGCAAGGCGCCGATGGCGTCGCCGCGTGCGAGTGCCGCATCGGCCGCGCGGGCTTCGATACGCGCGCGCTCGAAGCTCGTGGCCGTGATGGCGTTCACAAAGGGATTCAGCGTTTCGATACGCGCAATACAGGCTTCGAGCAATTCGACGGCGGAAATTTCGCGCGTCTGCAACAGCGTACGCAGTGCGACGGCGCTATGACGGGTGAGTTCGTGGCGATCGTTCATCGGACAGTCCATTTAGCGACAAGCAAGAGTTCGCCCAATGTAGACGACGACAAATACGGCCGCTAGTGATGATTATCGAAAGGTCAATTCACTTTTGGTCAACGCTATTTTCAATCGACATGCGGCGACAGTTCACCGCTCAAGCGTTCGATAAACGATTGCAGCAGCGGCGGCAACGCGCGCCGCGCGAGCGTCTGTATTTCCACCGTGCGCTCGCTCGTCGTGAGTTCCGGCACCGGCAGCGCAACCAGTTCGCCGCTCGCGACGCGCGGGCGCACAAACAACTCTCCGCTGAAAGTGACGGCGTCGCTGGCGATCGTAAAACCCAACAGCGTTTCGAGCGTCGCGCTGCTCAGCACGCTTTTGCACGCCACGCCTTCGCGACTGCAATAGATATCGATCAGCTTGTGCAGCGTCGAATGAACGCCCGGCAAGGCGAGCGGATAGGCCAGCAATTCACGGAACGACACCTGCGCCGATTGCGCAAGCGGATGCGACGCCGCCACGATCGCGAAGATGGGCGAAGGCGCGGAGAACGCCACGTGAATATCCTTTTCAGGCCCGAAACTGAATGTGAGGCCAATATCACATTCCGCTTCGCGCACGCGCTGCGTGACGCCTGCCGCCGTATCGACGACGACTTCAAACGAGGCAGGCGCAACCGTGCGGCGAAACTCCGCCATCGCGCGCGGCAAAAACGCAGCGGAGAAACCTTCCGTGCAGGCAATATGGATCGTGCGTTCGGCTTCGCCGCGCAATGCGTCGATTTCCAGCGAAATCTGCTCGGCGTCCAGTTGCGAGCGGCGCGCATAGGCGGCAAGCATTTCGCCCGCCTTGCTCGGCACCATGCCGCGCGACTGCCGCACGAAAAGCGGCGTACCGAGTTCGCTTTCGAGCCGCGCAATCTGGCGACTCACCGCCGACGGCACGACGTTAAGACGACTGGCAGCATCGGCAACGGAACCGGTGTTGACCACTTCGAGGAAGTAGCGAACAGCGGCTTCCTGAAGAATACGGGCGCTCATGATGGATCGATGGGAATACGCGGAATGTTCCATCATAGCGCCTCATTGTCCGCCGATGCGATCGATACGATCACGCCTCCTCAGGCACTCCCAGCCGTGCATCGGCTTCGGGCGAGAGGCGGATCGACAGACTGGTCACGAGCGCGAAGGCCGTCGCCACGATCAGGAAACCAAACACGGCGTTGTAATTGCCGGTGACGGAGACCAGCAAACCAATCACCGCGGGCGCAACGAATCCCGCGACCTGTCCGCCGAAATTCACCATACCCGCGCCCGTGCCGATAAGTTTTTGCGGCAGGAATTTAGCCGGCAGCGCAAATACGCCAGCGAATACGAACGACTTGAAGAAGTAGACGATCGATTGAAACGCGATGACGCCCGTCACCGTTTCAGCCGTATACATTTCATAGAGAAAGAAGCCGGAAATTGCGCAGCACGCCGCCATCAACCATTTCTCGCGGCCATCGAACCAGCGCGTGAGAATCCAGCCGCCCAGCGCCGTCGAAATGCTCGCCGCCACGAACGGCAACGGCGTGAGCATCCCGACCGCCTTGAGATCGAGATGGCGCTCGGTCAGCAGATACGCGGGCATCCAGGCATCGAGTCCCTTGTTGACGATGCCCATACCGAACCACGTCAGCAGGATTTTCCACATCAGCGGCATTTTGAGGAGCGCGCGCGTAGCGGCGCCGTCGATGCGCGTAGAGCGGCCCGTCGAATCGCGCTTTTGATGGGTGTCCTTTACCGCGAACAGATAAAAGAGCGCGAACACCAGACCGGCGCAGCCGGCCACGACAAACGCATGACGCCAGCCCAGCAGCAGAATCAGGGGCGCGATGGCGAGCGGCGCAATAAAGCTGCCCACGTAATTCGACGACATTAGGAAAGCGGACATCTTCGGACGATCGGCGCGCGCGCACGATTCGGTTACGCCTTTAACCGCCGCGCCGGGATAACCGCCTTCGCCGAGACCGAAGATAAAGCGGATCGCGATCAGCGAGGCCAGCGACCAGGCGAGGCCGGTCATCAGCGTAAACAGGGACCAGAACGCCACCGAAACGACGATGACTTTCTTGCTACCCCAGCGGTCCGCAATCCAGCCGCCCGGAATCTGCATGGCGGCGTAGCTGATGTAGAAGGTGCTCATGACCACGCCGAGCGCCGCCGCGCCAACGTGAAACTCCTTACCAATCGCCACCAGCGACAAGGCAATCGCCGAGCGATCGATATACGAAATGCAGTAGCCGAGATAGAGCAGCGCGAATACCGCGAAGCTGGCGCGTCTGCTTTTATTGGGGTCGATCATGCTGGGCATCCGACGAGAGAGTGAAGACCGGGCCCGCGTCGGCTGTGCCGAGCGCTCCCACCGCGACTAGTCGAACTGATCCTAAGTAGCCACAAATGGGGCGACAAGTGACATATTCCGATGCCTGCGTTCGCGAAAACTCATCGGAAAGCGTGCAGCCCTTCTCTCGGCTCTACCCCCTCGCTTTGCATCACGGCGCTCACGCACAGGAAAACCCTTAAGTAATTCCCCATACCGGCCGTTATTTCACAGGCGAACCAAGCCGCGGGAACACCTGCGCGAGACATGGTGCCAGCGGACACGCTGTGTAATAAATAAAAAGGAAAATGATGAAACTGAAAGACCTCCCCGTGAGAACGGGGTTCATTGCGGTGTTGGGACTGTTTGGCGTGCTCGTTCTGCTAATGGCCTTGCTAGGTATCGCCTCGCTCAACGAGAACAATGCCCTCTCCGGGCGAATTTCCACGCTGAATGCGCAGGTTCTCGATCTCAAAGACGTCTATATCAACAACCTGAAGGCGCGGAGCGCGCTGGCCCGTGCTTTTATCGCCATCTCGGCGAATCCGTCGGCCAAAGACGCTGCCGTGCAGGACGCCCAGCGCTTCTTCGATCTTGCCAAAGCGTCCAATAGCGATTTCGAAAGGATTCCGAAAGACAATGACGACTTGCGCGGGACGGCTGAGACCGTAGGCGGAGCATTCCGCGCGCACTCGGGTGCCATCGACGGTCTGTTCGCCGCCATCGCGAACAACGACACGAAGGCCTACGCCGAAACCAACGAAGGTCCGATGACGCAGACCAGCATGGCGTTCGGCAAGAGCAGCGACGCGTTTTTCGCGGTCGCCGCTCAACAGACGAAAATGCTGCAAGAACAAAAAGCGCATACACGTTCGCTGCTGATTGGCGTTGCGATCGGCTTGCTGGCCTTGTCAATCGTCCTGATCATCCTCGTTTATGTTGCGCTTGACCGCATGATCGTCAGGCCGCTCAAGGAAGCGGTTGACGTGGTGGAGCACGTGGCGCGCGGCGATCTCACCATTAAAATCGCGCGCGAGTCGTCGAACGAAATCGGCCGGTTGTTCGCGGCGATGGAGGCAATGCGGAGCAGCCTTGCCGGTATCGTCCGTGCGGTGCAGGGCGGCAGCGAAGTCATCGTGACGGCCGTTCACGAAATGGCGAGCGGCAATACCGACCTCTCGCAGCGCACCGAGGAACAGGCGGCGGCATTGCAGCAAACGGCTTCGTCGATGGAGCAACTCACGAGCACGGTCAGGCAGAACGCCGAAAACGCGAAGCAGGCCACGCAGCTCGTCACGAGCACGGCGGAATTGACCCAGCAAGGTCATCACGCGTCGAAGGATGTCGTCGCGACCATGCGCGGGCTTTCCGAGCTTTCCGGCAAGATTTCCGACATCACGAACGTGATCGAGGGCATCGCCTTTCAGACCAATATTCTCTCGCTGAACGCTGCCGTCGAAGCGGCGCGCGCGGGCGAAGAAGGACGCGGCTTTGCCGTGGTGGCGAGCGAGGTGCGCTCGCTCGCGCAACGCAGCGCGAGCGCAGCGAAGGAGATCAAGGAGCGCATCACCGACTCGCTCGCACGCGTGGAATCGGGCGCGCTACAGGTCGAGAAGGCAAGCGGCGTGATGGCCGAAATCCTCGCCTCGGTGAACAAGGTCAACGATCTGATGGGCGAAATTTCCGCGGCTTCGACCGAGCAATCGACGGGAATCGAGCAGGTCAGCCGCTCGGTGGCGCAAATGGATCAGGTCACGCAGCAGAACGCCGCGCTGGTCGAGGAAGCATCGGCGGCCGCGCTGTCTCTCGAAGATCAGACGCGGGTGCTCAAGGATGCAGTGGCGGTCTTCCGCACGGAGGCGAGCGGCCTGGGCTTGCGTCGGTAAGCGCGCATTGCCCACACGGAAGTCTAGAGGACCAGGGGCAGCGTCATTCGCCTGCGCTGCCTGGTCTTACTGGCAACAACAAACAACGAAGAAGAAGAAGAACAACAACGCCGAACCATCGGCGAAAAAAACTGGCGGAAAGCAGACAGAGTCGAACTGTCCCAGGAACGGCTGACGTCCCCAACTGGGTTTGAAGCCCAGCCGCACCACCCGATGCGATTGCCTTCCTTCAAAAAACGCTAAACGTCACCACCCTTTCACAGCCATTCACGCATCCGGCTATCGGGTCTTAGCAGATGCCGTTCACGCTGGAAACGAGTATATCCAACGCGGTCGAAGAACTCCAGAATCTGGATCGCGCGTTTTCTCCCGAGACCCGACGCATCGCGAAACGCCGCCGCGCCCACACCCGCGCCCTGCTCCTGCGCAAGTTTCGCCACCAGACGCGCAAGCTCGTGCACCACGTCCTGATCGTAAAACAGATCGCGCACGATCTGATAAAGCCTGCCCAGCCGCGCAAGCTTGCGCAACAACGCACGCACCTTTTCTTCGGATTCCTGCGTTTCTCTCGCCAGATCGCGCACCCACGGCGGATCATAGCGTCCCTGCGCAATCAACGGCATGAGCCGCGCGGCCAGCGCTTCCTCCTGCGCATCGAGCGTCACCGCATGCGACGGCAAATGCAGCCACGGTCCGCTTCGCGCAATCCGTCCTTCGTCGACGAGCGCATCCACCGCCGCGCGCCAGACCGTATCGCTCGCGAGCGGCGCCGCCATGCGCCGCAAGCGCGCGGCGTCCGGGCCCTGCTCGTCGGGCGAGCGCGCATGAAAATCGCCCAGCACCTCGACGATGCGTGCCGCGAGTCGCGTCCAGTGATCGCGCGCGAGCACGACCGATTCCTCGGCGCGGCCTTGCGGCGCGATCGTCACCGCGTCGGCGGGTAACGCCAGCGCATCGGCGGCCTGCCCCGTCAACTGCATGAGCGTCGCGAGCGCGAGCCCGCGCGGCGCTTCGCCGATCAGCGCATCGACGCGTCCTTCATCGAGCCACACGCGCAACGCATCGAGCCACGCGCGCCGCTCCGGTGTGCGTCTGCGCCGCGCCGGACCGAACGGATCGAGCACGCGCCCGCCGCCCACCGTCCGGCTCGCCTGCGCATTGCGCACGATGAAGCGGTCGCCCGGGAGCGCATGCAGCGGCGCGTCGAATACGAGCTGCACGCGCGCCGTGTCGCCCGCGCCCAGCGTATCGCCGTCGATCAGCGCGACGTTGGCGACGCGATGTGTCGTGCCCAGATGCACGTGCAGCGGCGACCAGTGCGTGAGCGTGATGCCCGCATCGGCGAGCAGATGCAGTTCGACGTCGAGACGCGTCGCGGTTTGCGCGAGCCGCGCGTCGACGATCCAGTCGCCACGCGCGATCTGCGCCTTGTCGATGCCCGCGAGATTGAGCGCGCAGCGCTCGCCCGCGCGTCCGGTTTCGGCGGCGCGGTTTTGCGCGTGGATGCTGCGCACGCGCACCGTTTCGCCCGCTGGCGCGAGCAGCATCGCGTCGTTGGTCTGCACGCGGCCCGCGAACACCGTGCCGGTCACGACCGTGCCTTGTCCCGTCAACGTGAACACGCGGTCGACGGCGAGCCGGAACAGGCCGTCGTCGCGACGCGCCTGCCACGCGGTCGCGCGCTCGCGCAAGAACGCGTCGAGTTGCGCGACACCTGCATCGCCGTTTTCCGTCGCGTTCGTTTCGAAGCAAGGCGCGCCCGCCAATGCGCCCGGCGCGAGCCACGCATCGATTTCCGCGCGCACTTGCGCGAGCCGCGCGGCATCCACGCGATCGGTCTTCGTCAGCGCGATCGCGCCTTGCGTGACGCCCAGCAATTGCAGAATCGCCAGATGCTCGCGCGTTTGCGGCATCACGCCGTCGTCGGCGGCAATCACGAGCAACGCGAAGTCGATGCCGCACGCGCCCGCCGCCATCGTATGCACGAGCTTTTCGTGGCCCGGCACGTCGATGAAACCGAGCACGTCGCCGTTCGCGAGCGGCGTGTACGCATAGCCGAGTTCGATGGAAATGCCGCGCGCTTTCTCTTCCTTGAGGCGGTCGGTATCGACGCCGGTCAGCGCGCGCACGAGCGTGGTCTTGCCGTGATCGATATGCCCCGCCGTGCCGACGATCACAGGCGCAGCTCCGCGAATTGCGCGACGAACGCGGCTTCGTCCGCGCCTTCGACGCAACGCAGATCGAGACGCAAGGCATCGTCGGCGATGCGGCCGATCACGGGACGCGGCAGCGCGCGCAACGCGCGCTCCAGCTTGAGCAACGCGCGTCCGCTGCCACCCTTCCCCGCGTGGCGGATCACGAGGCCGCTGCTCGGCAGCAGATCGACGGGCAGCGCGCCGCTGCCGATCTGGCTGAACATCGGCTCGATGCCCGCCGTGTACGCGTCGCCGAGCGCGCGTTGCAAGGCGGGCAATGCGCGCGTGGCCGCGTCGTGCATCTCCTGCGCGGGACGCGTGAGCAGACGCAGCGTGGTGAGCCGTTCGCGCAGCAGTTCGGGCGCGCGATAGAGCCGCAGCACGGGTTCGAGCGCGGCGAGCGTGAGCTTGCCCACGCGCAGCGCGCGCTTGAGCGGATGCTTCTTGATCTTCGCGATCAGTTCCTTGCGCCCGACGATCAACCCGGCCTGCGGTCCGCCGAGCAGCTTGTCGCCGCTGAAGGTCACGAGGTCCGCGCCCGCTTCCACGGTCTCGCGCACCGTGGGTTCGGCGGGCAGGCCCCATTGCGTCAGATCCGCGAGCGTGCCGCTGCCGAGATCGACCGCCACCGGCAAGCCATGCTGGCGCGCGAGCGGCGCGAGTTCGTCGAGTTCGACGGTCTTCGTGAAGCCGCTGATCGCGTAGTTGCTGCAATGAACTTTCATCAGCAGCGCCGTGCGGTCGCTGATCGCGGCCTCGTAGTCTTTCAGATGCGTGCGATTGGTCGTGCCGACTTCGCGCAGACGCGCGCCCGCGCGGCTCATGATGTCAGGAATGCGAAACGCTCCGCCAATCTCCACGAGTTCGCCGCGCGACACGATCACGTCCTTGCGCGCGGCCAGCGCCGAAAGCGACAGCAGCACCGCCGCCGCATTGTTGTTGACGACGGTCGCCGCCTCCGCGCCCGTGAGTTCGCAGATGAGTTCGTCGATCAGATCGTCGCGGTCGCCGCGCTTGCCGGTGGCGAGATCGAATTCGAGGTTCGCGGGCTGCGTGAGCGCTTGCACCACGGCGCGCACCGCTTCGTCGGGCAGCAGCGCGCGGCCGAGATTCGTGTGCAGCACGGTGCCGGTGAGATTGAACACGGCGCGCAACGCGCTTTGCGCGCGCGCCTGCAAGGTGGTCGATGTGGCTTCGATCACGCGGGCAATGGAGAACGGCGCGGCGCCTGCACCTTCGTTCGCGTTCACGTCGAACTTCAACGTGCCCGCCTGCGCCTCGCGCCGCCAGCCGTCGAGCGTCGCGCGGATCGCCGCGAGCACCTGCGTGCGGCCGTATTCGGTAATCAGCGGCTGCGCGTTTTCAGACGCGATCACGCGTTCCACCGCGGGCATCTGCGCGAGCATCGCGTTGAGCGCTCGCGCATCGGATTCAGCCGGTGACGCGCCGTGTTGCAGATCCGTTTCGCTCATGGGCGGGGTTCGCGTCATTGATCGGCAGGCGCTTCGGGATACAGCAGCGGATTCGCGCTCGCGCGCCTGTATCCGGCTTCGCTCATCAGCAAGTCGAGCGTGAGGCTCGCGAGATCGTCGGCGAGCGGTTCGAAGTCGAGATCCTTCTCCTGATAGCCGATCTTGCGATACGTATGGCATTCGTCGCACGATTCGGCCTTCAGCGCGCCGTTGCCGCCTTCGATGCCGTGATACGCGATGCCCTTGGTCGAATCGCAATTCGTGCATTTGACGCGCACCACGTGATGCTCGGTCGCGCACAGGCTGCATTGCGTGAAGCGATAACCCTGCAACGCGCCGCCCACGCGCACGATGCTCGCGACCGGCGGCGTGCCGCACACCGGGCACACGCCGGGCGCATCGACATAGGGCACGTCGCGCGCGTTCAGGCGGCTCGCGAGATCGGTCCACACCACTTGCAGCGCGGCCATGATGAACGGCGCGGTGGCCGGCGACACTTCGCTATGACGCTGCGCGAGCAATGCGTCGGCTTGCGCGTCGAGTTGCGCGTCGCTCATCGCACGCAACGCATCGAGCACTTTCGCGAGCGCGGGCGTCACCGCGCCCGCGGCTTCCACGCGGTCGGCGAGACGGCGCAGCACCTCGCGCCATTGCGGATCGCGTTCGCCGCCGAGCGCAGGCAGGATCGGCATCGAATGGCGTTGCGCGTGCTCGATGGCCTCGCGCTCGGGCATACGCGCGTCGAGAGGGTCGAGCGCCTGCTGCTGCGCGTCGACGAGCGCCGCCATCAACCGCACATAGCCGCCGATGGGATTGTGGTCCGCGAGCTTGCGCAGCCGCGCCGCGCGTTCCTTGAACAGCGTGGCGCGTTCGGGCAGACGAATGCGCGGAATCGCGGAAGGATCTTGAGTCTGAATCTGCTCAGGGTCGAGTATGCGTTGCGTCACGGCGAGTCTTCTCCCACACCTGCTCCGACAAACAAAAAGCCGCCGCGCCTTCGCAGGCGGGCGGCTTGCCGGCGGCGCGCGCCACGCGCAAGGCGTGAGCGCACGCGAGCCTTATTTGATGCTCTCGCGGAACCAGCGCGGATGATGCTTGCGCGCCCAGCCCCACGTCACATAACCGCGCGTCATGGCGCCGATCGATCCCTTCACCCAGAGCGCCGCATAGATATGCACGACGATGGAGACGATCAGCACGAAGGCCGCGGCCGCATGCACGACGGAGGCCACGCGGATCACCGTGATCGGGAAATAGAACGAGAAATAGCGACGCCAGATCACGATGCCGCTCACGAGCAGCAGCACGAGGCAAACCACCAGCGTGAAGAATAACAGCTTCTGTCCCGCATTGTATTTACCGATTTCCGGCAGCTTGTCCTCGCGGTTGTTGAGCACGTCGTCCATCTGTTTGAGCCATTGAATATCGGCTTTGTCCAGATAGTTGTGATGCCAGAAACGCAGCACGAGAATCATGAACGACACGAACATCACCACGCCGATGAACGGATGCAGAATGCGCGTCCACTGCCCGCCGCCGAACAGCGCGGAGAGCCAGAACATCGCCGGATGAAACATCGCGAGACCGGAGAGCGCGAGCAGCACGAACGTGATCGCCGTAATCCAGTGATTGCTGCGCTCGTTGGCCGTGTAACGCTGGATCAGACGCGGTTTAGGGTCGTTCATCGTTGCGCTCCTCGGGAGGTTCGCCGCGGGATTCGCGAATGCGCCGCGCTTCGTCTACGGCGGCCTGTTCGTCTTCGGCATGCGTTTCGTTCGGGCCGATGCGCGTGTAGTGGAAGAAGCCCGCCAGCGCCGCGACCGCAATGCCCGCGAGCGCGAGCGGCTTCGCCATGCCCTTCCACAAGCGCACGAACGGACTGATGCGCGGATTGTCGGGCAAGCCGTGATAGAGCGACGGCTTGTCGGCGTGATGCAGCACGTACATCACGTGCGTGCCGCCCACGCCCGGCGGATCGTAGAGACCGGCCTTGTCGAAGCCGCGCTCCTTGAGGTCCTCGATGCGCTCGGCCGCGTGCACTTTCATGTCCTCCTTGGTGCCGAACACGATCGCGCCCGTCGGGCAGGTCTTCACGCAGGCGGGCTCCTGCCCCACGGCCACGCGGTCGGAACAGAGCGTGCATTTATACACGCGATGTTCCGTCTTCGAGAGCCGCGGAATATTGAACGGACAGCCCGTGATGCAATAGCCGCAGCCGATGCAGTTTTCCTCGTGAAAATCGACGATGCCGTTCGTGTACTGCACGATCGCGCCCGGCGAAGGACACGCCTTCAAACAGCCCGGATCCTCGCAATGCATGCAACCGTCCTTGCGGATCAGCCATTCGAGGTTGCCGTCCGGGTTCTCGTATTCCGTGAAGCGCATCACGGTCCACGAGTGCTCGGTGAGGTCGCGCGGATTGTCGTACACGCCGGTGTTGATGCCGACTTCGTCGCGCAGGTCGTTCCATTCCATGCATGCGGTCTGACACGCCTTGCAGCCGATGCATTTGGTGACGTCGATAAGCTTCGCGACCGTGCCCGTGACCGGCTCGCGCACGCCCGGCGGCGGCGTGGTGGTGGCCGACTGGCGTTTGACGTCGAGTGACTGTAGTGCCATGTTCCCCCCTTACGCCTTTTCCACTTTCACGAGGAAGGACTTGAACTCGGGCGTCTGCGAATTGCCGTCGCCGACGGGCGGCGTGAGCGTATTCGTCAGATAGCCGGGTTTCGTCAGTCCCGTGAAGCCCCAGTGCAGCGGCACGCCCACGGTGTGCACCTTCTTGCCCTCGATCGTGAGCGCCTTGATGCGCTTGGTGACCACGGCCACCGCGATCAGATAGCCGCGGTTGCTCGACACCTTGACGCGTCCGCCGTCGACCACGCCCACTTCCTTCGCCAGCTCCTCGCCGATCTCGACGAATTGCTGCGGCTGGATGATGGCGTTCAGCCGCGCGTGCTTGGTCCAGAAATGGAAATGCTCGGTGAGGCGATACGTGGTCGCGACATGCGGGAAGTTCTGCGCGGTGCCGAACGTCTTGCGGTCGTCCGGGAACACGCGCGCCGCCGGATTGCTGGTGGCCTGCGGATTGTTGGGATGGAACGGGTTGTAGCCGAGCGGATTCTCGAAGGGTTCGTAATGCTCGGGGAACGGTCCTTCGTTCATGCCGTCGCGCGCGAAGAAACGCGCCACGCCCTCGGGGTTCATGATGAACGGCCCCATGCCGAGATCGGGCGACTCATCCACCTTGTAGTCGGGCACGTCCGCGCCCGTCCACGCCGCGCCGTTCCAGCCAATCAGCTTGCGCGTGGGATCGAAGGGCTTGCCCGCCGTATCGCACGAGGCGCGGTTATACAGAATGCGCCGGTTCGCGGGCCACGCCCACGCCCAGTTGAGCGTCTGGCCGATACCGGTCGGGTCGGAGTTGTCGCGACGGCCCATCTGATTGCCCGCCTGGGTCCACGCGCCGCAGAAGATCCAGCAGCCGCTCGCGGTGGTGCCGTCGTCCTTCAGTTGCGCGAAGCCGGAAAGCAGATCGCCCTTCTTCACGAGCACCTTGGTCGGGTCCTTCGCGTCGGTCTGATCGGCGAGCGCCTTGCCGTTGTATTCCTTCGCGAGTTCCTCGGGCGTGGGGCTCGCGGGATCGGAATACGGCCAGCTCAGCTTGACGATCGGATCGGGCAGCTTGCCGCCGTCCTTCTGATACGCCGCGCGGATACGCAGGAACAGCCCCGACATGATCTCCAGATCGCTCCTCGCCTCGAACGGCGGCTCCGCGCCCTTCCAGTGCCATTGCAGCACGCGGCTCGAACTGACGAGCGAGCCGTTTTCCTCCGCGAAGCAGGTGGTGGGCAGGCGGAACACCTCGGTCTGGATCGACGCCGTATCGACATCGTTGAACTCGCCGTACTTCTTCCAGAACTCGGACGTTTCGGTCGCGAGCGGGTCCATGATGACGAGCCACTTGAGCTTGCCCAGCGCGGACAGCGTCTTGGCCTTGTCGGGCGCCGACGCGATCACGTTGAAGCCCTGGCAGATATAGCCGTTGACCTTGCCCTGATTCATCAGCTCGATGGTCTGCAAGAGATCGTAGGGCTTGTCGAGCTTGGGCAGCCAGTCGTAACCCCAGTTGTTTTCCTGGGTCGCGTTGTCGCCCCACCACGCCTTCATGAAGCTCACGAAGAACGCGCCGTAGTGCTGCCAGTAGCTGAGCTGATTGGGCCGCATGGGCTGCGAGGCGCGCTTCTTGATGTAGCCGTCGTAGTCCTGTTCGCCCTCGGTCGGCAGCGTCATGTAGCCGGTGAGCAGATTCGACATCAGCCCGAGGTCGGTGAGACCCTGGATGTTCGAGTGCCCGCGCAGCGCGTTCATGCCGCCGCCCGCGATGCCGATGTTGCCGAGCAACAATTGCACCATCGCGCCGGTGCGGATCATCTGCGCGCCGATCGAGTGATGGGTCCAGCCGAGCGCGTACAGGATCGTGCCCGCGCGGCCCGGCACCGCCGTGCTCGCCAGCATTTCGCACACCTTGAGGAATTTATCCTTCGGCGTGCCGCAGACCTTCTCCACCATCTCCGGCGTATAGCGCGAGTAATGCAGCTTGAGCAGCTGATACACGCAGCGCGGATTCTGCAGGGTGTCGTCGGTTTTCACGAAACCGTCGTCGCCGATTTCGTAGTTCCACGACGCCTTGTCGGGATACGCGTGCTTCGCCGGATCGTAGCCCGAATAAATGCCGTCGTTGAACGCGAAATCGTCGCGCACGATGAACGAGAAGTCCGTGTAGTTCTTCACGTACTCGTGCTGGATCTTGTCGTTCGTGAGCAGCCAGTTGATGACGGCGCCCAGGAAAGCGATGTCCGTGCCGGTGCGAATCGGCGCGTAATAGTCCGCGACCGATGCCGTGCGCGTGAAGCGCGGATCCACCACGATGAGCCGCGCCTTGCGGTGCGCCTTCGCCTCCGTGACCCACTTGAAGCCGCACGGGTGCGCCTCGGCCGCATTGCCGCCCATCACCAGAATCACGTCCGCATTGCGAATGTCGACCCAATGGTTCGTCATCGCACCACGGCCAAACGTCGGGGCAAGACCTGCCACCGTCGGGCCGTGTCAGACACGCGCCTGGTTGTCGAATGCGAGCAGGCCCATCGAGCGGGCCACTTTATGCGTGAGGTAACCGACTTCGTTGCTGCCCGCCGACGCGGCCAGCATGCCGGTGGTCAGCCAGCGGTTGACGGTCTTGCCGTCCGCTGTTTTCTCGACGAAGTTCGCGTCGCGATCTTCCTTGAGCAGCTTCGCGATGCGGTCGAGCGCCTCGTCCCACGAGATGCGTTTCCACTCGTTCGACCCCGCCGCCCGGTATTCCGGGTACTTGAGCCGGTTCGGGCTGTGAATGAAGTCGATCAGGCTCGCGCCCTTCGGGCAGAGCGTGCCGCGGTTGACCGGATGATCGGGATCGCCCTCGATGTGGATGATGCTCGCCGTGGCGTTCTTCGCGCCGTCGCCGAGACCGTACATGAGGATGCCGCAACCCACCGAGCAGTACGGGCAGGTATTGCGGGTTTCAGTGGTACGCGCCAGTTTGTATTGTCGGACTTCGGCAAGCGCGTCGGCGGGCGCGAAGCCCATCAACGCGAGGCTGGATCCTGCCAGCGACGTAGCCGTGACCTTGAGGAACTGACGCCGGGACATCTGCAACATGATTGCGTCCTCGGCTTTCTGGTTGTGGGTCGTTTCAGTATAAGACGTTTTGGGCGCCGGATCGCGCGAGATGCACCGCGCAGATCCAGCGCGCCCGGGTATTGCGCTTGCTATATTCGTGTGACTAACTTCGTGTGACTCACGCGTGGGGCCGCCGGGCTTCGGGGCGCTTCGGGACTTGAAGCGAAACGCGATCTGCTCCATGCCTGCGGGATCGGTTGCGCGCGCCGCGACCGGCTGCAACGCAGCACGTCGACCAGCACGACGCAGCATTTCGAAACAGCACGAACCAGCACGAACCAGCAGCGAGCCGCAACCGCATCACCCTGTTTTCACGCCGAACCGCGGGACGTCGATCATGGCAACTATTTCCTCCGAACGGCTCGAATCGGCCGCGCGCAAAGAAGCGTCGTGGGCGGTAGGCGCCTGCCGCCAGTTCATCGCCAACCGCTGCCCGTCGCTCGCCGCCAGCATTGCCTTCTATTCCGCGTTTTCGCTCGCGCCGACGCTGGTCATGGTGATCGCCGTGGCGGGCTGGTTTTTCGGCGCCGACGCGGCGCGCGGCGAGTTGTTCCGCCAGGTTCACAACGTGCTCGGCAACGACGCCGCCGCCGCCATCACCACCATCGTGCAGAACGCCCATCGCGCGGGCAGCGCGGGCGGCGTCGCCGCCGTGATCTCGCTGGCGATGCTCGCGGTCGGCGCTTCCGCAACGTTTTCGTCGCTCAATTCCGCACTCAATATTGTTTGGCCGCTCGAAGGGCCGCGCTCGTCGTCGGTCTTCGCGCTCGTGCGCGTGCGGCTGATCTCGTTCGGCCTCGTGCTGGGCGTCGCCTTTCTCCTGATTGTTTCGCTGGTGCTCGACGCGGCCATCACCTTCGTCGGCCAGTGGCTGATGGGCGAATCGACCTATCTGATCATCGGCAACATCATCCAGCTCGTGGTCGGGCTGCTGGTGCTCGCGGTCGCGTTCGCGGGGCTGATGAAATTTCTGCCCGATGCGCCCGTGCAGTGGCGCGACGCGCTGGTCGGCGGCATCGTCGCGGCCGTGCTGTTTTCGGTCGGCAAGAAGCTGTTCGCGCTTTATCTGGCGCACGCCGGCATGGCCACGGCGTTCGGCGCGGCCGGGTCGCTGGCCGTGCTGCTGATGTGGCTGTATTTCTCGGCGGCGGTGCTGCTGCTCGGCGCGGAGTTTTCCGCCGCGCGCGGCCGTCTGCACGATCCGCGCGGCGCGTGGGGAATGCTGGAGGAAACGCCGCCGGGCAGCCGCGCCAAGCTGGCTTCGGTACTGGCCGCGTCCACCATTGCGCCGATGCGCGAAGCGGCGGCGGGCGCGCAGATGGCGAAAGCCATCGCGGCGGGCAGCGGCGCGGATGCGGCGGGGAACGGTGCGAATGGTGCGGATGGTGCGACCAGTGCGAACGGCGGCAACGGCGCGACTCGCGCAGGCCATGGTGCAGCCCGTGGAGCAACCGCCGAACCGGCCCCCGGCGCCATCGGCGCCGCACCGCCTTATGCCGCGGCCATCGCCGCCAGCGTGCAGCCGGGCGTGCCTCCGCGCGCCGCCGACGCCCCGCTGCGCGCGATCGGCAAGGCCCGGTCGGCGGGCGGCGCATTCGCGCGCCGGCACGGCGGCGGCCTGCAGATCCGACGCTCGGTCGTGCGTCTCGAAGACAGCGCCACCTACGCCGCCGCTTTGACGCTGGTCCAGGCGGGCCGCACGGTTGCGGCCGCCGACCGCTACGTCAAACGCCACCCGTGGAGTTCGGTCCTGATCGTGGCGAGCGCCGCGATCGCCATGACCGCCGCCACCGGACGCCGTCACACCGTCGGCCGCCGCAAGGGCTGAACGCCGCTGCCGCACCTCCCGCCCGCGCCCGGCACCCACGTCAGTCGGGCGTTCGACCGGTAATACTTCGCGCACTCCAGGCGCAACCAGGGCACACCCCTAGTTGCACCCTGTTTACCCTGATTCGCCATCTCGCGAGGTTGCACATTTCGCCACTTGTATCAGAAACGACAATAATGCAGAGTCAACAATCCAATATTTCGTTATCAGGAAGAATCGCTCAATAGCCCGTGTCATAAGGGCTCGTGAGGCGGTGTCAGCTTTTTGCGACACTGATTTTTTTTTAATTCTAGGGATTTGCACCCCTGCGTTATTCTCCATCGCGCAACAGCAACAATTAAACCAAACAACTGCGTGGAGAAAACTGGATGAAACGAATCGCACTCTCGACCCTTTCCGTGGCACTGCTGGCCGCAACGGGCGCAGCACACGCACAAAGCAGCGTGACCCTGTATGGCGTGATCGATGAATCGATCCAGTGGGCACACAACACCATGGATGCCAACGGCAACAACGCAAACCTCGTTGGCCTCTATGCAGGCAATATCTCGGGCGATCGCTGGGGCCTCAAGGGCACGGAAGATCTGGGCGGTGGCCTGAAGGCTATCTTCCAGTTGGAAAACGGCTTTGACCTGAACACCGGCGCTGCACAGCAAGGCGGCCGCATGTTCGGTCGTCAGGCATTCGTCGGCCTGACGCATGACCAGTACGGCACCGTGACGCTGGGCCGCCAGTACGACCCGCTGGTCGACATGGTTCAGCCGCTGACCGCCGACAACTACTTCGGCAGCACGTTCACGACGCCGGGCGACATCGACAACAACGACAACAGCTCGCGTACCAACAACGCGATCAAGTACGTCTCGCCGGTTCTGAGCGGCTTCCAGTTCGAAGGCCTGTACGCACTGGGCGGCGTCGCGGGCGCGACGGGCTCGGGCCAGACGTGGTCGGCTGCCGCCACGTACGGCATCGGCTCGTTCAACATCGCCGCGGGCTACTTCCGCGCCGACAACTCGTCGAGCCTCTCGGATCGTTCGACGTCGGCATGGAGCACGGTCTCGACGTCGGGCGCTGTGTTCGACAACCAGATCACGGAAGGCTACCAGACGGCCAAGTCGCTCGGCATCGCTTCGATCGCCCTGCAATACGTCGCCGGTCCGTTCACGTTCGGCGCACGTTACAGCAACGTCCAGTTCAAGCCGGACGCGTACTCGACGGCTCTGAACCCGGGCTTCACGTCGACCGAGCGCTTCAACATCGCTGCTGGCTTCCTCGGCTATCAACTGACGCCGGCGATGCTGCTGGGCCTCGGCTACACGTACACGCACGGCGCGGGCAACGTGTCGAACACGTACCACCAGGTGTCGATCGGCGCGGACTACAACCTGTCGAAGCGCACCGACCTGTACGCACTGGCTGCTTACCAGCACGCCAACGGCACGCAGCTGAACGCGGACGGCTCGACGTCGGTCGCCGGCGCGGCAATCGGCTCGTACAGCTACAACTCGGCTTCGAGCTCGCAAGAGCTGGTCAGCCTCGGCATCCGCCACAAGTTCTAATCGAGCAGCCAGGCCGGGCGCGAGCCCGGCGGCGCGAAGAGACCTCGCAGCTAAAAAGCACACGCTGCATGAGCCAGCCCCAAGCGAAAGCCGGGCTGGCTTTTTTATTGCCGCTGCACTTCTGCACCGCTGTATCTCTGCGGCTCCTGCGCAAGTTGCGCGACCGCCCCCCCGGCAGCCAGTCGATCACAGCATCCTGCGTGCGATGGCAGCCTCGCGCTCGGCGCTCGACGTCGTCTTCGACGTCACCCGAAACGCCACCCCAACGTCACCCGCCACGCGCCCTCAGCGCAACCTGCCCAGCGCCGCCACCGCCTGATCGACGAACGCCTGCGCAAGCGGCGCACGCTCCTGCTCCGCATAACGCGCCACGTAAAGCGGCTCCGGCAACGCGGGCGCGAAGCGCTTCACCGCCACGCGTGCACTCGCGGCCGCCGCCGTGAGCGGATCGATCAGCGCGATGCCGCAGCCCGCTTCCACGAGCGTCACGACCGCCTGCGCGAGACTCGCCTCGACGCCCAGACGGCGCGTCACGCCGCATTCCGAAAACGCACGGTCGACCCGCAAACGCGCCTCCGTTCCCGCCGCGAACGAGACGAAAGCCTCGCCCTCGCAGTCCGCCGCACTCACCGCGCGCTTGCGCGCGAGACGATGGCCGCGCGGCACGATGCAGCGCATCGGCCACTCGCCGAGCAAATCGAGCCGCACCGCGCGCGGCGCCGCTGCCGCGCCGACAAACGCCAGATCGCAGCGCCGCGCCGCAACACGCTCTAGCGCGAGCGCGGGCTCCAGCGCGAGCAGCGCCACGTCGACACCCGCATGCTCGTGCGCGAACGCCGCCGCCACGCGCGGCAGAAAATCCGCGGCGAACTCCGGCGCGCCCGCGATGCACAGCGCGCCGCGACGCTGCTCGCGAATCTGCGCCGCCGCCTGAATGACCCGCTCGAATCCCGTGAAGGCCCGCTCGACTTCCTCGTGCAGCGCGTGCGCGTGCGCGGTCGGCCAGAGGCGTCCGTTGCGGCGCTCGAACAGCGCGAACCCGACGCCCGCCTCGAAGTCGGCGAGCAGACGGCTCACCGCCGGTTGCGAGACGCCGAGCGCCGCCGCCGCGCGCGTCACGGTGCGCGCCTGCATCAAGGCACGAAACGCTTCGATCTGGCGGATGCTGGGTTCGGAATCAGGCATAACATCGAAGCATGGATGAAACGGAAATCTCGGAACTTGCGTTAAGAATCGGCAGGCCGTTCGTCACAATCGCCCTAGGATTACGGCTCATTGCTGACAAGACACATCAATAACATCTGAACATAGATAATACGCCCGCCACATCGCCGCTACGTTTCTCGCGCGCAAATAAAAATCCCCGCGGGCGCGATGCCAACGGGGATTCTTTGGGTACTGAAGCAAAAGCTGACGCAAACCGTGACCGCGAGGCCACGGCGAAGGCGATTAGCCTGCTGCTGCGTCCTTCAGCTTCTTCAGTGCGCGTGCCTTGACGCGGACCGATGCCGGCTTGGCCGGGAACCAGCGCTCTTCACCCGTGAACGGGTCCTTGCCGAAGCGCTTCTTCTTCGCCGGAACAGCCTGAACGACGATCTTCAGAAGACCCGACAGCGTGAACTCGCCGGCGCCCTTCTTGTGGACCGAACCCAGGATCGTGTCTTCCAGCGCGGCGAGCACGGCCTTCGTGGCCTTCGGCTCGACGCCAGCGCGCTCAGCAACGTGAGCAGCCAGCGAGGCCTTCGTGAAGGTGTCCTTGATCGGCGACGAAACGCCGGACGCCTTCACGGCGACCTTCTTAGCTGCGGCCGTCTTGGCGGGCGCTTTCTTTGCTGCAACTTTCTTGGTAGCCGGGGCTGCTGCCTTTTTGGCTACTTTCTTTGCGGAAGTCGGCATGTTTCTCCTACCAGTGTTGGTCAGTGAGTCGACGAAGCACAGCGGGATGCAAATGCTTCAACGGCGGATTCTACAAGCGTGCAAGCGTTTTGCGTGATTCTTTTGCATCGCAGATGCAAATCTGTTGCTCCGCGCTGACTGCACGACGCATTTTGACACCTGTTTACAGGGGTAAACGCGCTCCCGAGCGCCTCGCGTGCGACGCGTCCGCGTCGGTCCGACACAGCCGCGATGGCGCAAAAACGCCACACGTATGGCGTTTTTGCGCCGCTGGAGTCGTTTTTGCGTCGTGCAGAAGACACTTCAGCGGGGTAAAGACACGCCCGCAATGTGCCGTAACAGCTTTTACGACGTCTGCAATCGCGTCGCGAGCGCGGCGAGCGCCGTGTCGATCTGCTCGACCTCCACCGCGCCGTAGCCGAACAAAAAGCCGCGCTGCGCCGGTTCGCGCAGATGAAACGGCGTGAGCGCATGCAAGCCGACCGACGCCGCGCGCGCCGCTGCCACGAGCGCGGCTTCGTCGGCGCCCGGCGCGAGACGCGCGGCCAGGTGCAGGCCCGCGGTGTTCGGCATCACGGGTTCGAGCCAGCGCGCGAGCGGCCCGCGCAAATGCGCGAGCAAGGCCGCGCGCCGCGCCGCATAGGTCTGATGCATGCGCCGCAGATGCCGCGCGAAATGGCCGTTGAGCATGAAGCTTGCGAGCGCCGTCTGCGTCAGCATGCAGCCGTGGCAGTCGGCGACCTGGCGCGCGCGCATCAGCGGTGCGGCGAGCGCGGCGGGCGGCACCATGTAGCCCACACGCAGCTCGGGGAAAATCGTCTTCGAAAAGGTGCCCACATACGCCACGAGACCCGCTTGATCGAGACTCTTGAGCGGCTCCAGCGAGCGTCCCTCGAAGCGGAACTCGCAGTCGTAGTCGTCTTCGATCACGAGCGCGCCGCGCGCCTGCGCCCATTCGAGCAGCGCCACGCGCCGTTCGAGACTCATCGGCATGCCGAGCGGAAACTGATGCGACGGCGTCACGTAGACGATGCGCGCCGCCTCCGGCAACTGGTCGACGATCAGGCCGTCGCCGTCGACGGGCACCGGCACGACCGTCGCGCCCAGCGAGGCGAAGATGTCGCGCGCGGGCGGATAACCGGGATCTTCGACGGCGACCGTATCGCCGGGACGCAGCATCACGCGCGCCAGCAAAGTCAGCGCCTGCTGCGCGCCCTGCGTGACGATCACCTCGTCCCAGTTGCTCTCCACCGCGCGGTTGAAGGCGAGATAGCGCGCGATCGCAAGACGCAGACTCTCCTCGCCCGCCGGCTCGCGATACGCGCCGTGGCCGCGCGCCTGCACGCGCAGCGCCTCGTTCACGCAGCGGCGCCAGACGTCGAACGGAAAGCGCGACTTGTCGATCACGCCGCCCGCGAAATCGCAGACGAGCCGCGCATCGGGACGCGGCAGCGCGAGCATGCCGTCGGACGCGCCTTCGTCCACGCGCCACCATGGCTGCGCCTGCACGCCGGGCGGCACGGCGGTCTGGCGGTTAGCTTCGCGGCTTGCGTTGCGGCTCGGGTCACGGCTCGGGTCACGGCTTGGTTCGAGGCTTGCTTCGAGGCGTGCTTCGGCGGCCTGCGCCGCGCGGATCTGCGCGTTCGCATGCACGGGCGTGCGCGCGGGCAGACGCTCCAGCGTTTCAGCGACGAAGGTGCCCGAACCGCGCCGCGCGACCAGATAGCCTTCGGCGAGCAGACGCTCGAACACGTCGAGCGTGGTCTTGCGCGAGACCTTCAGTTGCAGCGCGAGGTCGCGCGTGGACGGCAGGCGCGTGCCGCCCGCCAGCCGTCCCTCGACGATGCGCTCGCGCAACTGCCGGTAGATCTGCCCGGCGAGATCGCGGCGGCCTGAAACGGTGACGTGGAGATCCATGCGGAAAACGGGAAAACGGTCGATGCGGATGGGCGGCGCGATTCAACGCGCGAAACGTGCGAAACGTGCGAAACGCGCGAAACACACGATCAAACGCGCGGATAGCGCACGCTCGCCTTGCCTCGCGGTGGCGCAGGCGATTAGCGGTGATCAGCAGGAATATTGCCAGAATGGCGCTAACAACGCGTTCCTGCACGCGCGAACGTCCCATTGCGATTTCGCCGCGCAAGCGATCGCGTCCAACAAAAAACGCCCGGACTGACGCAACGTCCGGGCGCTCTCCTCACGTGCCGCGCCTACCGCACAGCGCGCGCGTCGCGTATTAAGCGGCGGCTGAAGGCTCGCGCTCGTCGCCTTTAACCTGGACGCTGCTCGCATGATGCTCGCGCGAGAGGCGGCGCATCAGCGGCAGCAGCAACACCGCGATCAGCATGCCGAGCGCCGCGAGCCAGCCGAGGCCGGTAAACAGCCGCGTATAGAGCGGCAGCGACGTGACGGCGTCGAGTTCGCCCGACGGCATCTTCGCGAAATTCGCCACCACGCTGCCCAGATACTGCGAAACGCCCGTCGCGACCAGATACGCGCCCATCATGAAGCCGCCCATGCGCGCGGGCACGTAGCGCGCGACCATCGCGAGCCCGAGGCCGCTCACGAGCAGTTCGCCGAGCGAATAGAGGCCGTAGCCCGCCACCATGAACCACGACGACACGCGTCCGTCCACGGCGTAGCGTCCGCTGCCCGCGAACACGAAGAAGCCCGCCGCCACCACCGCGAAGCCGATCGCGTATTTGACGGCCACCGCCACATCGCGGCCGCGCCTGGCGAGCGACGTGTAAAGCATCGCGAGCGGCGGCGAAAGCAGCATGATCCAGATCGGATTGAGCGCCTGGAATTGCGCCGCGCTCCAGCTAAAGAGCGCGTGGCCGAACAGCGAGAATTGCGGATCGACGTTGCGCAGCGCGAACAGCGTCAGCGAGGTCGACATCTGCTGATAGAAGATGAAGAACAGAATCACCTGGAACACGAGGATCAGCGCGGCGACGAGGCCCGCGCGCTCGGCGCGTTCGCAGCGCGCCAGCATCCACGCGAACACCAGCAGCACGGCGACACCCGCCGCATAGACGCAGGCCACCGCCACGTCCTTGTGCTGGAGCACGAACAGCGTGGCCGCGCCCAGCGCCACGCCGCCCACGGCGACGAGCGCCACGCGGCCGGGACGCAGCGGTTCGTCGTCGGGCGCGGAGCCGATGTGCGCGAGCGTGCGGCGCATCAGGAAGAAGTTGAGCACGCCGAACACCATGCCCGCGCAGCACACCGCGAAGGCCGCGTGCCAGCCCCAGTGATCCTTGATCCACGGCGTCGCGAGCATCGACACGGTCGAGCCGACGTTCACGGCCATGTAGTAGATCGTGAACGCGCTGTCGAGGCGCGCGTCGTCGCCCTCGTAGATGCGGCGCACGAGGTTGGCCGCGTTCGACTTGAACAGGCCGTTGCCGACCACGATCACGCCGAGCGACGCGAACATGTGGTGCAGGCTGTCGTTGGGCAGCGCCAGCATCAGGTAGCCGACGGCGAGCACGGCCGCGCCCGCGATCATCGAGCGGCGCGCGCCGAGCACCTGGTCGCCGATCCAGCCGCCGATGGCTGGCGCGGCATAGACGAGCGCCGTGAAGGCGCCCCACGTGAGATTGGCCTGGCTGTCGGTGAAGCCGACCTGACCGACCATGAAGAGGACGAGCAGCGCGGCCATGCCGTAGTAGCCGAAGCGCTCCCACATTTCGATCAGAAAGACGGTCGTGAAGGAGCGCGTCTGGGAGATGCCAGGAGTGGGGGGAGTCATGTCGAGTCCTGCGAATACAGAGTGGCCCGGATTGTACGCATGTGCGGACGGTGGCCGCGGTTAGCTGCGCGCGACGAGAATTTGCGCGGGTTTATGGGGCGTTTGTGCACAGTTCGCGGCGTGATCAGGCACGCTGAAGCGGCACGCGCCGCGCGTCTGCACCACGCTCGTGCGCGCGCAGCATGCGCGTCAGCGATCGCCATCGTCGATGGGCGCTGGCAGCTTTTACGCCTTTTTTGGCGCTCCGGCGCGCGCGCGGGAACCTAAAGTCGTGATGTGGGCCGTCGGCGAATTGCATCGTCATCGATGCCCTCACGCTTTCTTCAACGCTCCCTTCCCCTCACTCGACGGAACACAGCATGGCGCTCCAGATCGGCTTTCTCCTTTTCCCCAACGTACAGCCGCTCGATCTCTGCGGCCCCTGGGACGTGCTGGCGTCGATGCCCGACACGGCGGTGCGGCTCGTCGGCAAGACGCGCGACGCGGTCACCGGCGCGACCGGCCTCGTGCTCACGCCCGATACGACCTTCGACGATTGCCCGCCGCTCGACGTGATCTGCGTGCCGGGCGGCAGCGGCGTCGGCCCCCTGCTCGACGACGACGCCACGCTCGCCTTCCTGCAACGCCAGGCAAGCGGCGCGCGCTACGTCACATCGGTCTGCACAGGCGCGCTCGTGCTGGGCGCGGCAGGCCTGCTGCGCGGCCGCCGCGCGACCACGCACTGGGCCTTTCACACGCTGCTGGAGCCGTTCGGCGCGATCGCGGTCAAGGCGCGCGTGGTGCGCGACGGCAACCTGATCACGGGCGGCGGCATCACGGCGGGCATCGATTTCGCGCTGACGCTCGCGGCGGAACTGATCGGCGTGGAAGCGGCGCAAGCGCTGCAACTGGAGCTGGAATACGCGCCCGCGCCGCCGTTCGACGCGGGCAGTCCCGACAGCGCGCCGCCCGCCGTGGTCGAGCGCGTGCGCGCGCTCAACGCGGCGTCGCTGACCGAACGCGCGCGCCTCGTCGCGCACGCGGCGGCGAAGCTCGGCGTTTAGCGGCGCACGTTGATCGGGGCAACGCGTCACAACGTGGCATAACGCGGCGCAAGCGCCATAAACGGCATGGGCGGTGGAACCGGCATCCATTCACGCTCGCGCGCGAGGCGCACGCATCATGCGATAAACGCCGCGCAAAACCCCACGCCATCCCCGCTCAAAATGCGCGCGACAAGCGCCCTGCAAGCCAGGGTCGGCCTTGCTACCGTCTTCGGCACGGATCGTATACATTGGGCGCGGGCCGTCATGGGCCCGTCGACGGCGTCCGCGCGGACGCCGCTTCTCGCGTCCTTGCATCACAGCCCTAAACCAGCAGTACAAATCAACCAAGAGGGGTATCAATGCGTTCCACCACCAGCAAGCTGACTTTCGCCGCGGCCCTCGCCGCGTTCGCGCTCGGCGTCACCGCACCGGCCTTCGCTCAGGACGCCAGCGCACCGGCCGCCACGGAAGCCGCGCCCGCCGCCTCGGCGCCGCTCACCAAGGAACAGAAAGCGCAGCAACACAAGGAACAGAAAGCTCAGCAGAAGGCGCAGCACAAGGCCGAACGCAAGGCCGCCCGCGCCAAGAACAACGCGGAACTGAAGAAGCTCGAAGACGCCGGCTACAAGCCCGCGAACAACGACCCGAACTACCCGCAGAACATCCAGGACGCGCAGAAGAAGGCCGCTGCGGCCGCAGGCGCGAGCCAGTAACGCGCATGGGGGACCGGCGTGATAGCCGGTCCCCCTTTCCTTTTCCCCCGCCTTTCCCCCCACCTTTTCCCGCCTCGCCGCGATCTTCCCCGGCTCGCGCACCGCCTCCCCGACGTTTGCAACACAGTCGTTTCGCGCGCACCTTCAGCGCAGCGCCCTGCCCGATATGGGACGATCTTTCCCGCCATCGGCCAAACGCGCATCCGGCCCAGGATTAAACCGGTCGCCGATTTTGGCCGCGTGATAGCGGATCGATTGCCGACCGACGGCTGCCCGATAACCGATCCACAGCCACACCCAGGACACACGCACCGACACGATTCGCCTCGCGCGCCGCCGCCGCCCGCCTTGCATCGCTTCGCATCGCCTCGCGGCCCGCGACTTCCACCCGGAGTCCACGTCATGAATACAGCGAATCCGCAGGCCAGTTCACAGCCGACACCGGCGCCCAAAAAAGGCATCCCCATCGGCTTGATCGCGGGCGTCATCGCGCTTGTCATCGTGTTGCTGCTGCCCTTGCCCGCGAGCCTGCCCGCCGCCGGCCAGCGCATGCTCGCGATCCTCGCCTTCGCCGTGGTCGTGTGGCTGACCGAAGCCGTCTCGTACGAAGCCAGCGCGATCATCATCACCTCGCTGATGGCGTTTCTGGTCGGCACCGCGCCCACCATCGAGAATCCGGCCGTCGACTACGGCACCTCGAAAGCGATCAGCATGGCGCTCGCGGGCTTCTCGAACTCGGCGCTCGCGCTGGTGGCGGGCGCGCTGTTCATCTCGGCGGCGATGACCGTCACCGGCCTCGACAAGCGCATCGCGCTCGTCACGCTCTCGCTGATCGGCACGACCACGCGGCGCATCCTGATCGGCGCGGTCGCGGTGACCATCGTGCTCTCGCTCGTGGTGCCGAGCGCCACCGCGCGCAGCGCCTGCGTGGTGCCGATCATGGTCGGCGTGATCTCGGCGTTCGGCGTCGAGAAGCGCTCGAACATCGCGGCCGGCATCATGATCGTGGTGGCGGAAGCGACCAGCATCTGGAACGTCGGCATCCAGACGGCCGCCGCGCAGAACCTGCTGACCGTCGGCTTCATGGACAAGATGCTCGGCGCGCGCGTGACCTGGCTCGACTGGCTGATCGCGGGCGCGCCGTGGGCGCTCATCATGTCGGCGGTGCTGCTCGTGCTGGTGCTCAAGATGCTGCCGCCCGAAACCGACGCCATCGCGGGCGGCAAGGAAGCCGTCGAAAAGTCGCTGCGCGAGCTTGGGCCGATGACCGGGCCGCAGAAGCGCCTGCTCGGCGTCTCCATCGGCCTGCTGTGCTTCTGGGCTACCGAGGGCAAGCTGCACCCCTTCGACACCACCTCGGTGACCTACGTGGGCCTCGTGCTGCTGTTGCTGCCGCGCTTCGGCGTGATGGACTGGAAGACCGTGCAGAACCGCATCCCCTGGGGCACGGTGATCGTGTTCGGCGTGGGCATCAGCCTCGGCACCGCGCTGCTCACGACCAAGGCGGGCCAATGGCTCGGCGATCTCGTCGCGCATCACACCGGCCTCGACACGGCCGGCCCGTTCATGGCCTTCGCGATCCTCTCCGCATTCCTGATCGTGATCCACCTCGGTTTCGCGAGCGCGACCGCGCTCACGTCCGCGATGCTGCCGATCCTGATCGCAGTGCTGCAATCGATGTCGGGCGACTTCAACCGGCTCGGCGTGGCGATGCTGCTCGGCTTCACGGTGAGCTTCGGCTTCATCCTGCCGATCAACGCGCCGCAGAACATGGTGTGCCTCGCCACCGAAACCTTCACCGCGAAACAGTTCGCGAGAGTGGGCATCGTGCTCACGATCGTCGGCTATCTGCTGTTACTGCTGTTCGCGGCGACGTGGTGGCGCTGGCTCGGCTGGCTTTGATCGAACGATCGACGTTGACGGATTTTCATCGAACGAAACGCATCGGCCGACGTTCGTTAACCGAAGTTCATTAAGCGCAGTTCATTAACCGCAGTTCGTCGGCCGATTTCATCGCTATTTCACGGCGCCCCGCTGCACGCGGCCCGGGCGCCGCTTCACGCAACCAGGAGCCGCTGATGGAAGTCGCAATCGCCGATGCACGCCGCTTCGCCGTGGACGTGCTCACGCATCTCTCGGTGCCCGCCGATATCGCCGCCGATGTCGCCGATCACCTGATCGAATCCGACCGCGTGGGCTACGCGAGCCACGGCCTGTCGATCCTGCCGAACTACCGGCGCGGACTCGAAGCGGGTCTCGTGGTCGCCGACGGCCGGCCCGAGCGCGTGGTCGACCGCGGCGCGCTGATCGCCTACGACGGCCACACGGGTTTCGGCCAGCACGTGGGCAAGGTCGTGATCGACGACGCCATCGCCCGCGCGCGCGATCACGGCCAGTGCATCGTCACGCTGCGCCACACGCATCATCTGGGGCGCATGGGCCATTTCGGCGAGATGGTCGCCGAGCAGGGCTTCGTGCTGCTCGCGTTCACCAACGTCGTGAACCGCCCGCCGATCGTCGCGCCGTTCGGCGGACGCGAGCCGCGCCTCACGACCAATCCGCTCTGTTTCGCGGGGCCGCTGCCGGGCGGACGGCCGCCGTTCGTGGTCGATATCGCGACCAGTGCGATCGCCGTGAACAAGGCGCGCGTGCTCGCGGAAAACGGCCTCGAAGCGCCGCCGGGCTCGCTGATCGACGCCGACGGCCAGCCGACCAACGACCCGCACGTGCTGCAAGCCGATCCGCCCGGCGCGCTGCTGCCGTTCGGCGCGCACAAGGGCTATGCGCTTGGCCTCGTGGCGGAACTGCTCGCGGGCGTGCTGTCGGGCGGCGGCACGATCCATCCCGACAATCCGCGCAACGGCGTCGCGCATAACAACATGTTCGCGCTCGTGCTCGATCCGCAGGTGGATTTCGACGCGACGTGGCGCTCGCAGGAAGTCGATTCGTTCCTCGACTATCTGCTGAGCTGCCCGCCGCAGGACCCGGCGTATCCCGTGCAGTATCCGGGGCAATACGAGGCGAACAATCGCGCGCGGCATCAGACGACGATCGATCTGCCCGATTCCGTGCGCAAGCCGTTCAACGATCTGGCGGCGGAGTTCGGCATCGCGCCGTTGACGGCGATCTGAGCGGGCCGCGTTGCGCTTTGCGCCGATGTGCGTTGGCCTGCTTCTGGCGAATGCACCATGAAACAAGGGGCGCCTGAGCGCCCCTTGTTTTTTACCGCGAGTTTTACCGCGAGTTTTACCGCTGGATTTCCAGCAGATTGTCGTGAACGCGCGCGCCGCGCCTCAAACCGCGACCGCGCCGACGTAGTTCTCGGCCATCGCCATGGCCGCCGCGCGCGAGGTGGTGACGTGCTCCAGTTCCGCGACCTGCAAACGCTGCTCGAACGGCGAAGCATCGTCGAGGCGGTGCATCATGCGCGTCATCCAGTACGAGAAGTGCTCGGCGCGCCAGATGCGGCGCAGCGCGGTTTCGCTGTACGCATCGAGCAGATCGGTACGGCTTTCCTTGTAGAACGCGACCAGCGCCGCGGTCAGCACGCGCACGTCGGCGACTGCGAGATTCAGGCCCTTCGCGCCCGTGGGCGGCACGATATGGGCCGCGTCGCCCGCGAGAAACAGGCGGCCGTGCTGCATCGTCGTCGAAACGAAACTGCGCATGCCGACGATATTCTTCTGGAAGATCTTGCCCTCGACCACCTGATGCCCGTCGTGCGAGTCGACGCGCGCATGCATTTCGGCCCAGATGCGGTCGTCGGACCAGTTGTCGACGCTGTCTTTCGGATCGCACTGGAAATACATGCGCTGCACGTTCGGCGAGCGCGTGCTGACGAGCGCGAAGCCGCGTTCGTGACGCGCGTAGATCAGTTCCTCGGACGACGGCGGCGCTTCGACCAGAATGCCGAACCAGCCGAACGGGAACACACGTTCGTAATCCTGGCGCAGCGCCGCCGGAATCGCGGCGCGCGAGACGCCTTGCGAGCCGTCGCAGCCGATCACGTAGTCGCAATGCAGCGTGTGCTGCTCGCCTGCATGCTCGAAACGGATCGACGGCGTATCGGTTTCGATGCCGTGAATCGACGTGTTGCTGACGTTGAAGAACAGCTTGCCGTCCGCCTGCACGCGCGCGGCGACGAGGTCCTTGAGCACTTCGTGCTGCGCGTAGACGGTGATCGATTTGCCGGTCAGATCGGTGAGGTCGATGCGGCGGCGCTTGCCTTCGAACGCGAGTTCGAAGCCGTGATGCAGCGCGCCTTCGGCCTTCATGCGCGCGCCGACGCCGGCTTCGCTGAGCGTGTCCATCGTGCCTTGCTCGAGCACGCCTGCGCGGATCGTCGATTCGATCTGCTCGCGGCCGCGCATTTCGAGCACGACCGAGTCGATGCCGCGCAGATGAAGAAGGTGGGAAAGAAGCAGGCCTGCGGGCCCGGCGCCGATGATGCCGACTTGTGTGCGCATGCTGGTTGTCTCCGTTTGCATGTTGAGCATGTTGATTTTTCGCAAGTTTGGCGGGCGCAGGCGATATCGCGCAACGCGATATCGAGAATAGGGACTATCTTGATTACGAATAACGTACCGGAACGCGAGTTTCCGAAAGCGAATAGTTGGCGCCGCCGATGCCGATGGGAAACACGCCGCCGCGAGCGGCGTTTCCGATCGGCACGATAGTGAGCGGAAGTGAGTGGAATGGAAATTGCTGCACCGCGCCAGCGCCTTGTTACCGACCTCCTCGAAAAACGACCTCAAGCCATGCCGACTTCGTTTGCTTCGTCCGCTTCGTCCGCCTCTCGTCGCCCTTCCGCAGCAAAAGTTTTCCCGATTTCCGATTGGAAACCGCACACGAACTTGAAGCAGCGCGCCGCCGCGCTGTGCGTCGCGTTCGCGCTTGGATGCGCCGCGCAGGGCGCGGCGTTCGCGCAGGACGTGGCGCAATCCGCTGTGCCCGCCACAGCGCAAGCCGCTTCGCAACCCGCTTCGCAACCCGCCCAAGCCGCATCGGCATCGGCAGCGCAGCAACCCGCCGCCCTGCCGCTGCCGCCGTCCGAGCTGTACGGCCAGCTTTATCGCGACGTCGAACTCGCGCAGGTCTTTCCAGACAGCAAAACGTTCGCGGACATGACGCCGAACGAAGCACCCGCCAGAATCGTCGAGGAATACGAAATGTGGCGCGCCCAGCACGCCGGCATCACCGACGCCGACGCGCGCAAAACCGCGCTCCGGCAGTTCGTCGGGCAGCATTTTTCCGAAGCGAAACTCGCCACCGACCGCTATGTTTCCGATCCGAATCAGGACGTCGCGAGCCATATCGACACGCTCTGGAACGTGCTGCGCCGCAACCCCGATGCGGGCCAGCAGACGTATTCGTCGCTGCTGCCGCTGCCGAATCCTTACGTGGTGCCGGGCGGCCGCTTCAACGAGATTTACTACTGGGATTCGTACTTCATCATGCTCGGCCTGGAGGCGAGCGGACGTCACGATCTGACGCGCGACACGCTCGATAACTTCGCTGCCCTGATCGACCGCTACGGCCACATTCCGAACGGCAACCGCAGCTATTACCTGAGCCGTTCGCAGCCGCCGTTTTTCGCGCAGATGGTGGCGCTCGTCGCGCAGCGCGACGGCGACGCCGTCTACGTGCGCTATCTGCCGGAACTGCGCAAGGAATACGACTACTGGATGGCGGGCGCGGACACGCTCAAGCCCGGCGAGGCCGCGCAGCACGTGGTGCGGCTCGCGGACGGCACGCTGCTGAACCGCTACTGGGACGCGCGCGACACGCCGCGCGACGAGTCCTACCGCGAGGACGTGCTGACCGCGCAGGCCGCGCCGCAGCGCGAGGCCGCCGACCTCTGGCGCAATCTGCGCGCGGGCGGCGAAACCGGCTGGGATTTCAGCTCGCGCTGGTTCGCCGACAACCGCACGCTCGCGACCATCGACATCACCTCGCTCGTGCCCGTCGACCTCAACTCGCTGCTCGTCGATCTCGAACGCACGCTCGCGAAAGCCTACGGCCTGAAGGGCGACGCCGCGCAGGCCGAGGCGATGAGCCAGCGCGCGCAGCAGCGCAGCGCCGCCATCGGCCGCGTGCTCTGGGACCCGAAACTGCACGCGTTCGGCGACTACGACTTCGTGCACCACACGCTCACGCACCGGCTCACGGCGGCGACCGTCTATCCGCTTTACGCGGGCGTCGCCACGCGCGCGCAGGCCCGCCAGGTGGCCGCCGCCGTGCGCGCGGGCCTGCTGCGTCCGGGCGGACTCGCGACCACGCAGGTGTCGAGCGGCCAGCAATGGGACGAGCCGAACGGCTGGGCGCCGCTGCAATATCTCGCCATCGCCGGGCTGCGCCGCTACGGCGAAAACGCGCTCGCGCAGACCATCGCCACGCGCTGGATCGCGACCAACCTCGTCTACTATCGGCGCACCTTCAAGCTGGTCGAAAAGTACGACGTGAGCGCGGCGGCCGCGAAGGCTTCGTCGGCGGGCGGCGGCGAATATCCGCTGCAGGACGGCTTCGGCTGGACCAACGGCGTGCTGCGCGTGCTGCTCGCGATGTATCCGCATACCGAAGGGACGACGATTCCGGCGCGCTGATTCCGCCCCGCCGATCGTTGCACAGCACGCGGCAATCGCGCGGATCGCCGCGTCGAAACCCGCTCCGCAACGCAGCATCGGCACCCGCATCGCGCCGATACCCCGTTCATGCACCGCGCGCGTGCGCGGCCCCGGACCGGCCATGACGTGCACGCGCCGCGCCTTCGGCGTATGCTCGAACTCATGACCGCAGAGCGATCTGCATACTGGCCGCCGGCTCAAGCCGTCCGAACCGCCATGAACGCATCCGATCCCGCCTCAGCGTCCGAATCCGCGCCCCGCACGGGGCCGCGCGTCACCGTGATCGTGCTCACGCGCAATCACGTGCGCCAGACCATCGACACCGTCGCGCGCCTCACGGCGCTGCCCGAGCATCCGTACGTGATCGTCGCCGACAACGGCTCCACCGATTCCACCGTCAGCCTGCTCGCCTCGCTATTCCCGCAAGTGCGCATCGTCCAGGCGCTCGGCGACGTCGGCATGGCGGGCTTCAACCGCGCCATCGCGCTCGCGCCCACCGACTACGTCGCCTGCTGCGACGACAGCACGTGGTTCGCCCCCGGCGCGCTCGCGCGCGCAGCGCTGCTGCTCGACGAGCATCCGCAGGTCGCCGTGCTCAACGCGCGCGTGGTCGGCGACGACGAGCGCGAAATCCATCCGGCCTGCCTGATGCTGCACGCCACCTCGCCCGGCGTCGACGAGCAACCCGGCCCCACGCTCGCTGGCTACATGCCGGGCGCCTGCATTTTCCGCGCGGCCGCGTTCCGTGCGCTCGGCGGCTACGAAACGCGCCTATCGCACGGCGGCGCGGAAGAACTGGCCGCGCTCGACCTGCTCGCCGCCGGTCATTCGATCGTCTATTGCGAGCAGGCGCTCGCGCATCGCGAACCGCTCTACCGCGCCTTCACGCGCGCGCAGCACTGCACGTTCGCGCGCAATGCCGCCTGGGTCGCCTGGATGCGCCTGCCGATGCGCGACGCCCTCGCCGCCACGGGCCGCGCGCTGGCCGTGTTCGCGCGCCAGCGCTCGCTCGGGCCCGCCGGTTTCGCGCTGCTGCGCGGCGCGTTCTGGACGCTGCGCCGCCGCCGTCTCGCGCCGCCGCACGTCGTGCTGCTCACGCGCCAGGTGCGCCGCGCCGAGCGCCAGGTGCGCGCCGGCATTCCCGCCGTGGCCGAAAAGTACGACCGCGCGGGCCAGCGTGCGTGGTAAGCTGCGCCCGGACAGCGGCGCCCCGGCGAAGGGACGCCGGACCGCGCCAGGCGCGCGTCTTGCGCGCCCTGATCACCTGAGAGACCTCAACGCGACTACAAGGACCATGACGACGTCCGGCCCCGCCCTGCAACCCGACACCGGCCTCGCAGCTGAAGGCCATAGCGGACGCCGCTTCGAAGCGCTCGTGCAGCCGATCGAGGATTACGCGATCTTCCTGCTCGACCCGCGCGGCTATGTCGTGAGCTGGAATAACGGCGCGGCGCGCATCAAGGGTTACGCGGCCCACGAAATCATCGGTCAGCATTTCTCGCGTTTCTACACCGACGAAGCCAACGGCCGCCGCTGGCCCGAGCACGAACTCGAACAGGCCGCGCTGCACGGCCGCTTCAACGACGAAGGCTGGCGCGTGCGCAAGGACGGCTCGATGTTCTGGGCCAACGTCGTGATCACGGCGCTGCGCGAACAGGACGGTTCGCTCGCCGGTTTCGCCAAGGTCACGCGCGACCTCACGGCCGAGCGCCGCCAGGTCGAGGCGCTGCGCCTGTCCGAGGAACGCTTCCGCCTGCTGGTCGAAAGCGTCAGCGACTACGCGATCTTCATGCTCGATCCGCAGGGCCGCGTGGTGAGCTGGAACAGCGGCGCGACCAATCTCAAGGGCTATCGTCCCGCCGAAATCGTCGGCCAGCATTTTTCCGTGTTCTATCCGCCCGAAGCCGCCGCCGCCGGCGCGCCCGAGCGCGAGCTGCGCCGCGCCGCCGAGCTGGGCCGCTGCACCAACGAAGGCTGGCGCGTGCGCAAGGACGGCTCGATGTTCTGGGCCAACGTCACGCTCACGGCGATTCACGACATGCACGGCCGCCTGACCGGCTTCGCCAAGGTCACGCGCGACATGACAGAAAGCCGCCGCACCGACGAGCTAGAACATTCGAGCGAGCAGATGAAGCAGTTCCTCGCGATGCTCGCGCACGAGCTGCGCAATCCGCTCGCGCCGGTGCGCAACGCCATCGCCACGATGCGGCTGATGCAGGCGAGCCCCGAAATCGAACAGGCGCGCGACCTGATCGACCGGCAGATCGTGCATCTCACGCGGCTCGTCGACGATCTGCTCGACGTGGGCCGCATCACCTCCGGCAAGATCGAATTGCGCGAGGCGCCGCTCGATCTCTGCGAAGTCATGAAGCACGCCGTCGATGCCGCGCGGCCCTTCACGGCGGCGCGTCGCCAGCAGGTCGAGGTCAACATGCCCGACGCGCCGCTGATCATGACCGGCGACCACACGCGTCTCGTGCAGGTGCTCCAGAACCTGCTGCACAACGCCTCGAAATTCTCGCCCGACGAAAGCCGCATCGTGATCGACACGCATCGCGCGGGCCGTACGGTGCAGATCCAGGTGCGTGACGAAGGGCGCGGCCTGCGGCCCGAAACCTTCGAATCGATCTTCGGCCTCTTCAGCCAGGACCGCTCGATGCCGGGACCGAGCGAGAACGGACTCGGCATCGGCCTGATGCTGTGCCGCTCGCTCATCGAACTGCACGGCGGCACGATTTCGGCGACGAGCGCGGGGCCCGGCACCGGCAGCACCTTCACGATCCGGCTGCCGCTGTCGCGCGCGAGCGCGCAGGCCATGAGTGGTGCGAATCCGCTCGGCGACGGCCTGATCAGCACGGTCGAGCCGATCGCGAGCGCGCAGGACGCCGCCGCGCCGCTGCGCGTGCTCGTGGTCGACGACAACCGCGATTCCGCCGACAGCCTCGCGATGCTGCTGGAATTGAAGGGCCACGACGTGCGCGTGGCCTATAGCGCGACCCAGGCGCGCGAATGCGTGAGCGACTTCACGCCCGACGCCGCGCTGATCGACATCGCCATGCCCGAGATCGACGGTTATGCCGCGCTGCGCTTCCTGCGCGCGCACGCGCCGCTCGCGCATACGCTGTTCGCCGCGATGACCGGTTTCGGCCAGGCCGCCGACATCGAACTCACGCGCGCGGCGGGCTTCGAGATGCACCTGGTCAAGCCCGTCGATACCTCGCTGTTCGACGAAGTGCTCGCGCGCGCCGCCGTGCGCCGCGCCGCGCTTGCACCACTCTCGCCGCTCACGCCACTATCGCCGCTCACTCCGCCTTCATCCTCGTCGTCTTCGTCGAGCTGAAGCCGCGACGGCGATTTCAGCCCTTGTTTCAGGGCATTTTCGGCACGAAATCGCGATACTCGATCTGCGCGCCGCGCACCACGATCGCGGTCGATTCCGGCACTTCGGACCACACGCCCGGCAAATCGACAATCGGCTCGGACACGAGCAGATAGGCATCCTCTCCCACCGCATCGATACGCGGATCGTCTGGATACAACTCGCGCAGATGCTTGAACGAATTGCTATGAAACAGCGAACGCGAATTGCGCTCGCTCGAATAGCGCACGGCCACGATCTGCTCGCCGTCGCTCGCGCAAACGGTCATGTTCAGCGCCTGCTCGATACCGTGCGCCTTCGCCGTCGCCTCGACGAAACCCGCCATGCGCTCGAGCGCGAGCACGGGATCGAGTTCGAGGCCGAAGGTCATCGCCAGATAAAACATCGCCTCCGAATCGGTCGAACCTTCGAGCGCGTTGAAACGGCCCGGATCGATCGCGACCAGCAACTCGCGCCGCACCAGCGGAAAACTCTCGATCAGCCCGTTATGCGCGAACATCCAGCGCCGATGCCGGAACGGATGGCAATTGGTTTCCTGCACGGGCGTATGCGTGGCGGCCCGCACGTGCGCGATGAACATCGGCGCGCTGACGGCCCGCGCGAGTTCGCGCAGATTGCGGTCGTTCCAGGCCGGATGCACGCTGCGGTAACGATACGGAATGTCGTCGGGACGCTGATACCAGCCGAGCCCGAAGCCGTCGCCATTGGTCGTGGTGGCGCCGAGCTTCGAATGCAGACTCTGGTCGATCAGCGAATGGCGCGCGCGAAACAGCATGGTTTCGAGCGGCACGGGGTTGCCCGTGTAGGCGAGCCAGCGGCACATGATTGCACTCCTTCATCCGGCGAAGTCGAGGCGATGCGGGCGTGTTGCGGGCGTGTTGCCGACGTGTTGCGAACGGCCAGGCTCACCCAGGCGGATCAGTTCGCGTGAAGACCGGCGATCGGCGTGAGAAAGCCCGTCAGCCCGGTGAGTATGATCTGCACGCCGATACACAGCAACAGGAACGACGACACGCGCATCGCCACGCGCGTGCCCTCCACGCCGAGGTAATGCGCGAGGCGCGCGGCGCGGCTGTAGACGTAATAGATCACGAGCATCACGAGCACCGAGATCGCCACCGACGCGATGCTCGACAGCAGCCACGCCGACAGCTTGTGCGTGCGGTTCGCGTTCAGCGCGATGGCCGTGGCGATCGAGCCAGGACCGGTGGTGAGCGGAATCGTCAGCGGAAAGAAAGCCTTGCCGGTCGCCGACCACGCGCTCACGGGCTTGATGGCCGGATCGTTCGCCACGGGCGGCTCGGGTTCCGGCGCGTTGAGCATCTGCCAGCCGCTCACGGCCACCGCGAGCCCGCCGCCGATCCGCAGCGCCTCCATCGAAATGCCGAAGAAGTGCAGGATCGGCGTGCCGACGAAAAAGGCCGCGAGCAGCACGAAACACGCGTTGGTCGCGACGCGCTTGGCGAGCAGGCGGCGCTCCTCGTCGGTGAGCGTCGAGGTGCGGTCGAGAAAGACGAACGCAATGCCGATCGGGTTGATGATGCTGATCAGTCCGGTGAACCCGAACAGGATGTCTGAAATGAGGCTCTCGATCATAAAGGCGATCCGGTAAGGCCCCACGAGGGCCAGGCTGCGAGCAGTGTACCCAAAGCGGTGCGCGGCGTGTCCCGACGGTGCCGGATCGTGCGCCCGGGCGTCGCCTGAAGTCCGGCGCGCTTGACGCGACGCAGCAACGGCGGGCACAAGCCATGCGCGTCGCAAACGATAAATCGGGGATTTTTGGCGGCTTTACGGGGCAAATTCGCAGGCATAGAGTGGCGGGACCGCACCCGGACGCAACGTTTGCCTTCTTCCAAAGGAGTCGCCATGTCACTGAGGTTGCTTGCCGCCCTGCCTTTCATCGGCATTCTGCTGGGCGTGCCGTTCGTGAACCATACCGAGCCGCTCGTGCTTGGCATGCCGCTCGTGCTGGCGTGGATCGTCATGTGGGTCGTGCTGACCTCGGTGATCATGGCGATCGTCTACCGGCTCGATCCGTCGAACCGGCTCGTGCAGGACGGCGAATCCGACCTGCGACGCGAGGTGCGATCATGAGCGCGCTCGTCATCATCGCGGCCATCACGGTCGTGGCGCTCGTGCTGGGCATGCGCGCGCGGCGCGGCCACGACATGAGTCTCGAACAGTGGTCGGTGGGCGGACGCAGCTTCGGCACCGCATTCGTGTTCCTGCTGATGGCGGGCGAGATCTACACCACCTTCACGTTTCTCGGCGGCAGCGGCTTCGCGTACGGCAAGGGCGCGCCGGTCTATTACATCCTCGCTTACGCGACGCTCGCGTACATCCTCTCGTACTGGATGCTGCCGCCGATCTGGCGCTTCGCGAAGCAGCACCGCCTCGTTTCGCAGCCGCACTTCTTCGCGCGCAAATACAACAGCCCCGCGCTCGGCGTGCTGGTCGCCTGCGTGGGCGTGCTCGCGCTGGTGCCCTATCTCGTGCTGCAACTGAAGGGGCTCGGCATCATCGTGACGACGGCCTCGTATGGCGCGATTTCGTCGACGGCGGCGATCTGGATCGGCGCGGCCGTGGTGACGGCCTACGTGATCGTCTCGGGCGTGCGCGGCTGCGCGTGGAATTCGGTCGTGAAGGACACGATGATTCTCGCCATCGCCGTGTTCCTCGGCATCTATTTGCCGATCCATCATTACGGCAGCCTCGGCGACATGTTCCGCGCCATCGACGCCGCGAAACCCGGCTTCCTCACCTTCCCGGCGAAGGGCCAGAGCGTGACGTGGTTCCAGTCGACGGTGCTGCTCACGGCGCTCGGCTTTTTCATGTGGCCGCATACGTTCGGCTCGGTTTACACCGCGAAGGACGACCGCATTTTTCGCCGCAACGCGATGATCCTGCCGCTGTATCAGCTGATCCTGCTGTTCGTGTTCTTCTGCGGATTCGCGGCCGTGCTCAAGGTGCCGGGCCTCAAGGGCGGCGACATCGATCTCTCGCTGTTCCGCCTCTCGCTGCAAACCTTCGATCCGTGGTTCGTGGGCGTGATCGGCGCGGCGGGCGTGCTCACGGCGCTCGTGCCGGGCTCGATGATTCTGACCACAGCGTCGACGCTGCTCGCCAACGACGTCTATCGCGGCGCGATGATGAAAAGCGCCGACGACGCACGCGTCACGCAACTCGCGCGCATGTTCGTGCCGGTGATCGCACTGGTGGCCGTGGGCTTCACGCTCAAGGGCGGCGATACGATCGTCGCGCTGCTGCTGATGGGCTATAACTTCGTGACGCAGCTGTTTCCCGCGCTGGTGTGCAGCCTCGCGCCGCGCAATCGCGTGACGAAACAGGGCGCGTTCTGCGGGATTCTCGCGGGCGCGCTGGTGGTCGCGCTGACCACGCTGATGCACGTGAGCGTCGCGCAACTGATTCCGTTCGCGCCCGATGCGCTCAAGGACATCAATATCGGCTTTCTGGCGCTCGGCGTGAATATCGTCGTGCTCGCGGCCGTGAGCGTGGTGACGCAGCCGCGCACGCATGCGGATCATGAGCCTGCGGGGGCGCATTGACGACCTGAACGTCAGACGCGAAAAAGGCCGTTACAAGACGGCCTTTTTCATTTTGCTCACTTCGCGGACCCCGCCGCTTTCGTCAGCCTCGACGTTGCGGCGCGGGCTTCGACCAGCAACGTATCCCAATCGTCGGGCGGCCGCTTGCGGTCGAGCATCTTGCCGAACACGCGGTACGCATCGCTCGCCGAACCATAGGCGCGTTTGGTCTCGTCGTCGTTAACCCAGCCGAGAATGAGGGTGCGGCTCGGCTTGTGAAAACGAAAAAACAATCGATATTGCTGGAAAAATTTCGCCCGGAACCAGTGCTTGCGGCCATCGCCCAAGGTGTCGCCCTGCCGGTATTCCGGCTTCTCGGGATCACCGGGGATCAGTTCCCATGCGAGCTTCGCGATAGCCGCGAGCCGTTTCGCGGCATTTTTCCTGACGTACTCTTCCGGCAGCTTGCGTTTGAGCGATTCCACTTCCTCAATCAGCGATTCGAGCTGATCGAGAAAGCATGGGTGAGCGAAGATCGCCCATCCATTGACCACGAGGATGGGCGTTTGCTCCGGCGCGGCGGTCATTCGTCATCCGGCGAAAGCGCCGCGTCGAGATCGATCTCGACGCCTTGCGTCAACGCCTGGACGCGCGCCACATAAGCCGGCGGAAACGAGCGCAGCGATTCCGGCCGATGCTGGATCTCGCGCGCGAGGAAATCGAGAAACGGCGCGAACGCGGGATCTTCTTCGTCCTCGGGCGCCGCGCGCTCCATCACGACCTCGCCCGAGGCTTTGACCCTGTAATGAATCTTGTCGCGCTTGCCGAGTTTCAGCGCGCGCCGGATCGGCTCGGGCACCGTGGTCTGGTAGCGGTCGGTCAGCGAAGATTCCGCTTCGACCACGAGGTCCGCGTCGCTCACAAAAGAAGAGGCCATGATCGACTCCCATTGCTTCAGTTCGTCACTGTCTGCAATGGTAATGCAGTCGCATTGTCAAGGCAATGCAAATGCATTGTCGCCGGTCAAATCGCGTCAAGCCCAGCCAAACGCACGAGAAAATGCGTGCCTTATCGCTTCCCCACCCCATACAGCTTCGAATCCGCGAATCCTTCCGCGCCCAGCACACGACCAACCAGAATCAGCGCCGTGCGCTCGATATCGGTGGCCTGCACTTTCTCGACGATATCCGCGAGCGTCCCCGTCACGCGTTCCTCATCCGGCCAGCTCGCGCGATAAACCACGGCCACGGGACAATCGTCGCCGTAATGCGGACGCAGTTCCTCGACGATCCGCGCGATATGGCGCACGCCCAGATGAATCGCCATGGTCGCGCGATGGCGCGCGAGATCGCCGAGCGCCTCGCCTTCGGGCATCGTCGTTTTGGTCGCATAGCGCGTGAGAATCAGCGTCTGCGAAATGCCGGGCAGCGTGAGTTCGCTGCCGAGCGTCGCGGCGCACGCCGCCGTTGCAGTTACGCCCGGCACGATTTCATAAGGAATCCCGAGTTCCCGCAAACGACGGATCTGTTCGCCGATCGCGCCATACAGCGACGGATCGCCCGAATGCACGCGCGCGACGTCGTGGCCCGCGCGATGCGCCGCGTCGAGCAGCGCCACGATCTCGTCGAGCGTGAGCGGCGCGGTGTCCACGACCTGCTGCGCGCGATGGCCGTCGAGCACGGCGGGCGGCACGAGCGAACCCGCGTAGAGAATCACGGGGCACGTGCGCACGAGGCGCTGGCCCTTCACGGTGATCAGTTCGGGATCGCCCGGACCCGCGCCGATAAAGTAGACGGTCATGCGTTGAAATCCTGCTGGTTAATCGGATAAAGCGGAGATAGCGGAGATAGCGGAGATAGCGGAGATAGCGGAGAAACGAAAGCGCGGATCGCGTCGATGGCTTCCTGCGGCGCGTCGAATTCGCGCTGCGCGGGCGGCAGCGCCGGACGCCGCATCATCACCACCGGCAGGCCGCGTTCGCGCGCGACGGCGAGCTTCGCTTCGGTGGCCGCCCCGCCGCTGTTCTTGCTGACGATCACGTCGAAGCGCCCCGCCTCGAACAGCGCGCGCTCGCCTTCGGGCGTGAACGGTCCGCGCGCGTCGATCACCTCGGCGCGCGCGTGGCCGGGATGCGCGTCGAGACAGCGGATCGTCCAGTGTTGATGCGCCGGGATTTCGTCGAGATGGGCGAGCGGTTCGCGGCCGAGCGTGAACAGCGGACGCGCAAACCCGGCGAGCGCGTCGATCACGCCGCCCCAACCGTCCACGGCGCGCCAGTCGTCGCCCGCTTGCGGCTGCCACGGCGCGCGGCGCAGCGCCCAGTACGGCACGCGCGCGTCGGCGCAGGCCTGCGCCGCGTTCGCGCTGATGCGCGCGGCGTACGGATGCGTGGCGTCGAGCACGAGCGCGATCTGTTCGTCGGCGAGATAACGCGCGAGCCCTGGCGCGCCGCCGAAGCCGCCCACGCGCACGGCGCACGCGAGATCGGCGGGCACGCGGCCCAAACCCGCGAGGCTGTAGACGTGCCCGGGTGCGAGCGTGCGTGCGATGCGCAGCGCGTCGCCGGTCCCGCCGAGCAAAAGAATACGAGGCGCGCGCGCGTTCATGGCTTGCGCACGTCGTAGAGCGTGACGGGCAGCGCCTGACGCCAGGTATCGAAACGCCCGAGCGGTTCCGCCTCGCCGATGCCGATGCGCGTGAGCGTGCCGCCGTGCCGCGCGCGCCACGCGACGAGCGCCGCCTCGCTCTGCACCGTCACGGCGTTGGCGACGAGACGCCCGCCCGGCGCGAGCCGTTCCCAGCAGGTGTCGAGCACGCCCGGCACCGTCACGCCGCCGCCGATGAACACGGCATCCGGCGCGGCGAGGCCCGCGAGCGCATCGGGCGCGCGGCCCGCGACGAGTTGCAGCGCGGGCACGCCCAGCGTGTTGCGGTTGTGCTCGATGAAGCGCTGGCGCTCGGCGTTCGCTTCGATCGCGATCGCGCGGCAAGCGGCATGCGCGCGCATCCATTCGATGCCGATCGAGCCGCTGCCCGCGCCCACGTCCCAGAGCAGCGCGCCCGGCGTCGGCGCGAGGCGCGCGAGCGTGAGCGCGCGCACGTCGCGCTTGGTGAGCTGGCCGTCGTGCAGGAAGGCGTCGTCGGGCAGGCCGGGCGTGAGCGTCCAGGACTGCGCCGCGCGTGCGCCATCGACGTCATCCGCTTCGCATTCGAACGCGACCAGATTGAGCGCGGCGCTCTCCTCGACTTGCCACGCATCGGCGCGGCCTTCGATGCGGCGTTCGAGCGCACCGCCCAGATGCTCGAACACGGTCAGACGCGTCGCGCCGAAACCCTGCGCAACGAGCAGCGCGGCGAGCGCGGCGGGCGTGCGGCCATCGGCGCTCAGGGCGAGCACGCGCGAGCGCGTGAACAAATGGCGGCGCAGCGCGTCGAGCGGACGGCCGACGAGCGACACCGCCGCCACGTCCTGCAAGGCCCAGCCGAGCCGCGCCGCCGCCAGCGACAGCGACGAGGGCGCGGGCAGCACGTCCATCTCGTCGATCGGCACATGGCGCGCGAGCGTCGCGCCCACGCCAAAACACATCGGATCGCCGCTCGCGAGCACGCACACGCGCCCGTGACCGTTACTATGAGACTCACGCAGCGCCAGCAGCGGCGCGACGCTGAACGGCTGCGGCCAGGCCTCGCGGCGCGCGCCCACGCGCGCCGGCAGCATCGCGAGATGCCGCTCGCCGCCCGTCACGACATCCGCCTCGAACAGCGCGCGCCGCGCGGCGCGTCCGAGTCCCGCGTATCCGTCGTCGCCTATGCCGATCACCGTCAGCCACGCCCGCCTGCCCTGCATCCGATCTCCGTTTCGGGTTGCGCGCGCGCCGTTTCGTCTCGCGGAGCGCGCTGGAAAACGGGCATAATACCGCTTCCGCCGGCGCCGGACGGGCCTGAAAACCTCGACGGCATAAAAGGGAACACAGCAAAACTGTGGCCGCCCCCGCGACTGTGAGCAGCGAGACCGCATCCACCCGAGCCACTGGTTTTACCGGGAAGGCCGATGCAGCCGCCGACCTGCGAGCCAGGAGACCTGCCGGCCGAACGACTGTTCGTGCGAGCCCATGCCGGGCGGGGTGTACCGGCGGCCATCGTCCCGCCAGCGCATGTCGCGCCGGGGCGGTCCGCCTCGCGCGACGCAACCACGGTGTCCCTTGAATCACGACTCGAAGCCCGCTTCGTCCCCTGCCACGCTTGCCGAGGCGCGCCGCTCGGCGTGTCCGGGGCTCGTGCGCGTCGTCGCGGCGCGTGACGGCGGGCTGTGCCGCATCCGCCTGCCCGGCGGCGTGCTGAGCGCCGCGCAGGCGCACGCCATCGCGCACGCGGCGCGCGCGTTCGCCGACGGCACGCTCGAACTGACCAACCGCGCCAACGTGCAGGTGCGCGGCGTGCGCGCGGGCCAGGAAGCGGCGCTCACGGCCGCGCTCGTCGCGGGCGGGCTCGGGCCCGCGAACGGCGTGCAGACGCCCGACAATCTCTGCGCCGCCGACGAACTGCGCAACCTGATGCTGAGCCCGCTCGCGGGCCTCGATCCGCACGCGCTGTTCGACACCGCCGCGCTCGCCGCGCCCCTCGTCGCGATGCTGCAAGACGAGCCGCGTTTCGCGGCGCTGTCGCCGAAATTCGCCGTGCTGATCGACGGCGGCGAGCGGCTCGCGGCGCTCGATCATCCGCACGATATCTGGCTCGCGGCCACGCGCGAGCACGGCGAAACGCGTTTCGCCTTCGGCCTCGCGGGCTGCCCCGACGACGGCGCGCTCGGCTTCATCGCCGCCGCGCACGTGCAAACGCTGATCCGCGCGCTGCTGCATGCGTTTCTCGATCTCGCCGCGCCCGATCAATTGCGGATGCGCGATGTGGTCGCCACGCACGGCGCGGCCGCGGTGCTCGACGCCGCGCAACATCACGCCGATATCGCGATCGCGGCTCCGCAGCCCGCCGCCGATGAACACGCGCCATCCGCATGGCGACGCCCGCGCGTCGATCTCACGCAACGTCTGGGCGCACACGCGCTGCACGCGAACGGCGACGGCTACGTGGGCGCGCAACCGCCGCTCGCGCGCCTCGACGCCGCCACGCTCGACGCGCTCGCCGACCTCGCCGAACGCCACGGCGACGGCACGCTGCGCATCACGCCGTGGCAAGGCGCGCTGGTGCCGCACGTCGCGCGCGACGCGCTGATTCCCGTGCTCGACAGCCTGCGCGCGCTGGGCCTGAGCGTCGATGCCGCCGATCCGCTCGCACGCACGATCGCCTGCACCGGCTCGGCGGGCTGCGCGAAAAGCCGCGCCGACACCAAGGCCGACGCGCTGCGCCTCGCGCCGCATCTGCCGCCGCACGTGCAGGCGCACCTGAGCGGCTGCGAGCGTTCCTGCGCCGCCGCGCATCGCGCGCCGTTCACGCTGCTGGCCGCCGCGCCGGACCATTACGACCTTTACGAACGCGACGCGAGCGCAGCCGGTTTCGGCCGCCTCGTCGCGCGCCACCTGACCCTCGAAGCCGCCGCGCACGCCATCGCGCAGCGGCCCCGGAGCCTTTCCGATGTCTGATTACATCCGCGACGGCCAGGCGATCTATCGCGAGTCGTTCGCGACGATCCGCGCCGAAGCCGATCTCGCACACATTCCCGCCGACCTCGAAAAACTCGCCGTGCGCGTGATCCACGCCTGCGGCATGGTCGACATCGCCGCCGACCTCGCGTTCTCGCCGGGCGCAGGCGACGCCGGCCGCCGCGCGCTCGCGCAAGGCGCGCCGATTCTCTGCGACGCCAAAATGGTCGCGTTCGGCGTCACGCGCGCGCGCCTGCCCGCCGACAACGCCGTGATCTGCACGCTCGACGATCCCGCCGTGCCCGCGCTCGCGCGCGAACTCGGCAACACGCGTTCAGCCGCCGCGCTCGAACTGTGGCGTCCGCATCTCGAAGGCAGCGTCGTCGCCATCGGCAACGCGCCGACCGCGCTGTTCTATCTGCTCGACATGATCGCGGCCGGCGCGCCGCGTCCCGCGCTGATTCTCGGCATGCCCGTGGGCTTCATCGGCGCGGCGGAATCGAAAGCCGCGCTCGCCAGTTCGACGCTCGGCGTGCCGTTCGTGGTCGTCCGCGGACGGCGCGGCGGCAGCGCGATGGCCGCCGCCGCCGTCAACGCACTCGCTTCGGAGACCGAATAAATGTCCGAGCACGAACACAATAACGAACCGCGCATCGGCCGCCTGCATGGCATCGGCGTCGGTCCCGGCGATCCCGAGCTGCTCACGCTCAAGGCGCTGCGGCTGCTGAAAGCCGCGCCCGTGGTCGCCTACTTCGTCGCCAAGGGCAAGAAGGGCAACGCGTTCGGCATCGTCGAGTCGCATCTCGGCCCCGAGCAGGAACGCCTGCCGCTCGTCTATCCGGTCACGACCGAAGCGCTCGAACCGCCGCTCTCGTACGAAACCATCATCGCCGACTTCTACGACGGCGCCGCGCGCACCGTGGCCGCGCATCTCGACGCGGGCCGCGACGTCGCCGTGATCTGCGAAGGCGATCCGTTCTTCTACGGCTCGTACATGTATCTGCACGACCGCCTGGCCGCGCGCTACGACGCCGAAGTCGTGCCCGGCGTCTGCTCGATGCTCGGCGGCGCGGCGGTGCTGGGCGCGCCGCTCGTGTACCGCAACCAGAGTCTCGCGGTGCTCTCGGGCGTGCTGCCCGAAGATCAATTGCGCCGCCGTCTCGCCGACGCGGACGCCGCCGTCATCATGAAGCTCGGCCGCAACTTCGAGAAAGTGCGCCGCGTGCTCGCCGATCTCGGTCTCGCGAAGCGCGCGCTCTATGTCGAGCGCGCGACCATGGCGAACCAGCGCATCGTGCCGCTCGACGACGTCGATCCGATGGCCTCGCCGTATTTTTCGCTGCTTGTGGTGCCGGGGGAAAAATGGCAAGCATGAACGCCGAGTTGCGTCCGCCCGCCGTGATCGTGCTCGGGCCGGGCGCGCTCGCCACGGCGCAGCGCGTGAAGGCGCTGTACGCGCACGCGCAGATCCACGCGCTGCAGGACCGCGCGCAAGGCGACGTCGCGTTCAGCGAACTCGGCGAGCATCTGCGCGAGCTGTACCGGCGCGGCACGCCGCTCGTCGCACTGTGCGCGGCGGGCATCGTGATCCGCTGCCTCGCGCCGCTGCTCGCGAACAAGGGCGCGGAGCCGCCCGTGCTCGCGCTCGCCGAGGACGGCAGCGCGGTCGTGCCGCTGCTCGGCGGCCTGACCGGCGTGAACGTGATGGCGCGCGAGATCGGCGCGGCGCTCGGCATCGCGCCCGCGATCACGACCAGCGGCGAATTGCGATTCGGCACCTGCCTGCTCAATCCGCCCGACGGTTATGCGCTGTCGAGTCTCGCGCAGGGCAAGCGCTTCGTTTCCGATCTGCTCGCGGGCGACGCGACGCGCATCGAAGGCGACGCGCCCTGGCTCGATCACGTCGATCTGCCGCGCGACGCGGCGGCCGCGCATGCGATCCGCGTGAGTCCGCATGTCTGGGACGGCGATCCCGCGCAACTCGTGATTCATCCGCGCAGCGTCGTGGCCGCCGTGCGCGCATCGAACGAACGGCTCGCCGATCACGTGCAGGCCGCGCTCGACGAACGCGGTCTCGCGGCGGCCTCGCTCGCGGCGCTGCTCGCGCCCGCCGCGCTGATGGGCGACGCGTCGCTCGCGCAGGCGGCGGCGGTGCTGCATGTGCCGCTGCGCTTTGTCGATCAGGCCGATGCGGCCAATGTCGCCGATGCCGATCACGACAACGCATCACGCCTGATCGAAGCCCTGAAGCTCGACGACGCCACGCTGCACGCCGACGACACCCACGGCATCGCGCTCGCCGTCGCGCGCGCGCCGCTCGACGCGGCCACGCTCGGCCAGGCGCGCGGCAAGCTCACGGTGCTCGGTCTCGGGCCGGGCCGCGCCGACCTGCTCACGCCGATGGCGCGCGCCGCGCTCGACGACGCGACCGACCTCGTCGGCTATGCGACCTACGTCGACATGGCCGGCCCGCAGCGGCCCGGCCAGCGCCGCCACGCCACCGACAACCGCGAGGAATTGCAGCGCGCGCGTCACGCCTTCGAACTCGCGTGCGAAGGCCGCCGCGTGGCCGTGGTGTCGTCGGGCGATCCCGGCGTGTTCGCGATGGCCGCCGCCGTGCTCGAAGCGCTCGAAGGCGCCGACGATCCGCGCTGGCAGCGTGTCGAGTTGCAGATCGTGCCGGGCGTCTCGGCCGCGCTCGCCACCGCCGCGCAGGCCGGCGCGCCGCTCGGCCACGACTTCTGCATGCTCTCGCTCTCGGACAATCTGAAGCCGTGGGCAGTGATCGAAAAGCGTCTGCATCACGCCGCGCTCGCGGACCTCGTGATGGCCTTCTACAACCCGATCTCGCGCGCGCGTCCGTGGCAGCTGGACCGCGCGCTGGAGATCGTGCGCGCGGTGCGCGCGCCCGCCACGCGCGTCGTGCTGGGCCGCGACGTGGGCCGCCCCGGCGAGACGCTGCGCACGATGACGCTCGGCGAACTCCAGTCGTCGGATGTCGATATGCGCACGATGGTGATCGTCGGTTCCTCGACCACGCGCGGATTCGCCCGCGAAGGCACGCATGAAGCGCTGAGTGAATGGGTCTACACGCCGCGTTTTTATGCGGAATAAATCGCGATATCGACCGTTGAATCCGCACTGAAGTTTTGTCGCGGCGCGCCGTTAACACAGGGAATCTGTTACCCAACCCTGGCGCGCCGATGACCGACACTCTTGCCACCGCATCCGCTGCGGCTTCCGAAGTCGCTTCTGAATCCGCAACTGAATCCGCCGCTGCGCATAGCGCGGCAAATACCGCTGCAAGCGCTTCCACCGACCTCGCCGCGCTGACACCCGCCGACGTGCCCGTCGGCCAGCCGCTCGACTGGCCGCTCGTCGACCGCGACGGCACGCTGCTGCTCGAACGCGGCGCCTCGCTCGTCGGCGAAGTCGAACGCGATTTCCTGTTCCGCCATTTCGCGCCCCATCGCGGCGACCTCGACGCGTCCGCCGCCGAACAGGCCGCTGCGCCCGCCCTCAAAAGCGACGAACCGGCCGCGACGCTGCCGAGCGTGCGCGACCTGCATCTGAACATCGGCGCGCTGATGGGTCTGCGCCCGCAACAGGGCGCGAGCGGCGCGCCCATGCATCCGTGCAAGCTGATCGGCTTCGCGCCGAACGAAGCGATCTTCGTCACGCTGCCTTATGTCGATGGCCGCCCGATCGAGATCACGCCCGGCGAGAACGTCGAACTCGTCGCCATCGCGAGTCAGGCCGTCTATCGCTTCGTCTGCACGATTCACGCGATGAATCAGGCGCCGCTCGGCTATCTCGTGCTCTCGCAGCCCGCCAACATCCGCATGCTGCGCGAGCGCAAGTCGATTCGCGTGCGCGCGCAGTTTCCGGTGCGCTACGGCATCGGCGCGGAGAGCGAGGGATATCAGGGCGTGGCGCTCGCGCGCGGCATCAGCGCGCTCGGGCTGTCGATCGCCGCGCCGTGGGCGCCCGGCAAGGTCGGCGAGCGTCTGCGCGTGGCGTTCCGGCTGCGTTCGGGCGATCTCGACACCGTCGTCGAAACGAGCGCGGTGATCCGCAACGTGCATCAGGAAGACGCCACGCCGGCGCACAGCACGCTCGGCCTCGAACTCGACAGCCTCACGCCCGCCGAACAGATGGCGATGAAGGTCTACGTATTCGACCGTCAGGACGACGTGCTCTACTGGACCGGCGCGTCGCGCTGAACCGGACGCCGCGCGGGCTCAGGCGAGCAGCGCGTCGGCGTCGAGACACTCGCCGCCCCACGCCTGGGCAAGCGCGCGACAGCGTCCGAGACGCAGCGCCGACGCCTCGCAATCGACCACGGTGATGTGATCGGCGTGCGCAGGACGCGCGGGCAGTTGCGTCGTGCGTCCGTCGCTGAACAGCCAGAGATGACGCGCGCGTCCAGGATCGCGGCGCACGGTGCGTTCGAGCAGTTGCGCGGCGCGCGCGAGCCCCGCTTCGAGCGGCGTGCCGCCGCCCGCGCCCACGGGCTCGATCCAGCGTTCGTTCCACCAGCGCGGCACGGCGGGGCCGAAGCGCAGCTCGGCGCGTGCGCCGCCGAAGCAGATCAGCGCCACTTCCACGCGTTCGCCGCGCGCGCGATCGAATAGCGCGATCAACAGCCCTTTCGCGAGCGCGAACTGGCCGCGCGCGAGCATCGACGCCGAACAATCGAGCACGAAGCAATGCAGCGCGCCGCTGCCGGTTTTGCGCGGCGCGTAGCGCAGATGCGCGGCGCTCAGCGCTTCGCCGCGTTTGGCCGCGAGCGTGGGCGGCCAGGCGATGCGCGCGTTCGGCGCGGCGTCGCGTGTGAGACGCGGCTGCGCGCGTCCGGGGCCCTCTCGCCGCCGTGCGCCGCCCTGTGCGTGGGCGGCGGCCCTTGCCCGGCGGCTCAGCGTTTTTTTGCGGGCAGCGGGATCACGCCTTTGACCTGGCGCGCCGCGACGGGCTCGGGCGGGAGTTCGCCCCAATCGGCATCAGATTCGTTATTTACTTCGGATTCCTGTGGACTTCGCGAAAACTCATTCGATGCATCGCGCGATCGATCAGGAGCCTGCGTATTGCCACCCGACGCAGGCGGCTCCGGCATCGCACGGCGGCGATGCGCGAGCACGGCATCCGCGACCGCATCGACATGCTCCGGCGTGATCTGCGCCGCGCCTTCGAAGGCCGCGAGCGCACGCGCCGCGCGCAGCATCACGAGATCGGCGCGCAAACCGTCGACGGCCGCTTCCACGCAGCGTTGCGCCGCGCGTTCATGCACCGCGTCGCTCCATTCGAGCGCATCGAGCGCCGCGCGCGCGGCACGCAAACGCTGCGCGAGTTCGCGTTGCGCCGCGTCGTGCGCCGCGCAGAACGCCTGCGGATTCGCATCGAACGCGAGCCGCGCCTTGACGATGCGCTGACGCTCGCCCGCATCGTGGCAATTGTCCAGTTCGATCATCAAGCCGAAGCGGTCGAGCAGTTGCGGACGCAGTTCGCCCTCTTCCGGGTTCATCGTGCCGACCAGCACGAAACGCGCGTCGTGCGTGTGCGAAACGCCATCGCGTTCGACGGTGTTCACGCCGCTCGCGGCGGCGTCGAGCAGCGCGTCGACGAGCGCGTCGGGCAGCAGATTCACTTCGTCGACATAGAGCACGCCTTCATGCGCGCGCGCGAGCAATCCCGGCGCGAAACGCACGGCGCTCTCGCGCAGCGCGGCTTCGAGATCGAGCGTGCCGATCAGCTTCTCCTCGCTCGCGCCGAGCGGCAGCGTGACGAACGCGCCATCGGGCAGCAGCGCCGCGAGCGCGCGCGCCGCCGTGGATTTCGCGGTACCGCGCGGGCCGCTCACGAGCACGCCGCCGATCGCGGGATCGATGGCCGCAAGCAGCAGCGCGCGCTGCAACGGCGCCTGGCCGACCAGCGCGGTGAAGGGAAAGGCGGGACGCGTCGCTGCCTGGCTCGTCACTCGGCTCATGATTCGGATTCCTTCATTGTGCTTCGCTTATCGACCTTCAATATGCTGCCCGGCTTCGAGCAAACGCTGTTCGACGCGCTCGCGATGCTCGCCGGGCTGCTGCCACAAACCGCGCTGCATCGCCTCGATCAGACGTTCGCAGATCGCGTGCAGCGCATGCGGATTGTGGCGCTCCATGAACGCACGCGTGTCGTCGTCGTGCACATAGGCGTCGGCGACCAGCGCGTATTGATGATCGCCGACCACGCGCGCGGTCGCATCGTAACCAAACAGATAATCGACGGTCGCGGCCATTTCCGCCGCGCCCTTGTAGCCGTGCCGCTTCACGCCGTCGATCCATTTCGGATTGACCACGCGCGATCGGATCACGCGCGCGATCTCCTCGTGCAGCGGACGAATGCGCGGCGCGGCGGGATTGCTGTGATCGGCGTGATAGAGCGTGGGCTGCGCCTGCGAGAAGTGCCGCGCGGCGGCGGCCATGCCGCCCTGGAACTGGTAGTAATCGTTCGAGTCGAGCAGATCGTGTTCGCGGTTGTCCTGGTTTTGCAGCACCACGTCGATGGTGGCGAGGCGCTTGCGGAACGCGTCGCGCGCCTCGTCGCCCGCGCTTTTCTGCGCGTAGGCATAACCGCCCCACGCCTCGTAGGCCTGCGCGAGATCGGCGTCGCTCTGCCACTGGCGATGATCGATCATCGATTGCAGGCCCGCGCCATACGCGCCCGGCTTCGCGCTGAACACGCGCCAGCCCGCGCGGCGGCGCGCTTCGGCGGCGTCCATGCCGTCGGCCACCAGCGCGTCGCGCTCGCGCTGGATACGCGCGCGCAGCGGATTCAGAGGCTCGGGCTCGTCGAGTTCGGCGACGGCCTGCACGGCAGCATCGAACAGATGCATCACGTTCGGAAACGCATCGCGGAAAAAGCCCGACACGCGCAGCGTCACGTCGATACGCGGACGGTCGAGCGCCTCCACCGGCATGATCTCGAAGTCGATCACGCGCTGGCTGCCCGCCGCCCATTTCGGACGCGCGCCGATCAGCGCGAGCGCCTGGGCGATATCGTCGCCGCCCGTGCGCATCGTCGCCGTGCCCCAGACCGACAGCCCGATCGCGCGCGGATAGTCGCCGTGCTCCTGCACATGCCGCTCGATCAGTTGCTGCGCCGACTTCATGCCGAGCGACCACGCCGCCTGCGTGGGCACCGCGCGCGTATCGACCGAATAGAAGTTGCGGCCCGTGGGCAGCACATCGGGACGGCCGCGCGACGGCGAACCGCTCGGGCCAGGCGGCACGAAGCGGCCTTCGAAACCGCGCCGAAGCTGACGCAGTTCCTCGGGGCCGCAGGCGTCGAGACGCGGCAGCACGTCGTCGCGCAAGCGGGCGAGCACGCGCGCCGTTTGCGGCCAGGTTTGCGCGTCGATCTCCGCGCCTTCATCGCCGCACGCGTGCGCGATAAAGCGCGCCGCCAGCGTTTCGAGTCGCTCGCGCGTATCGCCCGCGTGACGCCACGGCGCATCGCTGAGATGCGCGAGCGCATCGGCGCGCGGTCCGGTCCACGGCGCGGCCCAATCCACGGTCGCCGCATCGAGCAGATGATCGATACGCAGATCACGCGCGAGCGCGTCGATCAGCCCCGCGTTCGCGCCCTGCCCGTCTCCGCACGCGTAACGGCCGAGCGCGAGCAGCGTGTCGCGCCGTTGCGTGCCTTGCGGCGACGCGCCGAACGTATGCAGCCCGTCGCGGATCTGCGCTTCCTTCAACTCGCACAAGTACGCATCGGCGCGCGTGAGCAGTTCGTCTTCGGCGTCGGCGCTGGTGGGCGCTTCGACGCTCAATTCCTCGTGCAATTTGTGTTCGACGATCGTCGCGAGGATGGTCTTGCGCAGCAGCTTCGCGCGGCGCGGATCGACCATCAAGGCTTCGTAGTATTCGTCGACCTGACGTTCGAGATCCTGCAACGGCCCGTAGTTTTCGGCGCGCGTGAGCGGCGGCATCAGGTGATCGATAATCACGGCCTGCGCGCGGCGCTTGGCCTGGCTGCCCTCGCCCGGATCGTTGACGATAAACGGATACAGATGCGGCAGCGGGCCGAGCACCATGTCGGGCCAGCACGTCTGCGCGAGCGCGACGCTCTTGCCCGGCAGCCATTCGAGATTGCCGTGCTTGCCGACGTGCGCGATCGCGTCGATGCCGAAGGTCTCGCGCAGCCAGAAATAGAACGCCAGATACGCGTGCGGCGGCACGAGATCGGCGTCGTGATAGTTCGCGTAGCTGTCGTCGCCGCGCGAACGCGACGGTTGAATGCCGACGAACACCTGGCCGCAGCGCCAGCCCGCGATCATGAAGCGTCCGCGCCGCACGCCGGGGTCCTGCTCGGGCGCGCCCCAACGCGCGATCAGCGCGTTCTGCGCCTCCACGGGCAGTTGCGCGAAATAACGCCGATAGTCGTCGAGCGAAAGACTCTGAAACGCGGGCCGCAGCGCGCGCGTGTCGGGATCGTTGGTCACGCCCTGCGTGAGCGTGTCCATGAGCGCTTCGCCGTCCTCGGGCAGATCGGCGACACGATAGCCTTCGTCGCGCAGCATGCGCAGAATGTTCACCACCGACGCGGGCGTATCGAGCCCCACGCCGTTGCCGATGCGCCCTTCGCTCATCGGATAGTTGGCGAGCACGAGCGCGAGTGTCTTTTCAGCGTTCGGCAGCGTGCGCAAACGGCACCAGCGGCGCGCGAGTTCGGCCACGAAGGCCACGCGCTCCGCGTCGGGCTGATAGCGCACCACGTCCACCTGCGTGTCCTTGCAGTGATACGCGAGCCCCTTGAAGCTGATCGCGCGCGTGATCACGCGGCCATCGACTTCGGGCAGCGCGATATGCATGGCGATGTCGCGCGAATTCAGGCCGTGATTGTCCTTGACCCAGTCGTCGCGATTGCCGCCGCTCAGGATCACCTGCAACACGGGCGCGTCGCCCGCGAGCGCGAGCGGTTCGGGATCGTCGAGCGACGAGGCCGCGAACGCCGTCGTGTTGAGCACGAGCGCGATATCGTGCTCGGCCGCGAGACGATCGAGCACGTCGCGACTAATCGCATCCTTGAGCGAGGTGATGGCGAGCGGCAGCGGATTGAGCCCGCGCGCGAGCAGCGCCTCGATCAGCGCATCGAACGCGGCCGTGTTCGCGGCCTGCAAATGCGCCTTGTAAAACAGGATCGCGACGACGGGCGCGCCGGACGTCCAGCGCGCGCGCCAGTCGTCGACGGTGGCCACGTCGCGGGCCGGATGATAGATCGCGGCGGCGGGCAGCACGACGGGCAGCGCGGGCTCACTGCCCCAGTCGAACGCGCGCCACGCGAGCGCGCGCAGAAAACCTTCGGCGTTCGCCGCGCCGCCTTCGCGCAGATAACGCCACAAAAGACGGCAAAAATCCGGCTCGGCGCGGCTCTTGGCGATCAGGTTCGGATCTTCCTGCAAGTCGCCCGAGAACATCGCGAGCAGTTGCCCGCGCTGCTCCGCGAGCGACACGACCTGCTCGATGCCATACGGCCAATAGGTTTCGCCGCCCAGATGATCGACCACGACCACGCGCGCGTGCTTGAGCACGTCGTCGATATAAAAATCCACCGACGCGTTCTGGCGCAGATACGTGACGTTCGCGAGCCGCACGCCCGGAAAGCCCGCGGGCAGACGCGGCACCACGCTCGCCAGCAGCGCAAGCGTGGTATCCGCCGAACTCAGAATGACGATCTCGGCGGGCTGCTGATCGATGCGGATCACGCCCTGCGTGTCGTCGACGAAACCGCCCGGCGTGGTGCGCAGCAAATGCATGTGTGTCGCTCGTAAAACGTCGTGCTGATTGCGCTGATCGTGCTCATTGCGCGGACGCGGTTTGCACGGCGTTTTGCGCCGCCGCCAGCGCCGCGTCGAACGCGGCTTGCAGCGTGGCGGCGTCGAGGTCCTCGCCGATCAGCACAAAGCGGCTCGCGAGCGGTTGCGCCGCGCTTTCCTGCGCGTTCCAGCGGCGGTCGAAATAGCTGTCGAAGCGGCGGCCCACGCCCTGAATCACGAGGCGCATCGGCGCGCCCGGCAGCGCGGCGAAACCCTTCACGCGATAGATCGTGTGCGCATCGACGAGCTTTTGCAGCGCCTCGACCGCCACGTCGCGCGACGCGACCTGCGCCTCAACGACGACCGAATCGAATTCGTCGTGATGATGGTCGGCATCGTCGGCGGAACCGTGATGGTCGTGGCGCAGATGGATGCTCTCCTCCGACGCCGCTTCGAGACCGAGCAGCGTGTGCAGGTCGAGCTTGCCGTGCTGCGCGCGCACGATCTTCACCTGCGGCGGCAGTTCTTCGCGCAGGTCTTCGATCAGCGCGTCCTGCGCGGCGGCGTCGATCAGATCGGTCTTGTTCAGGATGACGAGATCGGCGGCCGAAAGCTGGTCTTCGAACAGTTCGTGCAGCGGCGATTCGTGATCGAGATTCGGATCGGCCTTGCGCTGCGCATCGACGGCCTGCGGGTTTTCCGCGAACTGGCCGCTCGCGGCGGCGGGACCGTCGACGACCGTCACGACCGCATCGACCGTGAAGGCGTTGCGGATCGACGGCCAGTTGAAGGCCTGCACGAGCGGCTTGGGCAGCGCGAGGCCCGAGGTTTCGATCAGCACGTGGTCGATGTCGGCGCGGCGTTCGAGCAGTTGCTCCATCACCGGGAAGAATTCTTCCTGCACGGTGCAGCACAGGCAGCCGTTCGCGAGTTCGTAGAGCTGGCCTTCCGTTTCGTTGCCGTTCTCGTCGCAACCGATGCCGCAGCCGCGCAGGATTTCGCCGTCGATACCCAGTTCGCCGAATTCGTTGACGATGACCGCGACGCGCAGGCCGCCCGCGTGCTGGAGGATGTGGCGCAGCAGCGTGGTTTTGCCGCTGCCGAGGAAGCCCGTGACGATGGTGACGGGGATTTTGCGCATCTGCATGTGGAAGCTCCTTCGGCGCATCGGCCGCAGGTGAAGTGCGCCGCGCCGGGCGTGTCGCGCGTGGGCGTCCGGCCGGAGGGGATCGTCGCGTGGCGCGCATGAAAACACGCGCAACACGCGGAACACGCGCAAGCGGCGCGCGGCGGCATGCAGCCCGCACCACTTCGATCGACGATACAACCGGCTTGGACGCGCCACGGGCAAGGCCCGGCATGACGCATGAAATCATGGACGCGGCGCCGCAACCCCGCAGCGCGCATCCCGCGTATCTGGCCGGTATCCGGACTGACGAGTCACGCCGCTTCGCCTTCCCGCGCGCCGCGCCGTGGGGCGCGCTTCGCACAGTGGCCATGCATGCGGCGCATGCGATGAAGCGGCTTGCATCGACCTTGCAGCCGATGCGCTCGTTGTACCGTTGCGGGTGCAGTTCAGGTTGGCCGTGCCCGTGGCGGGATGGCTCCCTGATTCCCGTTTAACTGCGTGCGAAACGTACGCGCACGCGAGCACCAGAGTGCGTGCGAGTGTAGGCGCGGGTGGGCGGCGCGTCAACCGGGCGGGGGCGCGGCTCAGGGGCATTGGGGCGCGGATTTGCGGCGGATTTGCGGCGGATTTGCGGCGGATTTGCGGCGGATTTTCCGCCTCGGCCCGAGGCCGTCACGCGCTCGCCGCCGCCCCCGGTTTTATCCGCGATGCCGCCCAAGCGAGGCGCAGCGCGCGAAATGCGTGTGCTATCGTATGCGCGCATTTGCGGCGTTTCCGACGTTTCCGCTCGATTTCGCCTGCTGTTTTTGGCTGGTTTTTGGGCTGTTTTTTGGCGGCCCCCACGCGAGACGCCCTGATTTTTGCCCCGGCCTTCACCCCCGACTTTCCGCGCTCAGTGAACCCTTCCCCGCCCGCCGACTGCTTGCCCGATGCCGCCCCGGCAGCGGACAATGCGGCGCCGCGCGCGCTTGCGATGGGCATCGGCTGCCGCCAGGGCGTGACGGTCGCGCAGATCGAGGCCGCCGTGCGGGCCGCGCTCGGCGCGTGGCCGCTCGCACGCGTGCGGGCCGTGGCGACGCTCGACGCGAAAATCGACGAGCCCGCATTGCGCGCGTTTTGCGCCGCGCATGCGCTGCCGCTGCAGGGCTTCACGCGCGGGCAGGTGGAGGCGATGTCGCTGCAAGCGGCGTCAAAATCGGCATCAAAATCGGCACTACAAGCAGCACCGGATTCACCACCGAGCGCGGCGGCACTCGCGCGTTTCGGCGTGCCCGGCGTGTGCGAACCGTGCGCGCGGCTCGCGGCCGGAGGCGGCGCGCTGGTCCGCGGCAAGCTCGCGCTCGACGGCGTGACCGTCGCGCTCGCCGCCATCGCGCCCGATCCACGAAGCTGACGCCAGCAACGCACGCATACGCACAAACACGCACGAACACGCAGCACCCGACACTCATCGCATACACAACAGGACTCTTCGCGACGATGAAAACCGATCCCGAATCGCACCAACGCATGACCCAGCGCCGCCGCGAAGGCCACGAGAAAAAGCAGGCCGCCGCGACGCTCGAAAAAGGCCTCTTGATCGTCAACACCGGCAACGGCAAGGGCAAGAGCACGGCGGCGTTCGGCATGGCCGTGCGCGTGCTCGGCCACGGCATGAAGCTCGGCGTCGTGCAGTTCATCAAGGGCGCGCTGCATACGTCCGAGCGCGATTTTCTCGCCAGCGTGGCGCACTGCGACTTCGTCACGATGGGCGACGGCTACACCTGGAACACGCAGAATCGCGACGCCGACATCGCCACCGCGCGCAAAGGCTGGGACGCCGCGAAGCGCATGATCGAGAGCGGCGAATACGCCATGGTGATCCTCGACGAGCTGAACACCGTGCTCAAGTACGACTATCTGCCGCTCGACGAAGTGCTCGGTGTACTGACCGCGCGCGGGCCGATGCAGCACATCGTCGTCACGGGCCGCCACGCCGCCGACGAAATGATCGAAGCCGCCGACCTCGTCACCGAAATGCGGCTCGTCAAGCATCCGTATCGCGAGCAAGGCGTGAAGGCGCAAAAGGGCGTGGAGTTCTGACGCGATGACCGCGACGGCGACGCGCGTGGCCTGCCCCGCGCTCTTTATCAGCGCGCCGGCCTCGGGCCAGGGCAAGACCACGCTCACGGCGGGGCTCGCGCGTCTGCACCGGCGCGCCGGGCGGCGCGTGCGCGTGTTCAAGACCGGCCCCGACTTTCTCGACCCGATGATCCTCGAACGCGCGAGCGGCGCGCCCGTGCTCTCGCTCGACTTGTGGATGGTCGGCGAAGCGGGCTGCCGCGCGCTGCTCGCGCAGGCCGCGCAGGAAGCCGACCTGATCCTGATCGAAGGCGTGATGGGCCTGTTCGACGGCACGCCGAGCAGCGCCGATCTCGCCGCCACGTTCGGCGTGCCGGTGGCTGCCGCGATCTCCGCGAAGTCGATGGCGCAGACCTTCGGCGCGATTGCGTTCGGCCTCGCGCGCTTTCGCGCCGACGTGCCGTTTCACGGCGTGCTCGCCAATCACGTCGGCTCGCCGCGCCACGCGCAGATGTTGCAGGAAGCGCTGCCCGCCGATATCCGCTGGCTCGGCCACGTCGCCAGCGACGCGGCGTTCGCGCTGCCCGAGCGTCATCTGGGCCTGCATCGCGCCGACGAAATCGGCGACCTCGACGCGCGCATCGACCGCGCCGCCGACGCGCTCGAAGCGACCGCGCTCGCCGCCTTGCCGCCCGCCGTCGAATTCGCGCTGCCCTGTAACGATAACGACGCCGACGCCGACTCCGCGCCGCGCCCGCTCGACGGCCGCCACATCGCCGTCGCGCGCGACGCGGCGTTCTCGTTCATCTATCCGGCGAACCTCGCGCTGCTCGAAGCGATGGGCGCGCGCCTGAGCTTCTTCTCGCCGCTCGCCGACGAAGCCGCGCCCGCCGACGCCGACGCGATCTATCTGCCCGGCGGCTATCCCGAACTGCACACGGCCACGCTTGCGGCCAACGCGCGCAGCGCGCAATCGCTGCGCGCGCACGTCGCCGCGCAGCGACCGCTCGTCGCCGAATGCGGCGGCCTGCTCTATCTGCTCGACACGCTCACGACCACCGACGGCGCGTGCACGCCGATGCTCGGCCTGCTGCCCGGCGCGGCGGTCATGCAAAAGCGCTTCGCCGCGCTCGGCATGCAGCGCCTCGACAGCGCGCGCCACGGCACGGTCACGGGCCACACGTTCCACTACTCGCGCGTGAGCACGCCGCTCGCCGCCGAACTGCACGCGCGCCACGCGCAAACCGGCGCGGCGGGCGAGCCGGTGTACCGGCACGGCGCCATCGTCGCGACGTATATGCACGCCTATTGGCCTTCCAATCCGGCCTTCGCGGCCGCACTTTTCCATGGCACAGCCCTTTGACGAAGCCGAACGCGCGGCGGTCTACCGCGCGATCTACGAGCGGCGCGACATGCGCCACTTCGCGCCCGGTCCCGTCGATCCGGCGACGATGACGCGTCTGCTCGACGCCGCCCATCACGCGCCGAGCGTGGGCTTCATGCAGCCGTGGCGCATCGTGCGCATCACCGATGCGGCCGTGCGCGCGCAGTTGCAGGACGCCGTCGAGCGCGAGCGCCTCGCGACCGCCGACGCGCTCGGCAAGCGCCGCGAAGAGTTCATGAAGCTCAAGGTCGAAGGCATGCGCGAATGCGGCGAACTGCTCGTCGTCGCGCTGATGGACCGCCGCGAGGCGCACATTTTCGGCCGCCGCACGCTGCCCGAGATGGACCTGGCGTCGGTGGCCTGCGCGATCCAGAACATGTGGCTCGCGGCGCGCGCCGAAGGGCTCGGCATGGGCTGGGTGTCGATCTTCGACGTCGACGAAGTCCACGCGCTGCTCGGCATGCCGCCCGGCGCGAAGCCGGTGGCGATTCTCTGCGTCGGCCACGTCGCGGAGTTCTATCCGCGGCCGATGCTCGAAATGGAGCGCTGGGCGGAGCGCAAGGCGCTCGGCGAGTGTGTCTACGAGAATCGCTGGCCGGATGAGGCCGATGCCGTCGACGCGGTTGGCGACGAGTGCGCGGAGCAATCCGCCCCGCAAAACAAGGGCTGAAATTTAACGCGCGCCGCGAAGCTAGCGCGCATGCGCGCGCTCACTGGCCTTGCGGCGTCACCGAAATCACGTCGGGCATGGCCTGCGTGGCCGTTTGCGCCTCGGCCGCGCGCGGCTTCATCGTCACGCGCCATTGCGACGCGCCCGCATAAGGCAGCTGCGCCAGCGCACTCGCGACGAGATACGGCAGCGCCTGCTGCGCGTCGGCGTTGCGGTCGCGTTTGATCGCGCTCACCTTGTAGGCTTCGTGGCCGTCGGCCAGCGTGAAAAAGCGCAGCGTCAGCGAATGCACATAAGGATGGCCGAACCAGGGCAGCGACGGCGCCTGGGTCGGCACGCAGCCGCCCGTGCAATTGCCCGCGGCGACCGTGACGTCGGCGGGCCGCGACGCCCACGCCGCCGACACCAGATAACGCGCCGTATCGGGCGCGCCCAGCGGGACCGGCCCGGCCTCCTCGAAGCCGCGCTGCGCGAGCGCCGCGCGCAGCAGCGTCTCGCCGGACGGCGTGGCGTCGGCATCCGTTTGCGGGGTTGATGCAGTCTTCGCGGTCTTCGCGGCCTGCTCGTCCTGGACGGGCGTGTGCGCGAAGCGGTAGCTCGCGCCTGCCGCCCCGCTCACGGACAAGCCGCCTTGCGCCCGCACGTCGGCGCTCGGGCTCGCGCAAGCGGCCAGCGCGCCCACCATCGTCAGGGCGCAGATCGTCATCGGGATCTTCACGGGACATACTCCATCGGATTCTTGGCCGGCTCAGGCCGGCGGCATCGCATCGACGAAACGCTTCGTCCAGACGCATCGACCTGACGCGGTAACGCCACGCAGCAACCTGCGCTCAGTCCGGCGCATCGAGCGCGGGCAGTGACATCGTCAACGTGGTGCCGTTGCCGGGCGCGCTCTCGACGTGGACCTCGCCGCCGTGGCGCGTCACGACCGTCTTCACGAACGCCATGCCGAGCCCCGCGCCGCTCACCTCGGGACGCTTGTCCGCGTGAAAACGCCGGAACGGCTCGAACAGCTTCGTCTGGTCTTCGAGCGGAATGCCGTAGCCGTGGTCGCGGATCGAGCAGATCACGCGCGGCGGCAGGCTATCCGCGACAGCGATACTACAGATAATTCTGGTGTCCGGTGGGCTGTACTTCACCGCGTTGTTCAGAATATTCACCAGCGTGCGCGTCATCAGCGAGCGGTCGGCGTTGATCCAGCCCATTTCGTCGCCGTCGAATGCCGTCTCGATCTGGATGCGCTTCGCGCTCGCCTGCGGCCAGACTTCGTCGCTGGCGTCGATCATCAGTTCGGCGAGACTCGTAGGCTCCAGCGCGTAGACCTGCGACTCCGCGCGCGCGAGTTGCACGAAGTCGTCGGCCAGCGTGAGCGAGCGGCGCGCGTAGCGCTCGATGCGGTCCATCACCTCGCGCACCGGCGCGGCGGCCAGCGTGCCGCGCTCGCGCTCGGTTTCGACCAGCGCGACGATCGACGCCTGCGGCGAGCGCATGTCGTGCGAGAGCAGACGCAGCGCATCTTCGCGCTGACGCTCGGCGTCGTGCAGCGCCGTCACGTCGACGAGACCCGCGATCCAGCCCACCGCCTGCCCCTGCGCATTCGTGCAGCTCGCGTAGCGCAGCAGATAGTCGCTGCCGTCACGCGCATGCACTTCCACGCCGCGCTCCATCAGCTGCGCGAATTCGCCGCGCGCCGGGTCGAGCGGCGCGGGCCAGTGCGCGTGCGCGAAGGCGAGCGTCTCCGGGTTCGGGTCGATCGGCTTGACGAGCGCGAGGTCGCCGAACACGTCCTGCACCCAGCGGCCCTCGAACGCGCCCACATTCAGGCGCGCGAAATAGGCGCGCGCCGCGTGATTGGCGATCAGCACGATGCCGCGCAGGTCGGCGACCAGCAGCGGCTCCGGCACCGAATCGAGACTGTCCCAGACGAAGCGGCGCATGTCCTGCAAGCGCTGCGCGGCCTGCGCCATCAGCGCCATCTGCTGCGCGAGCGCGTCGCCCGCGTACTCGCGGCCCGGCGCGGACGCCTCGGGCAAAAGATAGGGTTCGTCGGCGAGTTGCTGCAACTCCTTGCGCAGATACGACATCGTCATTTCGAGACGCCGCCAGCTCCAGAGCGGATACACCACGGCCAGCGCGACGATGGCGGGCACGGGCGTGAGCCAGATGCGCGCGCCGTACAGCAGTGCCGCGCTCGCGGCCAGCGAGAGCAGCGCGAGCAAGGGCAGCAGCAGCAGCGTGCGCAGCGGCGCGAACACGAGGAAACCGGCCAGCAGCAGCGCCAGCGGCAGCAGCGACGCCAGCACGACGGTCAGCGGTCCGGCCGGTTCGATGGCGGTGCCGTTGAGCAGCGTATCGAGCACGAGCGCGTGGATATCGACGCCCGGCAGCGGCCCGAGCGTGCCCGCGAGCGGCGTGGCGAAGCGGTCGTACAGCCCCGACGCCGTCACGCCCACCAGCGCCACGCGCCCGCGCAACAGGCCCGGCGGCACGCGGCCTTCGAGCACGTCGGCGAACGACACCTTGCGGTAATGCTCGACGTTCGCGCTGAACGGCAGCAGGAAACGCGCCTCGCTTTGCGGGCCGCCCGCGTGCAACAGGCTGGCGTCGCGGCGCGCGGCATCGGCCGGATAGCTGGCGTGCGCGAGCGCGATCTGGCCGCCGCGCACCGCGCGCCACAGCGGCACCATGAGTTGCGGCCAGCGCTGCCGGGCGTCGCCTTCGAACAGCGCGACGCTGCGCACGATGCCGTCCGTATCGACTTCGAGATTGATGTGGCCGATGCCGGCCGACGACTGGGCAAGCTGCGCGACAGGCTGGACGACCGTGCGCCGGCCGCCGTCGGTCTCGTCGGCGGGCGACAGCAGCATCGGCAGATACGCGGGCCGCTTGCGCAGCGCCTCGCCGAAGCGCGCGTCGTCGAACGACGGCTCGGTGAACAGCACGTCGTAGACCACGGCCGCCGCGCCCGCCTGGGCGAGCCGGTCGACCACCTGGGCGTGCACGCTGCGCGGCCAGGGCCAGCGGCCGAGCGCCGCCACGCTCGCATTGTCGATCTCGACGATCACGATGTCGGGCGAGACCGGCCGCTCGCGCAGAGTCAGCAGGCGGTCGTAGACGAGATGATCGGCGCCGAGCGTCCAGTGTCCGAGCACGCTCAGCAATACGATGACGACGCCCGCGCACGCCACGCCCGCCCATTCGAACAAAAAGCGCCGCCCGACCGGACGGCCAAGCGGCGTGGGCGGGCTCACGCTCATGCGCGCCTGCGTCACCAGTCGAGCCGGAACGACTGGACCGGACTGACCTTCTGGTAGTAGCGGCCGCCTTCGAACTGCTCGGCGATCACGCTCCAGTAGTAGGTGCCCTTGGGCAGATCGCGCACCACGGCCTCGCCGTCTTCGATATCGGTGCGGTCGACGAGCGGCGCGCGCAGATCCTCGGACTTCGCCAGCACGAAGCGAAAACGCGTGTTCTGCGTGGCGCGGTCGACGTACCAGCGGAACGCGTAATCGCGCGTGCCGTCGACGCGCCCGGCCGTCGCGCCGAGCGCAATGCGGCGGCGCTCGAACGCGTAGGTGGACGGCATGCCGTCGAGGCCGTTTTCGTCGATCGCGGACAGGCGCACGAAATACGTGCCGTCGGGGAGCGCGCCTGCTTCGACGTGCGGCGAGTCGCTGCGCAGGTCGCGGATCATGTCGTAGAGGCCCGCATCGCGGCCGATCTGCACGCGATAGCCGTGCGCGCCTTCGCGCGGCGCGAGGTCGAAGGCCACGTTGGCCTCGTCCTGCACGCGGGCGGGATGGCGCAGTTCCGGCGCACCGAGCAGTTCGACGGGCGCGCCGGCCGCGCCGCCCGCCGGCGTGAGGCTGCCGTGACCGGCCGCGACCAGTTGCGCCGAGGCCGCGAGCGGCATGCCCGGCGCGGGCGCGACCGCGTCGGCGTGGGCGCGCGCGGAGGCGTCGACGCCCACCGCGCCGTCGAGCACTTCCACCGCCGTCGAGCCCTTGTCGCCGTCGTAATTCACGCGGAAACGCGTACCGCGCACGCCCGCGACCACCGAAGGCGAGCGGATCTGGAAGCGATCGTCTTTCTTCGTGGCGTGCGTGACTTCGGTATCGACTTCACCGCCATGCAGGTTGACGACGCGGTCGGTCGCTCCCGTCAGCACGGTCTGACGCAGCGTGGCAAGGTCGAGCGAGGTGTTGGGCGGCAGGATCAGATGCGAGCCGTCGCCGAGTTCGAGCGTGGCGAAGCCTTCGGGGCCGGTCTGCACGCGGTCGCCCTCGACCAGCTTCGTGCCGACCGCGAGCGGCAACTGCGGCGCGCTGCGGAAGGCGTGGCTCGCGGGGCCGCTGGTGGCGATCACGCGCGCGCTCAGGCCGTCCTGGCGCAGCAGCGCGACCGGCACGCGCAGCTGCACGCCCGCCTGCAGACGGCGCGGCGCGCTCACGCCGTTCAGGCGCGCGAGCTGGGTCCAGTCGGCGGGATCGCGCAGATAACGCACAGCGATGTCGTAGAGCGAGTCGCCGGCGCGCGTGACGTAGATTGCCGTTTGCACCGGCTGCGCGCGGGGAGCGCGCGGTTCGCGGGCCTGGGCGTCGCGCAGGGCGGGCAGCAGGCTCAGCGCGAGCGCGCAGGCGAACAACGGCCGCGCCAGCGCCGCGCGCCCGCCCGCAATGGGGCGGTTCCTGCGGGCGGTCGTCACGCCGCGTCCCCCTCGATGCGTTCGAGGCGATAGCCATAGCCGTAGATCGGCGTGAGGCGGTAGCCGTTTTCGGGACGCAGGCCGAGCTTCGAGCGCAGCATCGAGACGTGCGTGTCCATGGTGCGCGACGGGATGTCGTCGGATTGCTTCCAGATCACGTCGAGGATGTGCGCGCGCGACAGCGGGCGGCTCAGGTGCTGGAACAGCAGCAGCGCGAGGTCGAATTCCTTCTGCGTGAGCGCGACCGCCTTGCCGGCCACCGTCGCCTGGCGCGACTTCAGGTCGAACTCGTATTCGCCGAAGACTTCCTTCTGCGCGGGCGGATGCAGCTGATACGCGCGGCGCAGCAGCGAGCCGACGCGCGCGAGCAGCACCGGCGCGGACACCGGCTTGACGACGTAGTCGTCGGCGCCGCTGTTGAGCATCAGCGCGATATCGACCTCGCGGCTGCGGCTCGTCATGAACAGCACCGGCAGGCGCGTGGACAGGCTCTGCCGCACCCAATGGAGGACTTCGTCGCCGGCCATGTCCGGCACGTTCCAGTCGAGGACGAGCAGGTCGAAGGTCTGCCGGCGCAGCTGCCGGACCAGCTCGCCGCCCTTGGCGAATGCGTGGCAGACGTGACCTGCCGCCATCAACGTTTGACAGACGAAGTCGGTCTGCGCCGGATCGTCATCCAGTACTGCAATTCTCATAGTGCCCCGCACCCAGTATCGTTTTTCATGTTCTCGGGATGGCTCCACCCTGCGGTCCCGCCAGCGTTGCCGACGGCGCTGGCGAATGCCCTCCCCAACCCCGCAGCGCGCCAACCACGCCGCGCGCGCAAACCGCCACTTTCGCAGCGTCTCGAAATAAACGGGAGCGGCAAACGCAGTCCGAATCGGGGAGACAGAATCCGCCCATGGTAGTCGAAAACGCTCTCATCCGACGCAAGGGCCCATGACGTGGCGTTTGCGGATCGGTCTCGCGTCGTTTTCGCGTCGTTTTCGCCGCGTTCTCATATCGTTCGCGGATCATTTACGGTCCGCTTACGGCTACCGGACGGTCCGTGGCGGACCCTTGTTCTGGCCGTGCTCGCCGGCTAGCGCCGCCGCCCCGACTGCATGAGCGCATCGTCGGCCGATGGTGCGTCCGCCTGCGCGGGCTGGCCGTGGTGAGCATGCTCGCCGTGGTGACCGTTATGGCTGCCGCTGTGATCGCCGTGTCCGCCGTGTCCGCCGTGTCCGCCGCGCTCCTCGGCCGCAGGCGGTTCGCCCGCGAGCAACGCGGCCAGATGGACGCGCACATGCTCCCACGCGGCGTGCGCGTAGTCGGGCTGCGCGGCGGCGCGCGCCTGCGCGAGCACGAAGGCACGCAGCACGGTGGAAGAACATTGCGTCAACTTGTCCGAACGGCCAAAGCGCGACTGGCGCAGCGCCTCGCTCAGCCAGGGCAGTTCGGCCTCGCACGAATCGGCGTAAGCCTCCATCGCGGCACGCGCATGACGGTCGCGCGCAAGGTCCAGCTCGACGCGGTCAAGATCGCGGCTGCCCCCCGACCCATTGACGCGGGAAGCCGGCGGAAACCGGATGCTGCCGGAACGGAAAAACATGAAAACCTCGTGTTGCTGACCCGCGCTGCCCACTTTTGCGGCTAACCTTTTTCGGCTAACTCGCGGCTAACTGTTACTGATAAGGCCTACTGCTGATTCGTGATGCCAACTTGTGCTGCTGATTCGTCATGCCGACCCATGCCATCGCGAACACGCCGCGCGGACGATGAAAACCGCCCGGGCTGCCGGCGCTGCGCGTGTCGTCGGATGCCGGAATGCGGCCGCACGGACTCGACGGCGCGCCGTTGCGCGCCATGCCGCACGTGCGGGCCTGCCCGCGCCTGCCTGAAGGGATGAAGGAAAAACGAGTGACGATGGCCGCAGTCCGCGCACCGCGTAGTCTCCGGCAGTCCTCGCCCCCGGACCAGAACCGTCGGCGCGTGCGCCGGCGCCACCTCGACGGCGCGTCGCACGCAGACGGACATCACCGCCCGACGTCCGCCCGCTGGCCGCAGCCGTGCTCATTGCATGGCGCCACGCTCACCGCCATCGCCACTCCTACTACCAGGCGCTGTTACCAGCGTTATGCGGCGAACTTGAGTCCGCTCTGTCCTCGCACCGGCGCGTCGCCGTGTCCCGATCGCGCCGGCCCCCGTAGCCGAATTCCGTGCTTGTCGCGCTTGCCGCGCTTGCCACGCGCATCGCCAGGGACCGGGAATTTCGGTCCGTCTGGAGCGATGTCGGACGTCATCGGAAAACCTCCGGCGATGACGTATCAGGCGGCGACGGCTTATTGTCGTCGCAAGCATAAAAACCTACTGTCAGGGATTGTTAAATCCGACGGATTTAAGGAGGAGAAACGTAGGAAAACGATGAATCAGCGCCAGACGCCGAGCGAGCGCTCGCTGACGTGACGATAGACGCGTCGGGGCGCGCCCGCGTCTTTCCGAAGCTTTCCGAAACTTCCCAACACGCCCAACACGCCCAACACGCCCAACACGCCGAACACGCCGAACACGCCGAACATGCCGAACGCGCCGCGTGCCCGCCGCATTGCACGGCGGGCACGCAAGCGCATGCACCGGCAGACTGGCCGCGCGCGACTTACTTCGCGGCGGCTTGTCCGCCCGCAGACGTGCGCGCGAGCGAAATCTCGACACGGCGATTGGGCGCCAGACAGGCGATCAGCGCCTCACGATTGCGCTCATTGCACTGGACGAGCGGATTCGCCTTGCCGCGCCCGACCGCGCTGACCGCGACGCTCGCCGCGCCCCGATCGCGCAGATAAGCGGCGACGGTTTCCGCGCGTTGCCGCGACAGACGCTGGTTGTAGCTATCGCTGCCGAGCCGGTCGGTATAGCCCTCCGCGCGGATGGCCGTGACGTCGCCACTCTCGGCGATATCGCGCGCCAGCGTGTCGAGACTCGCGCGCCCCTGCGGCAACAGGCCATTGAGATCGCCGCGATCGAAACGGAACAGCGTGTCGGTCGGCAGCGTGATGTTGTTCGGCAGTGACGGCGGCTCGACACGCGGCGGCGGCTGACACGCGTTCAGGACCGCAGGCAGGTCGGCGATCTTGCGCTGCACTTCGTCGACGCGCTGCGCGCTCGCGTCGAACGAGCGCGTCCAGGCCTCGTGACCCGCGTGCATCAGTTCGACTTCGGCGCAGGCCACGCGCTCCTGCGCGGGCTGACACGAGGCGAACACCGGCGACGATTTCGCCGCCAGCAACCGCTGCCACAGATCGGGCCGCACGATGGCCGCGGTGCGCAGCTTCGGATTCTCGACGGTTGCCTGCCCGCGCCCTTCAAGCGCGCCGATCAACTGGTCGGCCTGACGCGCCGCCTCTTCGACGAATCCCCAATGGTTGTATTGCGTATGCTCCTCGCGCGCGGCGTAGATCCAGCACTGCGCCTTCGCGCCGAAATAGCCGGCTTGCTTCGGGCCGAGCGCCTGAAGGCGGCGTTGCTCGTCGTCGAGTTGCGCACGGCCGATGCTGCCCGGATACGTGGCAACCCAGGCGTCGGTGGCCGCGCCGGCTTGCTCGCTCTGCGACGTTCGCAGCCCGTCTTCGAGCACGGTGGGGTCCTGAACCTGCAGGGAATCGCGCGTCGCTTGCGACGCGCATCCGGCGAGCACGGCTGACGCCGCAATCGCCATGGCGATGGTTTTCATGTTGGTTGTTGCCCATGGAAAGGGCCGCACGGTTCGCCCGTGCGGTTGGAGCGTGCGGGGCGTGCCGCGTGAGGTGCGCGGCCGGCATTGCGCCGGCCGCGCCGCCAGGATCGCTGCCCGCTGCGTCAACCGCCGAACACGATGCCAAGACCCGCACGGACGATGGTGCTGTTGCCGCCCGCCGACGAGACGCCGAGGTTGTAGTTGACGCTGCCCTTCTCGTTCCAGCGCGACACGCCGATACCGATTGCCGCCTGACCGCGATACGCCGCGACGCCCGCGTTCATGGTCGTGCGCCCGGGCAGATACGGTGTAACGACGTTGAGCGCCGAGGCCGCCGCGATGCCGCGCCGCGCGTCGCGGTCGACGTCGTCGATCCGGCTGTTGACGCCGCCGAGCGAACTGTTGAGCTGGCCCAGATTGACCGCGTCGGTAGGCGCCGTGCCGTTCGCGACATTGGTGATCTGCCGCTCGTTGCCGATGCTGCCCACCGACACCGAGTTGGCGCGGTCGGCCACCGAGTTCGCGCCGAGCGCCACCGAATTCGCGCCGTTGGCATGCGCCTGATCGCCGATCGCCGTCGATGAGGTGCCGCTCGCGACCGCGCCCCCGCCGACCGCCAGCGTGTTCGAACCGCTGGCCGTGGCGGCGCCGTTCGGCGAGTTCACGGCCACATACATCGTGGCGCTCGTGGCCACGTTCTGCACGGCCTGCTCGATGCTCGCGACCTGCATATTGGTCGCGAAAAGCTGCGAGCCGGTAACGGCGTCGGTGCTGCTCGCGCTCAGCACGGCGTCGGCGAGATTCGTGAGTTTTACAGCCGCGCCCGTGCCACCCAGCGTGACCGAGTCGTGCGCCGACGAGTCGTACTGCACAGCGTTCGCGACCGAGCCCGCGATGTTGGTGACCGACTTCTGCAGATTCGTGATGTCGGTGGTGTTTTGCGTGACGCGGCCGTCGAGGTTCGTGAGCGCCGAGCCGACGTTGTTGATGGTCGTGCCGCCGATCGTGTAGGACGGCGCGGCGAGCGAGCCGTCCGGCGCCACGCTCGCGCCGCCGCCCAGCGCTGCCGCCGTATTCGCGATGCTGGCATAGAGTTGCTGGCCGTTGACCGCCTCCGAGCTCGTCGCATTGACCGCGCCCGCCGCGACGCCCGTGAGCGTGCGGTTACCCGCCGTGCCCGCGAAATTGACGACCGTGCCGTTGGTGTTTGCGCCGACGTTGATCGCGCGGCTGGTGGTGTCTTGCGTGACGAGGTCGATGCCCGAATCCGAAATCTTCTGCTGCAGCGAAGTCAGCCCGGTATCGAGCGTGTCGAGCGCGCTGCCGACGGTGTTCTGCGTGCCGCCCTGCACGTGATAGGCGGGCGCGACGATGCTGCCGTCCGACGCGAGCCCCGCGCCGCCGCCAAGCGTGCCGGCGAGCGCGCGCAACTGCCCGGCGTTCACTGCATCGCCGGACGCCGAGCCCGCCGCAAGGTTCGTGATCTTCGTGCCGTTGACGCCGCCGAGCGTGACGGTTGCGCGCGAGGTGTCGTCGTAGGCGACGAAGCTGTTCGTGAAGTTGCCGCTGCCGTCCACGTCGAGGCCTGCGGCCTTCAACTGGCCGAGGTTGACCGCGTCGCGGTCCGCCTTGCCGTTGGCCACGTTCGACAGCACCGTGCCGTCCGGGCCGCCGTCGAAGGTGACGCGCGTGTGTGCGGACGTGTCGTATTTCACGCCGTCCACCGAGCCCGTAGCCGCCGCGCTTTCGACTGCCTTCAGCGCGGTGCCGACGTCGGAGTATGTCGTGCCGCCGAGCACGTAGCTCGGTCCGCTCAGCGAGCCGTCGGTGTTGACGCCCGCGCCGCCGCCGAGGGCCGTGGCCGCGCTGCTGGAAACGCCGTAGAGTTGCGCGCCGTTCACGGCGTCGCTGCTGCCTGCCGCAATGTTGCCCGCCGCGAGATTCGTGATACGCGTGCCGCTCGCGCCGCCCAGCGTGATCTGCGACTTCGTGATGTCGTCGTAGGCGACGAAGGCATTCGTGACGTTGCCGCTGCCATCCACATCGAGACCTGCCGACTTCAACTGACCGAGGTTGACCGCGTCGCGGTCCGCCGCGCCGTTGGCCACGTTCGACAGCACCGTGCCGTCCGCGCCGCCATCGAAGGTGACACGCGTGTGTGCGGACGTGTCGTACTTCACACCATCCACGGAACCCGTAGCCGCCGCGCTCTCGACTGCCTTCAGCGCCGTGCCGACGTCGGAGTATGTCGTGCCGCCGAGCACGTAGCTCGGCCCGCTCAGCGAGCCGTCGGTCTTGACGCCCGCGCCACCGCCGAGGGCCGTAGCCGTGCTGCTGGAAACGCCGTAGAGTTGCGCGCCGTTCACCGCGTCGGTGCTTCCCACTGCAATGTTGCCCGCCGCGAGATTCGTGATGCGCGTGCCGCTCGCGCCAGCCAGCGTGACCTGCGACTTCGTGGCGTCGTCGTAGGCGACGAAGGCGTTCGTCACGTTGCCGCTGCCATCTACATCGAGGCCCGCCGACTTCAACTGGCCGACATTGACCGCGTCGCGGTCCGCCGCACCATTGGCCACGTTCGACAGCACCGTGCCGTCCGTGCCGCCGTCGAACGTGACACGCGTATGCGCGGACGTGTCATATTTCACGCCATCCACCGAACCCGTAGCCGCCGCGCTCTCGACTGCCTTCAGCGCAGTTCCAACGTCAGAGTATGTCGTGCCGCCGAGCACATAGCTCGGTCCGCTCAGCGAACCGTCGGTCTTGACGCCCGCGCCGCCGCCCAGGGCCGTGGCCGCGCTACTGGAAACGCCGTAGAGTTGCGCGCCGTTCACCGCATCGCTGCTGCCCGCCGCAACGTTGCCCGCCGCGAGATTCGTAATGCGTGTGCCACTCGCGCCAGCCAGCGTGACCTGCGATTTCGTGGCATCGTCGTACGCGACGAAGGCGTTCGTCACGTTGCCGCTGCCGTCCACATCGAGACCCGCCGACTTCAACTGGCCGACATTGACCGCGTCGCGGTCCGCCGCGCCATTGGCCACGTTCGACAGCACCGTGCCATCCGTGCCGCCGTCGAAGGTGACGCGCGTGTGCGCGGACGTGTCGTACTTCACACCGTCAACAGAACCCGTTGCCGCCGTGGCCTCGACCGCTTTCAGCGCCGTGCCGACGTCGGAATACGTCGTGCCGCCGAGCACGTAGCTCGGTCCGCTCAGTGAACCGTCGGTGTTGACGCCCGCGCCGCCGCCCAGGGCCGTGGCCGCGCTACTGGAAACACCATAGAGTTGCGAGCCATTCACGGCGTCGCTGCTGCCCACCGCAACGTTGCCCGCCGCGAGATTCGTGATGCGTGTGCCACTCGCGCCAGCCAGCGTGACGTGCGATTTCGTGGCGTCGTCATAGGCGACGAAGGCATTCGTGACGTTGCCGCTGCCGTCCACATCGAGACCTGCCGCCTTCAACTGCCCGACATTGACCGCGTCGCGATTCGCCGCGCCGTTGGCCACGTTCGACAGCACCGTGCCGTCCGTGCCGCCGTCGAAGGTGATGCGCGTATGCGCGGACGTGTCGTATTTCACACCGTCCGTCGAACCTGTGATGGCCGTGTTCTCCACGGCCTTCAGTGCCGTGCCCACGTCGCTATAGGTCTGGTTGCCCAGCACATAGCCCGGCGCCGTGACCGAACCGTCGCTGTTCACCGCCGCGCCGCCGCCCAGCGCGCCCGTCACGCTCTTGAGCTGCGCGACGTTCACGGCGTCCGTGTCGCCCTGGCCCGCCGCCATGTTCACGATACGGCGCGTGTTTGCCTTGCTCGGCAGCGTGGCGGCGTTATTGTCCGCGTCGACGACAACGTGCGTTTGCGTGCCGTCGCTGCCGACCGAGACGGTGTTGGCCTGATTGGCCACCGAGCCCGCACCGAGCGCCACCGAATCGGTTGCATTCGCGAGCGACTGCACACCCAGCGCCATGCTCGTGTTCGCCGAGGTTTGCGCGTTCGAGCCCATGGCGATACTGCCGTCGCCGCCCACGCGCGCCATGTCGGTCGGCCCCGTTGAGCCCGAGGCGTTGGCAATGCCCTTGATCTGCGTGTACCAGGCAGCGGTCTTGAATACCATGTTCAAGGAGGACGCCTCGACGCCCGAACCGGCGCCTGCCGCCATTAGCGAGACCCCTTGCGGCGCGGCTGCGGCCATCACGACCGGACTCGCGGAAGCCATGGAAACCGTGGAAGCCGACGCTGCGCCCGTGCTTTGCACACCCAGCGACGCAAGCAGCAAGGCGTTCTGCGCTTCGAGCGCGGTGGCGGTGGCAGTGGCGGGCGTGCTAACGTACGCACCGGGATTCGCCGTGCCGCCCGCAGTGGCGCCCTGATCGTTCGCCGCATTGCCGGAGAGCGAGGCGGCTTCATCCGATGACGTCTGCGCCGCGTTCGCGGCAAGCGCGACACCGCCGAACCCAAGCAACGCCACGGCCTGCGCCGCGCTCAGCACGCTCGCCCTCATGCCGCCCTTCCCCTGACCGCGGGCGTTTTCCTGCACCGCCACCCACGCGCCAGCCGACTCGTTCCACACAGATCGATAAGCCTTGTTCATACGCTTCCTTGGTCGTTTCAATGGGGCCGGCATGGAACGGACCCAATCGGGCCACGCCATGCCTTGTTACTTCGGAATCCAAACTTTTTAGTTGCGACTTGCCCGCCCACGACGAATCGACGCGTGCCCGACAAGCTCATTCTTGCTTCAGTTGATGCTGGAAATCAGCTAGCCGAATGGCTAATCTCGCTGACACCTTGACCGGCACGCGACAATTGCCGATGACGCACGGCGACGGAATCGTCAATGAATCGGCAACGACCCGGCCACTCAATGCATCGCATACCTGATCGATTTATCTCGAACTCCGACAGCAAGCGATTTCGTGAATCGCTGGCGTACGGAGTTGAAAAATCGCCCGTTTAAGGTATTCGGACTGACTCGGGCGCGACACACGAAAACTCTTAAATTCTCTTTACCGAGCTAAAAATTGTGTGATTCATCTGAGCGCACGCCAAAGAAAAACGGGCGCTCCTAAAGAGCGCCCGTGGCATTGAGATTCCGATTGCGGATCAGTTTTGCTTGCGTTCGTCGCCGTGGCCGCCGCCCTGGCCGGACGGATGACCGCCTTGCGGCGCTTCGGGCCGGCCATGTTCGGCGGGCGGCGCAGGCGGACGCGCGCCACCCTGCGGCGGACCACCGGAACCCGGCCCGCGATTGAACGCGGGCTCGGGCGCGTGGCCCGCATTGGGCTGCTGCATCTGCGGACGCGGCGTTTCGGCGGGACGCGGCGCTTGCTGCGGCATCTGCTGCGGGGCGCGCGGGGCTTCGGCGGGACGCGGCGCCTGTTGAGGCGCGCGCGGCGCTTCGGTGCGCTCCCCGCCGTTCATGGGCGGACGGCCGGCATTCGGCGGCGGCGCGGCGTTGCCCGGCGCACGCGCATTGCCTGGCGGCGGACCGCCTTGCGGACGGCCAGCGCCCTCAGGCATGCCGCCCGGCGGCCTTGCGCCCGGCGGCGGACCGCCATTCCCGGGCGGACGGCCCCCGCCACCCTGCGGCGGCGGCAATGGCCGCGCCGGGCCGCCGTGCCAGTTCGGCGCAGGCGGACGCGCGCCATAGCCCGGCGGCGGCGCATGCGTCCAGCGCTCGCGCTCGCCGTACCACGGACGGTCGCGATAAAAGCTGCCCCAATAGGCGCCGATGGAAAACGTCACGATCGGCAGGCCGATGGCCGCGCCGTAGCCGGCGAGCGGCACATAGCCGCCCTGATAGGGATAGGTCAGATAGCCGCCGTACACCCAGCCGCGCACGCCCTCGGCGCCGATGTCGCACCAGGAGTAATCGCTCACACAGCCGAATACGACGACCGGCACGCTCGGCCCGAGTTCGCTGACGACGGGATAGTCGCCGGACGGCCCCGCATAGAGATCGACCGGCTCGCTGGTGTAGGCCTGCGACTGCGCCTCGACGCCGGGCGCCGCGAGCGCGAGGCCGGCGGCCACGCACAACGCCATCTTCATTGGAATGGTGGACATGCTCCCCCCTTTTTGTTTCGACTCATGCGTGGGGCAGAGCATATTCCGTTCCCGGCGTGGGGCCTTACTCGTTTTCCTCGAAGTAATGGCCGAACTTCACCTGCTTCGTGCGGATGTAGCGCTCGTTTTCCTCGCGCATCGGGATCGCCAGCGCGACGCGCTCGATCACGGGAATGCCGTGCTTCGAGAGCGTGTCGAACTTGTGCGGATTGTTGCTCATCAGGCGCACCGAGGTGACGTTGAGCAGACGCAGGATCGCCGCCGCCGAATCGTACTCGCGCGCGTCGTCGGGCAGGCCGAGGTCGAGGTTGGCTTCGACCGTGTCGCGGCCCTGCTGTTGCAGCTGGTACGCGCGGATCTTGTTCGACAGGCCGATGCCGCGCCCTTCGTGCCCACGCAGATACAGCAGCACGCCACGGCCTTCCGCCGCGATGTAGCGCAGCGCGAGGTCGAGCTGCTCGCCGCAGTCGCAGCGGTAGGAACCGAACACGTCGCCGGTCAGACATTCGGAATGCAGGCGGGCGAGCACCGGCTCGCCGCTCCCCACGTCGCCCATCACGAGCGCGCAATGCTCGGCGCCGCCGTCCTTCACCCGATAGACGTAGGACTCAAAGGTGCCGTAACGGGTCGGCAGCGTGGCGCTCGCGTCAAGCACGACGCATTCGTTGGCGTTGTCGCCGTCCGCGCAGGACGGCTCTTGAAGCGTAGGCATGATCTGGAACAGAGGTCTGGCAAAAACCGGCGCGAAGCCGGATTGAAGTTAGGAACCGGAGTGTACCGCCATTTGCGACGCGCCGCGCCGCACGGCCTCGCAGGCCCTGGGAAGCGTCCGCTCATACACCGGCTCGTCCGTGCGGACGGAAGCACGGATGGAAGCACGGACCAAAGCGCGCGCGAACGCGATCCGCCGCGCATCGACGGAGGGCCGCAGGGCGGCCGGACGCACACTTCGCGCATACCCCGACGGCTCCGCCGCGCCCATCCGCCTATACTGGAGTGGCTTTCATGGCTTTCGACGAAGGCACGCACGGCGCGCCCCTCTCGCCGCGCCGCACCAGGCAATGACCGAAGACAAGAAGGACGAACTGGAGTCGCCCTATGACGAGCGTTGCACAGGTACTCAAATCCAAGCCCGAACAAGTGGTCTACACGATCGCAGCGGGCGATTCCGTCTACGATGCCATCCGCCTGATGGCCGAAAAACAGATCGGCGCCCTGGTCGTCACCGACGGCCCCGACATCGTCGGCATCGTCACGGAGCGCGATTACGCGCGCAAGATCGTGCTGATGGACCGCTCGTCGAAGACCACGGCCGTGCGCGACATCATGACTCCGCACGTGCGTTTCGTGGAGCTCGACCAGACCACCTACGACTGCATGGCGCTGATGACGCAGCGGCGCATGCGCCACCTGCCCGTGATGGCGGGCGGCCGGCTCGTCGGTATGGTGTCGATCGGCGACCTCGTGAAAGAGATCATCGCCGAGCAGCAGTTCACCATCGAGCAACTCGAGCACTACATCACCGGCGGTCCTGGCGCCTGACGTCGGACACCGCCCGCCTCCGCGCAGCAAAAAAAGCCCAATCCTTCTCGGGTTGGGCATAAGCCACCTTGCGGCGGCGGAGGTTCCACGCATGAAAAACGCGTGATCGCTCACGGGCCGGCGCGGCCGCGTTGTCGCGCCGCGCCGGCTCGCCGGATGGGGTGCTGGACGGTTATCCCGTCATCGGACCTGGCGCCTGACCGCACGCCGGACGGTGCCCGGCGGTGCGGTATGGCGTGCTGAACGGCTCACGCCGGCACATCGACACAATCTCGCCTTGGCGAGATTCGGTCTCAGTGACCGATCTTAGTTACCGAAATAAATCGATTGCGACGGCGCGGCGTGTGCCGGTTGACCCGACTGCGTCGAGCCTGCGGGCGCGCCGCCATAGCTGGTGTCGGCGACCGGCTGCTGGGTCTGGGCCACGTCTTGCTGCTGCGCGACGCGCGCTTCGGCGGCCTGGATGTCACGCGGATACGCGGCGTCGTTCGCGGTCGCCGGGTTATAGCCCGCCTGCTCGACCTGGATCAGTTCCTGACGGACTTCGGCGCGCGTCATCGGCGCGTTGGTCTGGCTTTGGGCGAACGAGAGCGCCGGAGCGGCGAGGAGCGCGGCAACGGCCGCGGCTTGAATCAGGGTACGGGTATTCATGATCACTAACCTCCATCACTTGTTTTGAGGTCGGCGTTCGCCGACCGGTGACTTCAGTTTATTGAGACTAGAGATCAGGGCAAATACCTATTTCCCCAAAATACAGTTTCGTTCTCGACAACAATACAAAGCGCGCAATAATCGCTGAAAACAGGGTGGAATCGTTCATTCACACCCTAATTTACCGTCCCACTTCCCGCCCCATTTCAAGCCGATGCGAGCAGCTTGCGCGGCCCGCTCACGAACGGGCTGCCGACAACGTAAAACCGCAGCGGCCGATCGATTTCACGCGAAAGCCCGATGCGCGTCGTCGTACCGATAACGAGCGACGCGTCGTTCGCCGCAGGCTCCCGATCGCGTCCGATCCACAAGCCCTCGCCGCCGCACAGATCGACTCCGTCGAACGCCGCGCCCACGCCGAATGCCTGCGTGAGCCGCCCCGGCCCGCGCGCGAGTTCTCGCAGTGGCGCGCCGGCCCGTCGCGCCGCCATCGACGCCAGCCCGTCGAGCGGCTCCACCGCGCGAAACAGCACGCCCGCGCCGACGCCCGCCTGCTCGCTCGCCATGTTGAGCATCCACGACACGCCATACGTGAGCCGCACATAAGCGTGTCCGCGCGCGAGAAACAGCGACGCGTTCCAGCCGCGCGGACCGATGAACGCGTGCCCCGTCGAGTCGCCGACCGGATAAGCCTCCACTTCCACGAGGCGTCCGCTCACGCGGCCCTCGGGCAGATCGTGGACCAGATACTTGCCGACCATGAAACGCGCGAGCGCGACGGTATCGACAGGCAATTCGTCGCGCGCGAGCGCCACGATGGACCGCGCGGGCGGCGCGCCATCGCTGGCTCCGCCCGCGCGCCGCGTCACCGCGCCGCCTCGCTCGACTGCGTCGCGCTACGCAGCTTCGCGACATCCGCCGCGCTCACCGTGCCTTGCTTGTTGTTCCAGCCCGTGCGGATAAAGCTCAGCACGTCGGCGATCTGCTGGTCGTTGAGCTGGTCGCGATACGCGGGCATCGGATACGGCGCGGGCACGCCCTGAATCACGAGGTCGCCCGTGCCGTTGAGCGTGACGTTGATGAGCGACGACGCGTCCTTCTCCAGCACGTTCGGATTGCCCGCCAGCGGCGCGAACATCGGCGCGAAACCGCGTCCGTCGGCGCCGTGGCAGTGCATGCAGAACGCCGTGTAGACGCGCGCGCCCGCATCGTTCGCGGGCCGTCCGAGCGACACCTTGGTCGCCTGCGGATCGTACGCATAGGCGGGCGCGCCGTCGCCGCCCGCGGGCGGCAGCGACTTCAGATACGCGGACATCGCCTGCACGTCCGCATCGTTCATGGCCTGGGTGCTGTTGTTGATGACGCTCGTCATCGCGCCGAACGCCGACGCGTGCTGGTTCGCGCCCGTCTTGAGGAACTGCGCGAGATCGGCCTCGCTCCAGCGCCCGAGCCCGGTGTTGTGCTCGCCCGTCAGGTTCGACGCGTACCAGTTGTCGAGCAGCGCGCCCGTGAGGAACGCGTTGCCGCTTTCGTCGAGCGCCTGCTCGTTGAAGCCGACGCCGCGCGGCGTATGGCACGAGCCGCAATGGCCGAGCCCTTGCACGAGATACGCGCCGCGATTCCATGCGGCGTCCTTGCCCGGCTTGTCCTGGTACGGGCCTTTCTTGAGGAAGAACACGTTCCAGATCTTGAGCGGCCAGCGCATGTTCAACGGCCACTTGATGTCGCTGTCGCGATTGGCCTGCTTGACGGGCTGCACGCCATGCATGAAGTACGCGTAGAGCGCGGCCACGTCGTCGTCGCGGACCTTCGCGTAGGACGGGTACGGCATCGCCGGATAGAGATTGTGGCCGTCCTTCGCCACGCCCTCGCGCAGCGCGCGCGCGAAATCGTCCTGCGTGTAGCCGCCGATGCCCGTGTCCGGGTCGGGCGTGATGTTGGTCGTGTAGATGTGGCCGAGCGGCGTGCTCATCGGCAAGCCGCCCGCGAACGGCTTGCCGTGCGGCGCAGTGTGGCAGGCCGCGCAGTCGCCGGCTGCGGCGAGGTAGGCGCCGCGCTGGATCAAGGCCTGATCGGCGGACGTTGTGGAACTGGCCGGGTCCTGCGCATGCGCGAACTGCGGAACGACTGCGCACGCCAAAGCGGCAAAGGCCACGCGCACGGCGGCGCGCGCGACGGACAGCATCGAGGCGGTCTGGATCGTTTTCATCGTTATCGCCTCCTTAAGCCGTTTTCGTGTTCATGAGCTGACGGCCCACCGGCAGCTTGCGCAGCCGCGTGCCGGTCGCCGCGTAGATCGCGTTCGTGACCGCGGGCGCGAGCGCCGCCGTGCCCGGTTCGCCGATCCCGCCCGGCGCTTCCGTGCTCGGCACGATATGCACCTCGATCACGGGCGATTCGTCGATGCGCAGCATCCGGTAATCGGTGAAATTGGTCTGCGTGACGCGGCCGCGCTCGATCGTGATCTCGCCATACAGCGCCGCCGTGATGCCGAACACGATGCCGCCCTGCACCTGCGCTTCGATCGTGGTCGGGTTCACGACCATGCCGCAATCGACGGCCGCGACCACGCGGTTCACGCGCACCTCACCGTTCGTCACGGTCACGTCGGCGACCATCGCGAAGAAGCTGCCGAACGCATGCATCACCGAGACGCCGCGCCCTTGCCCCTTCGGCATCGGCGGCCCCCAGTTGGCGGCGCGCGTGGCGACGTCGAGCACGCCCAGCGCGCGCGGCGACTTGCCGAGCAGATTGCGCCGGTAGGTGACCGGATCGGTCTTCGCGGCCGCCGCGCATTCGTCGACGAAACTCTCCACCACGAAGGTGCCGCGCGTCGGGCCGACGCCGCGCCAGAACGCGGTCGGCACCGTATGCGGCTCCTGGCGCACGTATTCGATCAGCTGGTTCGGCAGGTCATAAGGCAGATCGACGGCCACTTCCACGGCGTCGGGATCGATACCGTTCTTGAACGCGGGCGGCGCGAAGCGCGCCATGATCGACGAGCCGACGATGCGGTGCTGCCACGCCGCCGGCTTGCCGTTCGCGTCGAGCCCGGCCGAGATGCGGTCGTAGTAATACGGCCGGTACATGTCGTGCTGAATGTCCTCCTCGCGCGTCCAGAACACCTTGACCGGCGTGTTGACCTGCTTGCCGACCTTGAGCGCCTGGGTGATCGCGTCGACTTCCAGACGACGACCGAAACCGCCGCCGAGCAGATGGTTGTGCAGCACGATCTGCTCGGGCTTGAGACCGGTGACGGCCACGCCCGCATCGACCGCGCGCGTGGGCACCTGGGTGCCGACCCAGATCTCGCAGGCGTCGGCGCGCACGTGCACGGTGCAGTTGATCGGCTCCATCGTGGCGTGCGCGAGGAACGGCTGCTCGTACACGGCGTCGACGCGCGTCTTCGCGCCGCCGAACGCCTGCTGCACGTCGCCGTCCTTGCGCGCGACCGCGCCGGGCTGCTGCTGCGCCGCATTCGCGAGTTCGCCGACGATCTGCTGCATCGACAGATTCGCCGCCGCGCCTTCGTTCCATTCGATCACAAGCGCCGCCGCGCCGCGCTTCGCGGCCCACGTGTGCGCGCCGATCACGGCCACGCCGTTGTCGATCTTGACGATCTGCGTGACGCCCGGAATCTTGCGCGCATGCGTGTCGTCGACGCGTACGAGCGTGCCGCCGAACACCGGGCAATTGACGATGGCGGCGTAGACCATGCCGGGCAGCCGCACGTCGAGGCCGAACAGCGCCGAACCGTCCACTTTCTCGGGCGAGTCGAGGCGTTTCGTCGGCTTGCCGATCAGCGTGAATTCCTTCGGGCTCTTGAGCGCCACGTTCTGCGGCGCGGGCAGCTTCGCGGCGGCGTCCACGAGTTCGCCATAGGACGCGCGACGCCCGCTCGCGTCGTGCAGCACCTGGCCGCTTTTCGCGTGGCAACTGGCCGGATCGACCTGCCATTGCTGCGCCGCCGCCGCGATCAGCGCGGCGCGCGCGGTCGCGCCCGCCTGGCGCATCGGCTCCCACGCGTAGCGGATCGAGGTCGAGCCGCCCGTGAGCTGGCCGCCGAGCAGCGGATCGGTGAAGCGCTTCGCGTCGGGCGGCGCGTGATCGAGCGTCACGCTGTCGAGCGGCACTTCGAGTTCCTCGGCGATCAGCATCGGGATCGACGTGTACACGCCTTGCCCCATCTCCACCTTCGGGATGATCAGCGTGACCTTGCCCGCGCGGTCGATCTGGATGAACGCGTTCGGCTCGAACACGCCCGCTTGCGGCGTCTCGTTACCGTCGCCGCCGACCACCGAGCGGCGCGCGGCGCTTTCGCCCTGCGCGCCCGCCGAAAAACTGAAGCCGAGCAGCAGGCCGCCGCCCGCCGCCGCGCCGAGCTTGAGAAACGCGCGGCGGGAAACCTGCGATTGACCGGCGTGCGCGCGCGCCGCGCCGTTTTGCGCGTCGAGAAGACCTTGTGACATCTCAGGCCTCCTTCGCGGCTTGTTTGATCGCCGCGCGGATGCGGCTATAGGTGCCGCAGCGGCAGATGTTGCCGGTCATGGCGGCATCGATGTCGGCGTCGCTCGGGTTCGGATTTTCGGCGAGCAGCGCCGCCGCCGACATCACCTGCCCGGATTGACAGTAGCCGCACTGCACCACGTCGATCTGGCGCCAGGCCTTCTGCACTTTCTGGCCCGAGGGCGTCGCGCCGACGGCTTCGATCGTGGTGATCTTGCGGCCTTCGAGCGCCGCGACGGGCAGCACGCACGAGCGCACCGCGACGCCGTCGAGATGCACGGTGCAGGCGCCGCATTGCGCGATGCCACAGCCGAATTTCGTGCCGGTCAGGCCGACGATGTCGCGCAACACCCAAAGCAGCGGCATGTCGGGCGGCGCGTCGATCGTGTGGGTCTCGCCGTTGATGGTCAACGTCGTCATGGGGCGGCTCTCCGGTGTGGGGATTTGTCGGTTCTTGTCGATCAATCGAAGGCCTTACGCACGCGTTGTTCCGCATGCCGTGCAAATCGCGCGGACGGCGCACGGACAGCACGCCAAAGGGCCAGTCGAGGATGGGCGGAGTGTAGCGCCGACTTTAAATACGTGCTGACAAGCGAGCCGCAGACGCGTGAAAACCGCCATCGGCATGCAGGCACCCACGCATGCGCGCCGCATGGTAACGACGCGCGCGCGGCCCTTGCGCTACCATCGACAGATTCAAGATTGCGACGGCGCCTGCGCGCCGCGTCGCCCACTTTCGAAGGAGCCGCCACGATGGACGAAGCCCGCGCGATTCAATTTCTCAACGAGATCCGCAAGCCCCTGCTCACGCTGCACAAGGCGATCCTCGACCACGAGCGCGCCGAGTACGAGCGCGAGTTCGGCGCGACCACGCCCGCGGCCTTCCTGCAGGCGCTGATCAACGGCACGGGCTATCGCTGGCTGATGCCGCTCTCGACGGTGATCGCCAACGTCGACGAAACGCTCGACGCCAAGGACGCCAAGCCCGAAGACCGCCTGGGCGCGGTGGAAGGCGTGTCCGCTTTGTTTACGGGCGAGGAATCGAAGGAGTTTTTCGAGCGCTATCAGGCGCTGCTGCAAAAGAGCCCTGAAGTGCTGCATCTGCACGGCGCGGTCGCGCAACTGCTCAACGGCATCAAGAACTGAGACCGAGGCCGCGCCGCGCGCGGCCTGCTTGAGCACCTACTTCGCGGCCCGCAAACGCCGCCACAGCGTGGTCTTGCTGATGCCTAGCAGCTCGCACACGCGCTCGCGGTCGCCGCCGCAGGCGTCGAGCGCCGCGCGTATTTCTTCGGCCTGCGCGTTCAGGGTGCGTTCGCGCAGTGTCGTCGGCGCGTCGCCGGATTCAGGCGGCGTCTCTTGCGGTACTTCACGCGACGCCTCGCGCGGCGCAACGAACACCTCCGGCGCAATCGCGCGCAGCACTTCGGGCGTCAGCACGTCCACATCGGAATCCGCGAGTTCCACCACGATCCGCTCGACCACGTTCTGCAACTCGCGCACGTTGCCGGGCCACGCATGGCGTTCGAGCGCGCCGCCGATCGGCGCGAGCGCGCGCGCCGCATCGTCCTGCGTGCGAATCCTCAGCGCCACGCGCGGTTCGCGCCGCGCCGATTGCAGCAGCAATTCGGCGGCGAGCGGCTCGATATCGGCGCGCCGCTCGCGCAGCGGCGGAATCGCCAGATTCAGAATGTTCAGCCGATAAAACAGGTCCGCGCGAAACTCGCCGCTCTCGATCTGCTCGGTGAGCGCGCGATGCGTGGCGGCCACCACGCGCACGTCGACGCGCGTCGGTTCCGTCGCGCCCAGCCGCACCACTTCGCGCTCCTGCAACACGCGCAGCAACCGGCTCTGCAAGGGCAAAGGCATCTCGCCGATCTCGTCGAGAAACAGCGTGCCGCGATGCGCCGCTTCGATCAGCCCGACCTTGCCGCCGCGCCGCGCGCCCGTGAACGCACCCTCCTCGTAGCCGAACAGCTCGCTCTCCAGCAATGCCTCGGGAAACGCGCCGCAATTGATCGCGACGAACGGGAAATCGCGCCGCGCGCTTTCGCGATGCAAGCCCTGCGCGACCATCTCCTTGCCGGTGCCGCTTTCGCCGCGAATCAGCACGGTCGCATCCGATTTCGCGTAACGCTGCGCCAGTTGCCGCACGCGCGCGATGCCGGGCGTCGCGCCGCTCAGATCGGCGATACGCCAGCGCGCCACGAACTGCTGCGTGCGCTGCCGCGAGCGCAGCGTGCGGTCGAGCCGCTCCACCGCGCGCGATTCCTGAAACGTGAGCACCGCGCCCGTGGTCACGCCGTTGTCGACGAGCGGCCCGCGATGCACGACATAACTCACGCCGCGCACGGTTTCGAGCGATTCGCCGTCGGCGTCGGGCAGCGTGAAGGCGATGTCGGGCGCGAGCGCGGCGAGCGGCTGGCCCGCCGCCGTCGCAGGATCGATGCCGAGCACGCCCGCGAGGCGCTGGTTGATCGCCTCCACGCGGCCGCGCGCGTCGAGCGCAACCACGCCATCGCGCAGATGCTGCAACACGCTGTCGAGCCGCTGACGCCGCTGCGTCTCGCGCCACGTGGCCTGCACGACTTCGAGCGCGTTATCGAACGCCGCATGCACGGACGAGCGCGAATAGACGAAGAACGGCACGAGCCCGAGCCGCGCCGCGAGATCGTTGACGAGACCCGGCCCGACCACCGCGCCCACGCCGCGGTCGCGCAGATCGAGCACACAGGCCTCGGCGTCCTGCACGGTGCGGTACGAGGCGAACACCACGTCGATGCCATAGGCGCTCGCGAAACGCCGCACCTCGCTGGGCGTCTCGCCGTAGGTGACGAGCGCGACCAGATCGGCTTCGCGGCGCGCGCGGGCGAGCGCCTGCATCACGTCGAAACCGGTGGGCTGCACGAGCACGACGGGCAGATCGACGCGCGTCTTGAGATACGTGCCGTTCGAGCCCGCCGCGACCACTACGTCGGGACGCTGGCTCGGCCCGGCGGCGGCGATCTCGGCGGCGGCTTCCTCGAAGCCGCGCGGCACCACGCGCAGGTCGGCGCGGTCGTCGTATTCGCGCGCGATGTCGCGGAACAGGTCGCGCAGGCGGCTGATGCCCATCGCCCAGACGCGCGGGCGGAATTCGGATGGCGTGGGGAAGCGGTTCATGATGTCACGGCGGGTCGTTTCACGCGGTTCCGTTCATTATTGCGCTTCGATTTCAAATTTGAAATCGACATTTCACTTGCGAAATCGGGGCGTGAGCGACATGCGCCGCGATCCAGCGCAAAATCAACGCGTTAGCGGCGCCGCTTCGCGCTGGCACGGTCTGTGCAGTAGTAGCCCCCGTTCCTTCGGAGACTCAACACATGAACAGCAAAACCCCTTCGAGCGCCGGCGCGAAATTCCGCGCGGCCGTGGCCAACGAACACCCGCTGCAAGTCGTCGGCGCGATCACCGCCTACGCGGCGAAGCTCGCCGAGCAAACCGGCTTCAAGGCCGTCTATCTTTCCGGCGGCGGCGTGGCCGCGAACTCGCTGGGCGTGCCCGACCTCGGCATCAGCACGATGGACGACGTGCTGATCGACGCGCGCCGCATCACCGACGCGGTCGACATTCCGCTGATGGTGGACATCGACACGGGCTGGGGCGGCGCCTTCAACATCGCGCGCACGATCAAGTCCTTCATCAAGGCGGGCGTCGCGGCCGTGCACCTGGAAGACCAGGTGGGCCAGAAGCGCTGCGGCCATCGTCCGGGCAAGGAAGTCGTCTCGACCGACGAAATGGTCGACCGCGTGAAGGCCGCCGTGGACGCGCGCACCGACGACCAGTTCGTCATCATGGCGCGCACCGACGCAGCCGCCGTGGAAGGCATCGACGCCGCCATCGAGCGCGCGATCGCCTACGTGGAAGCGGGCGCGGACATGATCTTCCCGGAAGCGATGAAGACGCTCGACGACTACCGCCGCTTCCGCGCGGCCGTGAAGGTGCCGATCCTCGCGAATTTGACCGAGTTCGGCTCGACGCCGTTTTTCACGACCGACGAACTCAATAGCGCGAACGTGGACATCGCGCTCTACTGCTGCGGCGCGTATCGTGCAATGAACGCGGCGGCGCTGAACTTCTACGAGACGGTCAAGCGCGACGGCACGCAAAAAGCCGCCGTGTCGACCATGCAGACGCGCGAGGACCTCTACAAGTACCTCGGCTATCACGCTTACGAAGACAAGCTCGACGCGCTGTTCGCCGCGAAGAAGTAAGCGGTCCGCATCGAAACCCAGATCATTCGAGACATTCAGAAAAGAGGAAGACATCATGAGCGAAACGGACAACACCACGCAGGCCGCAGGCGGTTTCAAGCCCAAGAAGTCGGTCGCGCTGTCGGGCGTCGCGGCGGGCAACACGGCGCTGTGCACGGTCGGCCGCACCGGCAACGACCTGCACTATCGCGGCTACGACATTCTCGATCTCGCCACCGCGTGCGAGTTCGAGGAAGTCGCGTATCTGCTGGTGCACGGCAAGCTGCCGAACACGGCCGAACTGACCGCGTACAAGACGAAGCTCAAGGCGCTGCGCGGCCTGCCCGCGAACGTGAAGGCGGCGCTCGAATGGGTGCCCGCCTCCGCGCATCCGATGGACGTGATGCGCACGGGCGTGTCGGTGCTCGGCACGGTGCTGCCCGAGAAGGACGATCACAACCTGCCGGGCGCGCGCGATATCGCCGACCGCCTGATGGCCTCGCTCGGTTCGATGCTGCTGTACTGGTATCACTATTCGCACAACGGCAAGCGCATCGAAGTGGAAACCGACGACGACTCGATCGGGGGCCATTTCCTGCATCTGCTGCACGGCGTGGAGCCGTCGAAGTCGTGGGTCGACGCGATGCACGTTTCGCTCAACCTCTACGCCGAACACGAGTTCAACGCTTCGACCTTCACGGGCCGCGTGATCGCGGGCACGGGCGCGGACATCTACTCGGCCATCACGGGCGCGATCGGCGCGCTGCGCGGTCCGAAGCACGGCGGTGCGAACGAAGTGGCGTTCGAGATCCAGTCGCGCTATGAAGACCCCGATCAGGCGGAAGCCGACATTCGCGCGCGCGTCGAGAAGAAGGAAGTCGTGATCGGCTTCGGCCATCCGGTCTATACGATCTCGGACCCGCGCAACAAGGTGATCAAGGAAGTCGCGAAGAAGCTCTCGAAAGAGCAGTCGAATCTCAAGCTGTTCGATATCGCCGAGCGCCTCGAATCGACGATGTGGGACGTCAAGAAGATGTTCCCGAACCTCGACTGGTTCAGCGCCGTTTCGTATCACATGATGGGCGTGCCGACCGCGATGTTCACGCCGCTGTTCGTGATCGCGCGTACCGCCGGCTGGAGCGCGCACATCATCGAGCAGCGCATCGACAACAAGATCATCCGCCCGAGCGCCAACTACACGGGCCCGGAAAACCTGAAGTTCGTGCCGATCGGCAAGCGCTGAGCCGCGCTTCGTGCTCACCAGTCGTCCGAACGGCATAGTCCGTGCGGACGACTGCAAGACAGCGGCGCGTGCGCGTAGAGTGAAGTCGTCACGAACGCCCCACGCCTGCGGTTTCATCGCACCGCGCGCCGCTGCAACCTTATTCCAACCATTGGTCCCCAAGCCGTGAATACCGCCCATCGCAAAGCCCTGCCCGGCACCCGGCTCGATTACTTCGACGCGCGCGAAGCCGTCGAGGCCATCCAGCCCGGCGCCTGGAACACGCTGCCGTACACCTCGCGCGTGCTCGCCGAAAATCTCGTGCGCCGCTGCGACCCGGCCACCCTCAACGCCTCGCTCGCGCAGCTCGTCGAACGCAAGCGCGACCTCGACTTCCCGTGGTATCCCGCGCGCGTCGTCTGCCACGACATTCTTGGCCAGACCGCGCTCGTCGACCTCGCGGGCCTGCGCGACGCCATCGCCGATCAAGGCGGCGACCCCGCCAAGGTGAATCCGGTCGTGCCGGTTCAGCTGATCGTCGACCACTCGCTCGCCGTGGAATGCGGCGGCTTCGACCCGCAGGCGTTCGAGAAGAACCGCGCGATCGAGGACCGCCGTAACGAAGACCGCTTCGACTTCATCAACTGGACGAAGAAGGCCTTCAAGAACGTCGACGTGATCCCGCCCGGCAACGGCATCATGCACCAGATCAATCTGGAGAAAATGTCGCCGGTGATCGGCGTGCACGACGGCGTGGCCTACCCGGACACCTGCGTGGGCACCGACAGCCACACGCCGCACGTGGACGCGCTCGGCGTGATCGCCATCGGCGTGGGCGGCCTCGAAGCCGAAAACGTCATGCTCGGCCGCGCCTCGTGGATGCGCCTGCCCGACATCGTCGGCGTGGAGCTCACGGGCAAGCGCCAGCCCGGCATCACGGCCACCGACATCGTGCTCGCGCTGACCGAATTCCTGCGCAAGGAAAAGGTCGTGGGCGCGTATCTGGAGTTTCGCGGCGCGGGCGCGTCGAGCCTCACGCTCGGCGACCGCGCGACCATCTCGAACATGGCGCCCGAATACGGCGCCACGGCCGCGATGTTCTTCATCGACGATCAGACGCTCGCCTACCTGCGCCTCACGGGCCGCGAGGAAGCGCAGGTGAAGCTGGTCGAGACCTACGCGAAAACCGTGGGCCTGTGGGCCGATTCGCTCGCGCACGCGCAGTACGAGCGCACGCTCACGTTCGATCTGTCGAGCGTGGTGCGCAACATGGCCGGTCCGTCGAATCCGCACAAGCGCCTGCCCACGTCCGATCTCGCGGCGCGCGGCATCGCGGGCCAGTGGGAAGAAACGCCGGGCCAGATGCCCGACGGCGCGGTGATCATCGCGGCCATTACGAGCTGCACGAACACCAGCAATCCGCGCAACGTGATCGCCGCCGCGCTGCTCGCGCGCAATGCGAACGCACGCGGCCTCACGCGCAAGCCGTGGGTGAAGAGTTCGCTCGCGCCGGGATCGAAGGCGGTGGAGCTGTATCTGGAAGAAGCGAAGCTGCTGCCGGATCTGGAGAAGCTGGGCTTTGGCATCGTCGCGTTCGCGTGCACCACGTGTAACGGCATGTCGGGTGCGCTCGATCCGAAGATCCAGCAGGAAATCGTCGACCGCGACCTGTACGCGACGGCGGTCCTGTCGGGCAACCGCAATTTCGACGGCCGCATCCATCCGTACGCGAAGCAGGCGTTTCTGGCGTCGCCGCCGCTCGTGGTCGCGTATGCGATTGCGGGCACGATCCGCTTCGATATCGAGAAAGACGCGCTCGGCACGGACCAGAACGGTCAGCCGGTGTATCTGAAAGACCTGTGGCCGAGCGACGAGGAAATCGACGCGATCGTGGCGCAGAGCGTGAAGCCCGAGCAGTTCCGCAAGGTGTACGAACCGATGTTCGCGGCCACGGCGGCCAGCGGCGAAACCACCGACCCGCTCTACGACTGGCGCGCGCAAAGCACGTATATCCGCCGCCCGCCGTACTGGGAAGGCGCGCTCGCGGGCGAGCGCACGCTGCGCGGCCTGCGTCCGCTCGCGGTGCTCGGCGACAACATCACGACCGACCACCTGTCGCCGTCGAACGCGATTCTGCTGGATAGCGCTGCGGGCGAATACCTCGCGAAAATGGGCCTGCCCGAAGAGGATTTCAACTCGTACGCCACGCACCGCGGCGACCACCTGACGGCGCAGCGCGCGACCTTCGCGAACCCGACGCTCGTCAACGAAATGGCCGTGGTCGATGGCGCGGTGAAGAAGGGCTCGCTCGCGCGCATCGAACCGGAAGGCCAGGTCGTGCGCATGTGGGAAGCGATCGAAACCTACATGGATCGCAAGCAGCCGCTCATCATCATCGCGGGCGCGGACTACGGCCAGGGATCGTCGCGCGACTGGGCGGCCAAGGGCGTGCGGCTCGCGGGCGTGGAAGTGATCGTGGCGGAGGGCTTCGAGCGCATTCACCGCACGAACCTGATCGGCATGGGCGTGGTGCCGCTGGAGTTCAAGGCGGGCACGAACCGCACGACGCTGGGCATCGATGGCACGGAGACGTTCGACGTGCGCGGCGAGCGCACGCCGCGCGCCGACCTGACGCTGGTGATCAACCGGAAGAACGGCGAGCGAGTGGAAGTGCCGGTGACGTGCCGCCTGGATACGGCGGAGGAAGTCTCGATCTACGAAGCGGGCGGCGTGCTGCAGCGCTTTGCGCAAGACTTCCTGGAATCATCGCGCGCCTGAAGCAAACGGAGCCCCTCTCCCTGTGGGAGAGGGGTTGGGGAGTGGGGAGTGGGGAGTGGGGGAAATGCGGCACGCAACGATAATCGAACGCGCCAGACATCTGCGCAAAAACATGACCGAGGCAGAGCAACTGCTCTGGCGTCATCTTCGCGCGCATCGCCTGTGCGGTGAGAAATTCCGCCGCCAGCACCCCATCGGCCGCTATATCGTGGATTTCGCGCATTGCGGTGCGCGTGTCGCCATCGAAGCGGATGGCGGACAGCACAACGGCAGCGTCGACGATGCTGTGCGCGATGCCTCGTTGCGTAGCCGTGGCTATACCGTGCTGCGGTTCTGGAACGATGAGATATTGCGGAACACCGAGGCGGTGTTGGAGGTGATATTGATGACGGTTCGTGAACGGCGTGCGCTGTCGCCACTTTCGCCACTCCCCCCCACTCCCTCCACTCCCCCTGCCCCTCTCCCCTGGGAGAGGGGGGTAAATTGTTGACACGGGATTTTTATGAGCCATCAACCCCAGATCAAGATTCCCGCCACCTACCTGCGCGGGGGCACCAGCAAAGGCGTGTTCTTCCGCCTTCAAGACCTGCCCGCTGCCGCACAGCAGCCGGGCGTCGCGCGCGACAAACTGCTGATGCGCGTGATCGGCAGCCCCGACCCCTACGGCAAACAGATCGACGGCATGGGCGGCGCCACCTCCAGCACGAGCAAGACCGTGATCGTCGCGAAGAGTGAGCGCCCCGGTCACGACGTCGACTATCTGTTCGGCCAGGTCGCCATCGACAAAGCCTTCGTCGACTGGAGCGGCAACTGCGGCAACCTCTCGGCGGCGGTCGGTCCGTTCGCGATCAGCGGCGGTCTCGTCGACCCCGCGCGCGTGCCCGACAACGGCGTCGCGGTCGTGCGCATCTGGCAAGCCAATATCGGTAAAACCATCGTCGCGCACGTGCCCATCACGAACGGCCAGGTGCAGGAAACCGGTGACTTCGAACTCGACGGCGTGACCTTCCCCGCCGCCGAAGTGCAGCTCGAATTCCTCGATCCCGCCGCCGAGGAAGAAGGCGCGGGCGGCGCGATGTTCCCCACCGGCCATCTCGTCGACGACCTCGAAGTGCCCGGCGTCGGCACGCTCAAGGCCACCATGATCAACGCGGGCATTCCCACCATCTTCGTGAACGCCGAAGCCATCGGCTACACGGGCACGGAATTGCAGGACGCGATCAACAGCGACGCCGAGGCGCTGAAGAAGTTCGAGACCATCCGCGGGCACGGCGCATTGCGCATGGGCCTCATCAAGCATCTCGACGAGATCGCTACGCGCCAGCACACGCCGAAGATCGCCTTCGTCGCGAAGCCGGCGGCGTACACGGCGTCGAGCGGCAAGCGCGTCGAAACCGGCGACGTCGATCTACTCGTGCGCGCGATGTCGATGGGCAAGCTGCATCACGCCATGATGGGCACGGCGGCCGTGGCCATCGGCACCGCGGCGGCCATTCCGGGCACGCTCGTGAATCTCGCAGCGGGCGGCGGCGAGCGCAGCGCGGTGCGCTTCGGCCATCCGTCGGGCACGCTGCGCGTCGGCGCCGAAGCCAGCCAGCAGGACGGCGAATGGTGCGTCACGAAGGCCATCATGAGCCGCAGCGCACGCGTGCTGATGGAAGGCTGGGTGCGGGTGCCCGGCGACGCGTTTTAAGCCGCGCGCCTGGCAACGATCACCGGCGAACGGTCATCGGCGGGCGCACTGTCCGCCATGACGAAAAAAACCGCCCTGACGCGATGTAGCGTCAGGGCGGTTTTTCGTTTTCCAGCGAGGCCCGCACAGCGCGCGCGTCGCGATCTCAACTCTTCTGCGTCGGCAGATACGGCATCGGATCGACCGGCTTGCCGTCGCGGCGCACCTCGAACAGCACCGCCACGCGGTCGTTGTTCTCGTTGCCCATTTCAGCGATCTGCTGGCCCTGATGCACCGTGTCGCCGGTCTTCACCAGCAGGCGGCGGTTATGCGAATACGCCGTCAGAAAGTCCTTGTTGTGCTGGACGATGATGAGGCTGCCGTACTCGTTGAGGCCGGTGCCCGCGTACATCACCTTGCCGTCGGCGGCGGCGAGCACCGGATCGCCCGCCTTCCCGGCGATCTCGATGCCGCGCGTCGTACCCGGCGCGAACGGCTCGATCACGCGGCCCTGCGCGGGCCAGACCAGCGTCACGCTGTTCGCATGACGCGCCACCTCGGCGGCCACGGCGCGGCTTTGCGCGGTGTTCGCGGGCGCGGCCTTGCCCGGCGCGGCGGCCTGCACCGTGATCGTCTGCTTCGAGACGATCTTCAGCGACTGGCCCGCGCGCAGGCGGCTATTCGGCTTCAGACGGTTCCACGCCGACAGGTCCCTGACCGAGACGCTGTGGTTCGACGCGATGCGCTGCAGCGTGTCGCCACGACGCACGCGCACGTAGGTGGTCTTCGTGACGACGCGTGTGACCGGCGCGCTGGCGGCGGCTTGCGCCGCGCTGGCCGCCGCGTCGGACGCAGGCGCGGCCGAAGCCGACGGGTCGGGCTGCGGCTGCGACTCCGGCGGCGTCTGCTGCTGATCGACGTTCGCGCAGGCGGCCAGCAAGACGGCCAGACCGACGCCGGCGATGCCGGCACGCAAACGCGACAGACCGTGGGTCCACTGACCGGTACGATCCTCGAACATGTTTTTTAGCTCCTTGTGCTGCGCGGCGGCTCGCGTCGCCCGGGTGGCATCGTGCGGTTTGCTGCGTCGTTGCGCGCTCCCGCCTCTCCTGGCCAGCCCCGGACGCTCGCGCCCAGCCCGCTCCCTTCTGCATTCAAATTACGTGCTTCTTCAAGCAAAACGCTATAACCGTCGCACAAAACCCGCACTGCGGCAAAATAGCGTCCAGCTCGAAGCACCCGGCATTGTAAAGCGCGTTTCACATATATCAGTCGCGCGACAACACTCTGATACCTCTGATACAACTCCCCCAGCCAGGCCCGGCCAACGCTGCCGCCGTTGCGCCTGGAATCGACGGCCATCTCGCCGCCCATGCCCGTCAGACGGCCTTCAGGGCCATTTGCGCAGACAATTGGGGCGCACAAATAGCGCCAGTTCACGGTGTAATCTCTTCGACATATCGGCAGCAAAAACGAGAACTTGAACTGGCTTGCACGCCGAAAGCCCTTTGAAAATTAAGGTAGTATTGCCTCCATTGCGCGTCGGCATGCCTGTCACGGGAACCCTGAGACGTCCATCAGGTCTTTTCCTGGGACTCGCGAATCGCCGCGCCCCCCGGCCTGCACCATCGCGAAACTGCCCAGTTTTACGGACCAGCGTTTGCGGACCAGCGTTTGCGGACCGGCGTTTGCGGACCGGCGCGCAGCGCTCCCGGGATTTCGCCACTGGCCGCCGGTTTTGAATCGGCGCAATGGCAGATTGCCGCAGCTTGCGCCGCGCCCTATGCCCTGTTCGCAGAGCCGCAAAGCCTGATACGCAGCACCCATTTTTTGCATGCGCCAGCCCGGCCGTGCGCGCCGTCCGGCCGGTCCGGCCCACCCGCGCGACGTCTCCGGCTGGCGCCGGATCCATGTCACAGTCTTCCAATCGTCTCGTCGAACTCGACTTCTTTCGCGGACTCGTTCTGCTCATCATCGTCGTCGATCACATCGGCGGCAGCATCATTTCGCGCGTAACGCTGCACGCCTACGCGCTCTGCGACGCCGCCGAAGTGTTCGTCTTCCTCGGCGGCTACGCCACGGCCACCGCGTGGGCCGCGCTCTGCGCGCGCCGCACCGAGGCCGCCGCGCGCCAGCGCTTCGTCAAGCGCGCCTTCGAGATCTATCGCGCGTTCGTGGTCACGGCGCTGCTGATGCTGCTCGTCACGGCCATCCTGACCGCCCTGAACGTCGACGCCCCCAACCTCGCGACCACCGATCTCGACGATCTCATGCTCGCGCCCGGCGCCGCGCTGCGCGACATCGTGCTGCTGCGCCGCCAGCCCTATCTCGCGGGCGTCCTGCCGATGTACGCGTGCTTCGCGCTGGCCGCGCCGCTCGCGCTGCCGCTCGCGCGCACGCGGCCCTGGCTGCTCGCGGCGATCAGCCTCGCGCTGTGGGGCGTCGCGCCGCATTTCGCGCCGTATCTGCCGCACGTCGAGGACGTGCACTGGGACTTCAACCCGTTCGGCTGGCAACTGATGTTCATGGCCGGCGTGATCGCGCAGGCGCAGCCGGTGTTCCAGAACGTGACCGCGCGGCCGAAGCTCGGCACGCTCGTGACGATGTTCGCGCTCGCCGTGGTCGCGGCGGCGGCCATCTATCGGCTGCAACTCGGCAACACGCCGCTCGACGGCGACTTCAAGCGCAATCTCGCGTGGTTCCGCGCGCTGAACTTCTTCGGCATCGCGTGGCTCGTCGCGCACCTGATCCGGCTCGGCTGGGCGAGGCGTCTCGCGACCTGGCTGCCGTGGGTGGGCCTCGTGGGCCGCAAGGGCATGCTGTCGTTCGTGGCGGGCGCGGTGATCTCGCTGACCGTCGACTCGGTGCTCTACTGGTACACCGACGGCTATCTCGACGTGCCGCTCGGCCTGACCGCCGACGCCGTCGCGCTCACCGCGCTGTTCGTGGTCGTGCGTGCCGCCGATCCGCTCAAACGGCTGCTGCCCTCGCGCGCGAAGGCGTCGGCCTGACGCGCGCGAAGGCTCGGGCGCGCGCGGCGAGACCGAGTGCGCCCGAGCCCCAAACTTCACGCGAAAATCGCCCACTCAGTCGCCCACTCGGTCGTCCGCAAAATCGTCCGCTTCCTGGCCGCGCGCGGCGCTGCTAGCATGATGACCCCGCGCCGACGGCGTGCCCTCGACACCCGCTTTCCGCCATGCGCAGCTCCCTTTGCCCCGCGCCGTCCGGCTCGCCGCTCGATCCGCCGCTCGATCCGTCGTCCAATCCGCGCCTTGCCGCGACACGAAGCACCACACCTCGCGCAAACCGAAGCCGTTCGCACAACACCGCGCGCAGCTTCATGCACGCCGTCGCGCGCGCGGCGGCCTCAGCAGGTTTGGTCGCGCTGGCATCGGCGTTCACCTTCGTGGCGCTCGCCGCCAGGCCGAGCCTCGCGGCGGCCAGCACGATCGCGGCGCGCACCTTCCACGCGGCGGCGCTCAATCGCGACTGGCCTTACTTGGTCTATCTGCCGAGCGGCTATCACGCCGACGCCGCGCGCTATCCGGTGCTCTATCTCCTGCACGGCAACAACGGCGACGCGATGGACTGGATCACCCAGGGCGACCTGCAAACCGCCGCCGACACGCTGATCGCGCGCCACGAGATTCCGCCCGTCGTGATCGTGATGCCGCAAGGCGGCACCGACTGGTACGTCGATCGCAAGGAAAAGATGGAGACGGCGTTCTTCAACGACCTGATGCCCGAGATCGAGGCGCATTTCGCGGTCGCGGACGAACGCGGCGGCCGCGCGATCGGCGGCGTCTCGATGGGCGGATTCGGCGCGCTGCGCTACACGCTCGAGCATCCCGACATGTTCTGCGGCGCGCTGCTGCTCTCGCCCGCGGTCTATTCGGGCGAGCCGCCGCCGTCCTCGTCGGCGCGGCGCGTGGGCGTGTTCGGCGAGCACCAGTTCGATGCGCACATCTGGCGTACGCTCAACTATCCGGCGCTGTGGAACGGCTATTTCGGACGGCCGTGGCGCGTGCCCTTCTTCATCGCCTCGGGCGACGACGACCTCGTGATCCAGGCCGAATCGTCGCTGCTTTATACGCGTTTGCGCGAGGCGGGCAATCCGGCGGCGCTACGCATCGTCGACGGCGGCCACGTCTGGCCGGTCTGGCGGCAGCTGCTGCCCGCCGCGCTCAAATACGCGCTCGCCTGCGTACACTGAGGACGCCGGCGGCGCGATCCGCGAATCCGGCGCGTGAACCTCGCGTCCACGCGCCTCCCGACCTCACTCCGCCCAGTTCGCCCACAGCACCATCAGCACGGTCATCAGCGCCGGGCCGATGAAGATGCCGATCAGCCCGAACGTCGTCGCGCCGCCGAGTATGCCGAACAGCACGAGCAGAAACGGCAGACGCGTGGAATTGCCGATCAGCACGGGCCGCACGAAATGCTCGGCGACGAACACCACCACGAAGCCCCAGACCGCCAGCGACACCGCCGCGACCACCGAGCCCTGCACCACGAGCCAGAGCGCCGCGAGGCAGAACACCACGGGCGCGCAGAACGGCAGCATGGCCGCGACTGCCGTCACGGTGCCGAGCAGCGCCGCATGCGGCACGCCGCCGAACAGATAGCCGATGCCCAGCAGCACGCCCTCGCCGAGCCCGACCACCACGAGCCCCGTGACCGTCGCGCGCACGGCGGCGGCCATGCGCTGGAGCAGTTGCGCACCGTCCGCGCCGAACGCGCGGCGCGCACCGCGCATCACCGTGCCCGACAGGCGCGGGCCCGCCTGAAAGATCACGAACAGCGTGACGAGCATGAAGCCGAACGTCACGGAGGCATGCACGGCGCGCGCGCCGAAGTGGCGTCCGAACGAGACGATGGTGTCGCCGTGCAGGTTCTTCATCGCGGGCGAGGTCTTGAGCGGCTGCGCCAGATTCGCCTGCCACCAGTCGCTGACCTGATGGCTGCCGAACGGCAGACGCGCGACGACGTCGGGCACCGGCACGCCGTTTTCCTGGGCGGCGTGCACCCACAGGTAGAGATCGTGCGCCTCGCCGCCCGCCTGGATCGCCGTGATGGTGATCGGCAGGACGACCAGCAGCGCGACGGCCAGCGTCAGCACGGTGGCGAGCGAGGTCGTGCGGCCCTTGAACAGGCGGTGACGCTCGACGGCCTGGTAGGCCGGCCACAGCACGATGGCGACGACGCCCGCCCACGCGACGGCGGGCACGAATTCGCGCACGACCCAGAGCGCGACCAGGACGAGCGCGGCGTACAGGGCGGCCGACGCGGCGCGCTGGATTTTTTGCTCGTTTGCGGAGTTCGGAGCAGGCGGGCGATGAATCATGTAACCTCGGGGCAATTCGACAGGACGGCTCGGTCGGCCTTGCTGGCCATACCGGCGCCGCGAGCGGCAAAAAGTCTAAACAGAACGCATAAAGACGCGCATAAAAGCGCGCCGCAACAAGCCGCCAGCATAAGGGCGACAGACCGAAAGACGAAATCTGCACGGCCATTCAGCGCCGCATTCGATCAGATTCATACGCCGCCCCGGCGTTCCAACCCCGCCTCACCAGACCATTTCGATGTCGCGCCACGCACAACACTGCGTTGCACAAATTCGAGATGTCAGACTTTGATCGCCCGCAAACCCCCATTCCTTCGTTATCTGCATGGTGTCGCAGGGCAATTGTTGCCGATTTTGGAATGGTGTTTCAACGCCGACACAATGGCACTTGGCGTCGCAGAGGACTACATTCGCGGCATCCCACTCACGGAGCCGACAATGAAAAAGAAGGCGTGTCTCGCGCTTGACGGTGCCAACGGTGAACGCATTGAAATCCTCGAGCAGACGGATTCAGCGCTCGTCATCCGCTGGGTCGAACCCGGCCGCTGCCACTATGGCGAGCAGCGCTGGCGACGCCGTTCGGCGCATACTTCGGGAACCTGCGCCGTGTCGCGCCGCAAGATCCGCCGTGGCGACGCGGTGTACAAGCCGGCTGAACGGCCGGCTCCGCTGAACGCCTCGGTGATGATCGCCGCGGAAGTATTCGGCGACCTCGTGGCCAACGTGCCGTTCAGCGAAGCGGCCTGAGCGGACCGCAAGTCGCCGGAAACGGCGCGAGCGCATCCCGGCCGGCCCAGGCGGCAAAAAGCGATTAGCAGACTTTCTCGTAACAATCGCTGAACGATTGCGTCGCAATCGTGCAGTGATCGACGAATCGGCCAGGCGTCACTCGCGCCATTCGCCAACACCGCGTTCCGGCCACACAAGCGCGCTCTGAGGCCAAACCCGCCTCGCCCCGCCGCGTGCTGCGGCGCCGCATCTCAGGACGAGACCGCGGCCGCCCCCGGCGCGAGCGAGATGGACCGCCCGGCGTAACGCGCCACCCGCCCCACCGACTCGCCGCGCAGCGCAGCCACGCGCGCGAGCACGTCGGCATCGAAGGGCGCCGCGCGCGGACCCGCGCGATCGACGTGCAGCAACACCTGCTCGCTCGCCGACACCAGCGCCTCCTGCGCGAACATCTCCAGATACACCCGCACGCGCTTGGCGTCGTGCTCCAGCACCGAGACCTCCACGCGCACCGGCGTGCCCTCCTTGATCTCCCGCACGTAGTTCAGATGCGCTTCCAGCGTGTACATCGAACGCCCGCGCGCCTCGCGCTGCGCCGCGTCGAGCCCGATCGCGTCGAGCAGCGCATCGGTCGCGAAGCTGTAGATCAGCATGTAGAACGCGTCGCGCAAATGGCCGTTGTAATCGACCCATTCCGCGCGCACATGGTCGCGGTAGATCACGCTGGGCGCGGTCGTCTCCGTCATCGTTGCTCCTCGTTGTGGCGGCTTTTTAGTGTCAGCCAGTGTAACCGCGCGCGCCCTCGCCGAGCCCTCGACCGACGCCACCCGCGGCGCGCTGACGCTGCGCACGCGCGCCGCCGCTGCGGTAAGGTGGAAGCCATGTGCAGTTCTCGATGAAGCGATGCGGCGCCGGTCCCGGCCAGTCCAGACGGGATCGCCAGAACCGGCCTGCCGCCGCGCGACTTCCGCGCAAACTTCGCGCAAACTTCGTGCAACCACCGCGCCGCCCGGCACGCCGCGACGCCCCGAAAGGACCCGGTCATGGCAGAAAACACGCCCCCGCTTTCCCACGCAGATCGCCCCGCTCCGCAGCCGTTCTCGCTCGACGTGATGCTCGAAAAATACGCCAAGGGCGACGAGCAGACCGCCGACGACATCTATCGCCGCGTCGCGCGCGGCGTCGCCCAGGCCGAGCCGCCCGCGCTGCGCGCCGAGATCGAGGCGCGCTTCGTCGACAACCTGCGCAACGGCGCGCTGGGCGCGGGCCGCATCATGAGCGCGGCGGGCACGGCCATCGAATCGACGCTCATCAACTGCTTCGTGCAGCCCGTCGGCGACAGCATTCAGGGCATCGACGCCGAAGGCCGTCCCGGCATCTACGTCGCGTTGTTGCAGGCCGCCGAAACCATGCGGCGCGGCGGCGGCGTGGGCTACAACTTTTCGGCGATCCGTCCGCGCGGCGCGCTGGTCAAATCGACGGGATCGAGCGCCTCGGGACCGTGCAGCTATATCGACGTATTCGACGCCTCGTGCCGCACCGTCGAGAGCGCCGGCTCGCGGCGCGGCGCGCAGATGGCCGTGCTCGACTGCGATCACCCGGACCTGCCCGAGTTCATCGAGGCGAAGCATTCGAAGGGACGCTGGAACAACTTCAACGTGTCGGTGGCGGTGACCGACGCGTTCATGCGCGCCGTCGAAAACGACGACATCTGGCAGCTCGTGCATCGCGCCGCGCCCTCGCCCGCGCTGCGCGCAGCAGGCGACCTCAAGCAGCGCGACGACGGCCTCTGGATCTACGCGGAGAAACGCGCGCGCGATCTCTGGGACACCATCATGCGCTCGACCTACGACGTGGCCGAGCCCGGCGTGGTGTTCATCTCGCGCATGAACGAGGACAACAACCTGCGCGCGCAGGAGACGATCCGCGCGACCAATCCGTGTGGCGAGCAGCCCTTGCCGCCGTATGGCTGCTGCAATCTCGGGCCGCTCGATCTCACGCGCTTCGTGAAGGCGCCGTTCGCGCAGTTGCGCGGCGCGAAACACGCGAGCGCCAGCGCCGCCGACCACAACTTCGACTGGGACGCGCTCGCCGCGCGCACCGCCACGCAGGTGCGTTTTCTCGACGACGTGCTCGACGTCACGCTCTGGCCGCTGCCCGAGCAGCAGGCCGAAGCCGCCGCCAAGCGGCGCATCGGCGTGGGCTTCACGGGACTCGGCGACACGCTCGTGATGCTCGGCATCCGCTACAACAGCGAGGAAGGCTGCGCGTTCGGCGCTCGCGTCGGGCGCACGATGCGCGACGCCGCCTACGCGGCCTCGGTCGAACTCGCGCGCGAGCGCGGCGCGTTTCCGTTGTTCGACGCGAGCACCTACCTCGCGCCCGGCACCTTCGCGTCGCGCCTGTCCGACGCGCTGCAAGACGAGATCCGCGTGCACGGCATCCGCAACAGCCATCTGTTGTCGATCGCCCCGACCGGCACAGTGAGTCTCGCGTTCGCCGACAACGTCTCGAACGGCATCGAGCCCGCGTTTTCGTGGACCTATCAGCGCACGCGCCGCATGGCCGACGGCGGCAGCGAAACCTTCGCGGTCGAAGACCACGCGTGGCGCGTGTATCGCGAACTCGTTGGAGACGCCGGCGATGCGAACGCGCTGCCCGACTACTTCGTGAGCGCGCTGCAAATGAGCGCGCAGGATCACGTGCAGATGATGGCGGCGGTGCAGCCTTACGTGGACACGTCGATTTCGAAAACCGTGAACGTGCCCGCCGATTACCCGTTCGAAGACTTCGAAAACCTCTATCTCGATGCGTGGCGGCGCGGACTCAAGGGGCTCGCGACCTATCGTCCGAACGAGACGCTCGGCGCGGTGCTTCAAGTCACGCCCACGGCCGCCGACTCGCTCGACGACGCGCAAAGCGACGCGCTGCTCGATCCGCTGCGCGTGGCGATCGATCATCGGCCCAAGGGCGAATTGCCCGCCGTGATCGAGAAGATCGAATACCTCACGCAGACGGGCAAGGTCTCGCTCTACGTGGCCGTGTCGTTCCTCGAAGTGACGGGCCAGGTGGGCAGCGAACCGGTGACGATCGAGCGGCCTATCGAGTTCTTCATTCCCGTCGGGCAGCGCGACGAGTCGCAGCAATGGATCACGGCGACCATGCGCTCACTGTCGCTCGCGGCGCGCGGCGGCTTCGTCGCGCGCAATCTGCAGGACTTGCGCAAGGTGTCGTGGGATCGCGGCCAGGTGCGTTACGGCGAGACGCAGCGCCTCGACGGCAAGCGCACGCCGCTGTGGCACGACTCGGAAGTCGCGGCGATCGCCTACGCGATCCAGCAGATCCTGCATCGGCGCGGCTTTCTCGATGCGGAGGGACGGCAAGTGCCCTCGCGTCTGCTCGCGCAGCGGCGCGCCGAAGCGCGTCACGGCAACGCCTCGCCTCTCGCGGATGAAGGCCGTGCAGCACGCGCGGGCGATCAGGTGCTCGACGGCCCGAATGCGCTGCCCGCCGACGCCGCGCTCGCCGCGCCGCACGCGATGCTCGGACGCAAATGCGGATCGTGCGGCGCGAATGCCGTGATTCGCCGTGACGGCTGCGACTTCTGCACCGCGTGCGGAGAGATTGGGACCTGCGGATAAAGCAGGCGAGCGACGCAAGCGGCAACAGGTTAGGCGGGCGCGGCCGCCTAACCTATACTGGTTTCGATCGCGCACTCCGGCTGGGCGCGATCTCGCCCGGCGCGTCGGCGTGCAGTTCATGTGCACCGTTCGTGCATGCACTTCAAGCGTGCACATCACTTCGCGCACTGTGATTCATTGCCTGCCAGGGATGACGAATCATGCTGACCACTGACGACCTCCGCGCCATCCCCCTCTTCTCGACGCTCGGCGACACCGAACTCGAACATCTCGCGCACACATCGGCCGACCTGCAGCTTAGCAGTGGCGAATTCGCGGTCCATGAGGGTGCGGAGCGCGCGCTCTATGCCGTGCTCAGCGGCAAGATCGAAGTCATCAAATTGTTCGACGGCGTCGAGCGCACGCTGGGATGGCGCTTGCCCGGAACCATCTTTGGCGAGGTGCCGCTCGCCCTGAGTTCGCCGTTTCCGGGCGCTTATCGAGCCGCGGAGCCGTCGCGCGTCATGCGCGTGGACGCGTCGCACTATTACGCGCTCGCGGCGGCGTCGCCGGAAGTCGCGGTGAAGATGGGCGCGCTCGCACGCGAGCGCATCGGCGGCTTGCAGGGCCTTTCCGCTGAACCGCCCAAGCCGCGCGTGACTATAGTCGGCGCGCGATGGGACCCGGCGTGCACGGAGTTGCGCCAGTTCCTCGAACGCAATCAGATCAGCTGTGACTGGATGGCGCCCGATGCGTCCGAACTGAGCACGCGCTGGCCCGGTCAATGTCCATCGGAGCAGGAATGCCCGGCGCTGCGCCTCGCCGACGGCACGCTCCTCAATCGGCCCGCGATACGCGAACTCGCCGAGCGCCTCGGTCTTCAGACGAAACCGCTCATCGACGAATACGACGCGGTGATCATCGGCGGCGGACCCGCGGGCCTCGCCGCGGCGGTGTATGGCGCGTCCGAAGGCTTGCGAACGATCGTGGTCGAACGCGAGGCGCCGGGCGGACAGGCTGGCACGTCGTCGCGCATTGAAAATTACCTGGGATTCCCAAACGGTGTGTCCGGCGACGAACTCGCCAACCGCGCACTGCTACAGGCGAAGCGGCTCGGCGCGGAGATTCTGGTGACGCGCGCCGTGGCGGGCATCGATGTCGGATCGCGGCAAGTGCACCTCGACGGCGGCGATGTCGTCGGCGCGCGCACGCTCATTCTTGCGACCGGCGTCACGTGGCGGCGACTGGCCATCGAAGGCTTCGACCGCTTCATCGGCCGAGGCATTTATTACGGCGCGTCGCGCAATGAAGCCAGCGCGACGCATGGCCTGGACGTGTATCTGATCGGCGGCGGCAACTCGGCCGGACAAGCCGCGCTCTACTTTTCCGGCCACGCGCGGCAGGTGACGCTCGTGGTGCGCGGCGACGCGCTGGAGAACAGCATGTCCCGCTATCTGGTCGAACAACTCGCCCGAAAGTCGAATGTCGAGGTCAGGTTGCAGGCCGAAGTGGTGGGCGCGTATGGCGAAACCCATCTGGGCGCTATCGACATCGTCGACAAAGCGAGCGCGAACGTCACCCGGCACGATTGCGGAGGCTTGTTTGTTTTCATCGGCGCGGATGCGGAGACGGGTTGGCTGCCGGAAGGCATTGCGCGTAACGCACGCGGCTATGTCTTGACCGGCGACGATGTCGTCAAGGCGGGACGCTGGGCGCACACGCGAGATCCTTATCTGCTCGAAACGAGCACGCCTGGCATATTTGCCTGCGGCGATGTGCGGCTGAGCCCCATCAAGCGGGTCGCGTCGGCCGTTGGCGAGGGCAGCATGGCGATTGCGTTCGTCCACAAGTATCTGCAGGAGACGCTTCAGTAGGCTCTGCGTGTTGGGATGATCGCGCTGACGATGCGCTCAGAGAGATTTGGGGCAAGCCATGCACGGCGTCCAGCGGACTAGCTCCCCGACGCGAACCACTTCTTCTGAATCAGTTCGTACGTCCCGTCTTCATACATGGACAGCAACGCCTCGTTGATCGCCTTGCGCAACGGGCTGCCGTTGGGTAAGGCAATGCCATATTTCTCCGGCCGGAACACTGGTCCCACCACGGCGAGCGTGCCGCTGCCCAGCCGCCCGCTCCAGTACTGCAAAGTCGGCGCATCGTAGACGATGGCCTGGATGTCGCCGTGCATCAGCAGCCGGAAACCATCATCGGCGGTGTTCATGCTGACGAACGGCAGCCCTCGCTCGGTGAGATAGTCGGCGGCGACGGTGCCCGGCACCGAGCCGATCAATTTCCCCGGCAGATCGTCAGGACCCCGTATGTTCGATTGCAGGCGCGCCACCGTCTGCGAAGACGTCACCGTCGCCGTGAACTGGGCCACCAGCACCACGCCGATCAACCACATGGCGGGCACGAGTACGCGTTTCCACAGGCCCGGTTCATCGCGTTCGCCGTGCTCGCCCGTTGCGATAATCAGCATCGTGATCCAGAGGCCCTCTCCAATCGCCCGCCAATAAGGCTTCTGGAAATTGCGATCGCGTTTTCGCTCGACCAGCCAGACGAGATTGGCCAGCACGAAAACGATCGCCGCGCTGATCGCCGCGAACTGCCCCATCGCCCGCCACGGAACCGACCAGATGGTGCTCAGGAAAGAACTATCGTTGCGCGCGCGCACCATGATCTGCAAGCCCGCATCGAAATAAGGAATCGAAAAATCGACCTGGCGCTCGCGCTCGGGCGTCATGGTGATGGCGGATATCGCGAGATCCGCGTTGCCTTGCTCGACGGTCGGGAGCACGTTGGCTTGCGTGGCGACCGGCACCCACGTGAAATCGCGGCGAATACGGCGCGCGATCTCGTTCCAGATATCGATACTGAAGCCTTCGGGCGTCTTCGTTTGCGGCAGCACGAAGGGGGCGACCGGCGCGATGGCGACGCGCACAACGGACGACGGCTTCGCGCCACCTGACGCTATCGGCGATTCGTCAGCGCAGGCGGTTCCCATCATGGACGATGCGAGAATCGCGATTGCGCACCACGCCAGCCACCTGGTTCGCTTGTGTCGCTTGTGTCGCTTATCCCGTTCGTCTCGCTCGCTCAACGCGTCGCTCCCAATCCAGTCTGCGTGCCGATCATCCCGGCGCAATGTCGCGGCCGATTAATGGAAAATCCAGGCACCGTCAATCGTCGACCTTCAAGGCTGGCTGCGCGTCGCCTCGCCGACGGCATCCAGCAGCGCCGCGCCCAGAAAAGGCTTGGTCAGCAACGCATGCTGACCCGCCCTCGCCACGGCCTGCCGCGTGACCGGCGCATCGTACGCCGTGATGAACACGACGGGCGGACGCGGCGACTGCAACGCTTCATAAAACGCAGGCCCCGACGTGCCCGGAAGCTGCACGTCGACAATGAGGCAACGCGCGGCCAGCGCGCAATCGTATGCCCCCGCCTCCTCCGCGCTTTGAAACGAACGCGTGACGAATCCCGAGTGGCGGAACAGGCGCTCGATGGCGCGGCACAGGCCCGTGTCGTCCTCGATAATCACGATCGAGAGTGGCTCCGCGTTCATGCGTCGTCGTCCAGATAATCGATGCCGAAGTGTCATGCGAGCGTGAGGCTGACGCCATAGGGACTTAGGGCAATGCCTTGCTCCCCGACCCGATACTCAGCGTTTCGCACGCAATACAAGGGGCGAAATCGCTGAACGAGTCCGGCTGATTCCAACCATTCGATCATCGTTGTCTATATGACGCGCACCATGCCATAGGGATTTGGGGCAATCCCATTTCCCTTTCGGGCAATGTCGGGCAGAGCGCTTGTCTTTCACATGCCGCGCATGCTCGTGTCGACGCGCAAAGGCGTCGTCGTCGCCTCACGGTGGCGAACCGCGCCGCGCGCTGGCCTCCGCTTGTGCGAGTTGCTGGACAGCGGGATACGACGAACCAACATCACGCCGCGAGCGATACCGCTTCGGCGTGCCTTAGCAACTCCGCGAACGAGCCCGCGCTAAATTTGCGCATGAGTTGCGCCCGACAGCTCTTGATGGTGCGCTCCGAAAGTCCGAGTTCCGCCGCGATCTGCTTGTTGCGCCGCCCCGCGACGATCCCTTTCAACACCGTCCGCTCTCGCTCGCCGAGGCTCACGCCCGGTGCCGCCTCGTTCGGCAACGGCGCGTCCGCGTGCGCATCCGTGCTGAATGCGGCGTCGAGCGCGTCCAGCAACGCCTGCCGCTCGAAGGGCTTGACGAGGAAATCCACGGCACCCGCTTTCATCGCCTGCACGGTACGCGGCACATCGCTGTAGCCGCTCATGAACACGACCGGCATCGCGCGTGGCTGACGCCGCAGCGCCTGCTGAAGATCCAGCCCGCTCGGGCCGCCGAGTTCCAGATCGAGCAGCAGACAGCCACGCCACGCTTCGGGCTCGCTCACCAGAAATTCGCCGGCGGAGGCATACGTCTGGACCGCATAACCTGCACTGCTCAGGAGTCTTTTCAACGCCGATCGCATGGATGCATCGTCTTCGACAACGTGAATCGTCCTGATGGAATCGCTATTCACGACATCACTCCGTCTTCGCCAATTCATCCGTATTTTTGGGTCGGATTTCGTGGCTCCCTGATACCGCTCCTTGACACCTCTGCGCGACTCGCATGACACGAATCGAACGCATGTAAGCCGTTATAGCAATTTACGAGACCATGTGGTTTCAGACTGATCAGAACGAAAATAATCGATTCATTCCGCAATGAATTCGCCTGGCGCGCTGCGTGGCATTCATTCAATTGAGTCAACGATCCGTGCATTCATTCAACCGATCGCAACAGCGCATGATGCGTGCGATTGCAAACCGGCCCGCCCTGCCTCCGCTCGCGAAAGCGCGGTTTGACTCAGGGTTTGGGGCAACGCGTTGACGCCATGGTTCACGTTAAGATCGATCGGCACGGAGCATATCAGGGCGGCATTCATCGCTATTCATTCGGATCCCAAATGACTCAGCTCGTTCATCATCCCGCATACCTGTTCATCCTGCTGATCGTGCTGCTTTCGACTGGCGCGGCACTCGGCGCGATCGTGATGCAGCGTGTCCTGCCGCTCTCGGATGACGCGCGCGATAACTACAACGTCATTCAGGGCGCCACGCTCACGCTGCTTGCGCTGTTAATCGGCTTTACGCTTTCGATGGCGGTCAGCCGTTACGACCAGCGCAAGAATTACGAGGAAGAAGAAGCCAATGCGATCGGCACCGAATATCTGCGCGCCGACCTGCTGGGCACACCCGGTTCGGCAAAAGCCAAAGCGCTGCTGGCCCAGTATCTGGAATTGCGCATCGTGTTTTATCGCACGCGCAACGCGCACGAACTCGACGTGCTCAACAGCAAAACCATGGCGCTTCAGGGCCAGTTGTGGGACACCGTGCGCGAGGCCGCCGAGGCGCGGCCCACGCCCATCACCGCGCTCGCGGTCGGGGGCATGAACGACGTGATCAATACGCAGGGTTATACGCAGGCCGCGTGGCTCAATCGCATTCCGGTTTCGGCGTGGGCGTTGATGATGGCGATCGCCTTCTTCAGCAACCTGATGCAGGGCTATGGCGTGCGCGGTAAAAATGGACGGCGCGTGCTGCTGTTCGTCTTGCCGATCACCGTGTCGCTGTCACTGTCGCTGATCGCGGATATCGACAGTCCGCGTGGCGGTCTGATTCGCGTCGTGCCGCAAAACCTGCTTAGCCTCCAGCAGTCGATGCCGCCGAACTAGCGCCTCGCGTCCGCACAAGGCCCGGCGACGCGCCATAGGATGCGGGGCAATCCCATTGCGTAAAAGCGCAGACATCGCGTAACCGTCAGCGGTTTGCATACGTCGATGCGAAAGTTATAGCAAAGCGCGCGCCCCGCCTGCCGATTGCCCTCAGGGGCAATGCCGTTGCCCCATCTACCGATAGCGAAACCGCGGCGGCGCTCCAATACTGCAAGCCGGTACGCCGCATGCCTTGCTCGCCGACGCCAATGCAGACGCCAACGCCGACACCAACGTTTCACCGTCCGCGCCCATGCGATTCCACACCCTGCCGCCCACCCTGACTGCCCATGATCCACACCGCACCCGAAGCGATCAACGACGCCTGTGACGCCCCCTCGCACGCTGCGTCGCCAGGCATGGTCCGTATCGAAGGCGGCACGTTCCTGATGGGCTCGAATCATCACTATCCCGAGGAAGCGCCCGCGCACAAGGTCCGCGTGCGCGGATTCTGGATCGATCGTCATGCGGTGACGAACGCCGACTTCCAGCGCTTCGTCGACGCCACCGGCCACATCACGTCCGCCGAGCGCCCCGCCAATCCCGACGACTATCCGGGCGCGCTGCCCGAGATGCTGGCGCCGTCCTCGGTGGTGTTCGCGAAGCCTGAGAAGCGCGTGGATCTGCGCAATCACTACAACTGGTGGACTTATACGCAAGGCGCCGACTGGCGGCATCCGCG
>NZ_CAJMZH010000012.1:0-261929 GCF_905220285.1 Paraburkholderia sp. J94 | reverse complement strand
TGGTGCTTTCGGCTCTGTCAAACATACGGGTTCCGTTAAGTGTGTTCAGGTTGACCGGGTCTCGCGCGGAACGCGTAGCAGGTACGCGGCGCTGCTGGCGAAGTGGCCAGCCCTGACGTGGCGGAAGAAGGTGCCGCACACGCGAGGCAGGACAGCCCGTGCAGCGCTCATTGAAGCGCGCGGATCTCGGCTGCCCAGGCGAACGGCAAAACGGCACCCTGCGCTTCACGGTGGGTCGTTCCACCTTGAGCTCCCGATCGAGCCGCGCCAAACGCAGCATGACGCACGATTGTTACACCGCTTGCTGCACCGCCTGGTACACCGCTTGGAACACCATTGGGTGCAGCCGCAAATGCACGCGCCGTCATTCAGGAACCCTATCGCCAGTCACGCAGGGATTGAGCGCGTTAGTGTATTGGAACGGCCCGGAATAGGCAACCGAAGCGGGCTGTCCGAACGTACCGGGAAAGGGCCCGAAGCGGGCGCCGGGGGCCGCGCGCAAGGCGCCGCCGCGTGCCGTCCGCAAGTCGATGCGGGGCTCGCACGCGTTCTGACCCTTCCTTGCCGCAGCGCCGCATTGGAAGTAGGCTTTCCCCTTTCTTCGCCTTCTACCGACCAGGGAGCAACCATGATCGTTTTCGTCACCGGCGCATCAGCGGGATTCGGCGCCGCCATCGCGCGGGCCTTCGTCAAGGGCGGACACCGCGTCGTCGCCACGGCACGCCGCAAGGACCGCCTCGACGCGCTGGCCGCCGAACTCGGCGACGCGCTTCTGCCCTTCGAACTCGACGTGCGCGACCGCGCCGCCGTGGAAGCCGCGCCCGCCGCCCTGCCGCCCGAATTCGCCGACGTGGACGTGCTCGTCAACAATGCCGGCCTCGCACTCGGCGTGGAACCGGCGCAAAAGGCCGACCTCGACGAATGGGAAACCATGATCGAGACCAATTGCACCGGTCTGGTGCAGGTCACGCATGCGTTCCTGCCGGGCATGGTCGCGCGCAACCGCGGCCACGTTTTCAATCTGGGTTCGGTGGCGGGCCGCTGGCCGTACCCGGGCGGCAACGTCTACGGCGCGACCAAGGCCTTCGTGCGCCAGTTCAGCCTGAACCTGCGCGCCGACCTCGCCGGCACCGCGCTGCGCGTGACCGACATCGAACCCGGCCTGTGCGGCGGCACCGAGTTCTCGAACGTGCGCTATCGAGGCGACGACACCAAGGCCGCCAACGTCTACAAGGACGTGCAGCCACTCACGGCCGAGGACATCGCCGACTCCATCTACTGGATCGCCACGCGCCCCGCGCACATCAATATCAACACGATCGAACTCATGCCGGTCGCGCAATCGTTCGCCGGACTGAGCATCCATCGCGGATAAATTTGCTTTCAATTTTCCTGCGTATGTCAGTCGTCCGAACGGCGTGCGCAGCGCGCGTTCCGGTAGAATGCGCGGCATGGAAATCTCCACCAGCAAGCCGGGTACGGCCCCAAGTTCGGAGGCCGCGTCCGGTTTTACATGGCCGATACGCGTCTACTACGAGGACACCGATGCCGGCGGCATCGTGTTCTACGCGAACTACCTGAAGTTCTTCGAGCGCGCGCGCACCGAATGGCTGCGCGCCTGCGGCGTTGATCAACGCAGGCTCGCCGAGGAAACCGGCGCCCTCTTCGTCGTGCGCAGCACCGCGCTCGACTACCGGGTGCCCGCCCGTCTCGACGACGTCGTGACGATCGTGAGCCGCCTCGACAAACTCGGCCGCGCGTCGGTCGACTTCATGCAGGAAGCGTGGCGCGGCGACACCTTGCTGGCCACGGGCAAGATCCGCGTCGGCTGTGTGGCGAACGTCGACGGCACCATGCGCGCGTCCGCCATTCCCGACCACGTTCACGCAGCTTTGGAACGTGGCATGAAGAAAGTCTTACCAACCGTGTCAACGGCATCCGCTTAATTGCCGTTGATACGACGCCAGTGAACTCGCGCGGGTCTTTGCAGGACCAAGCTGGGTTCGGCCGCGACGGCGCGCCGCCTTGCCGTTTGCCTTCGGGAAGCTTCGCGTTGACTTGCAGCCGCTCGCCCCTTCCGGGACGTTACAACGAACCTCTATGAACACTACACAAGACCTGTCGATCATTTCACTCGTTCTTAATGCGAGCATACTGGCACAGGCGGTGATGGGACTTCTCCTGTTGCTGTCTCTGATTTCCTGGACCTTCATCTTCCGCAAGTGGTTCGCCATCCGCCGCGCACGCCGGCAGACCGAACGCTTCGAACGCGACTTCTGGTCGGGCGGCGACCTGCAGGCGCTCTACCAGAGCGCAGCGAACAACCGCCACACGATCGGCGCGCTCGAGCGTATCTTCGAGTCGGGCATGCGCGAGTTCCTGAAGGCCAAAGAGAAGCGCCTGAACGATCCGAGCCTCGTGCTCGACGGCGCCCGCCGCGCCATGCGCGCGGCCTTCCAGCGCGAAATGGACGCGCTCGAGGCGAATCTCTCGTTCCTCGCCTCGGTCGGCTCGGTCAGCCCGTATATCGGTCTGTTCGGCACGGTGTGGGGGATCATGAATGCGTTCCGCGGTCTCGCGAACGTGCAGCAGGCCACCCTCGCGAACGTCGCGCCCGGCATCGCCGAAGCGCTGACGGCCACCGCCATCGGTCTGTTCGCCGCGATTCCGGCGGTCGTCGCGTACAACAGCTACGCGCACGACATCGACCGTCTGGCGATCCGCTTCGAAACCTTCATCGAAGAGTTTTCGAACATCCTGCAGCGTCAGGCCCACTAATCTTCACGAAGCAAGGAGTCGAAGATGGGAGGCTCAGTCCGTTCGAGCATGCGAGGCAGCCGCTCGCGCCGTGCGATGGCCGACATCAACGTCGTGCCGTATATCGACGTGATGCTGGTGCTGCTCGTGATCTTCATGGTGACCGCGCCGCTGGTGGCGCCGTCCATTGTCAATCTGCCGACTGTCGGCGGCGCGTCGCAGCAGCAGCAAACACCGCCCGTCGTGGTCAACATCCGGCCCGACGGCAATCTGAGCGTCAAATATAAGGACGACTCGGGTGCCACGCAGCAGGAAACCATGTCGCGCGCCGATCTCAACGGCTTCGTCGCCGATCGCGAGCAGAGTCATCCCGACCAGCCCGTCGTGATCGCCGCCGACAAGTCCGTGAAGTACGAGACCGTGATGAACGTCATGTCCGATTTGAAGGCGCACGGCGTCAAACGTGTCGGACTGCTCGTCAAATCGCAATGACCGGCAAGAAAGACACCTATCCGATGCAGCCTCCGCGCGAGCGTGGCACGGGGCGTGCTATAGCGCTCGCCGTGATCATGCACGTGCTGCTCGGTTTTTTCCTCTACCACGGCATCCACTGGCAGAACAGCACGCCGGCGGGTGAAGAGGCGGAGCTCTGGACCGAGGTGCCGGACCTGTCGACGCCGAAGCCGTTGCCGCCGCCCGCGCCGGTGACCCCTGCCCCGCCGCCGCCGCAGACGGAAGACGCCGACATTGCGCTGCAACAGCAAAAGCGCAAGCAGCAGGAAGCGGCGCGCGAGGCGCAACTGGCCGAGCAGCAACGCATCAAGCAGCAGCAGGAAGCCGAGGCGAAGCGTCAGCAGCAACTGGCCGCCCAGCAGGCGGCTCAGCTCGCCGCGCAGCAGAAGGCCGCGAAGCTCAAGCAACAACAGCAGCAGGAACAACAGCAGCAAGCCGCCGAAAAGCTCAAGCAGCAACAACAGCAGCAAGACGCGCTGAAGAAGCAGCAGGAACAAGAGCAGCAACAGAAGCAGGCGAAGCTCGACGCCCAGAAGAAGGCCGACGCCGACAAGGCCGCCAAGGCCAAGGCGCAAGCCGACGCCCAGGCGAAGAAGATGGACGCAGAACGGCGCGCGCGCATCGCGCAGATGCAAGGCGCGATGGGCGGCGGCGAAGGCACGAGCGGCAACGGTCTCGCGAAAAGCGGCACCGGCAGCGGCTCGGGCGGCAATGCAGCAACGCCGGGTTATGCCGACAAGGTGCGCCGTCGCGTGAAGCCGTTCATCACTTGGGCAGGCGACACGGCCGGTCTTGAAACCGAAATCGCGGTGCGCTGTTCCTCGAGCGGCACCCTGCTTTCGGCAACGATCACGCGCAGCAGTGGCAATTCGGCATGGGACGACGCCGCGATGCGAGCCGTGAAAAGCGCGGACCCGATGCCGCAAGACACCGACGGCAAGACGCCGTCGAGCTTCAAGATTACCTTGCGCCCGGCAGGTTGACGGCGCAAGTCAGAGTGCAACAACGCTGGCGCGCGGCGGCGGGCAGGAACGATTCGATGCATCTCGGGTCTGTCTGCTGTCGCGCGGTGTGACAAATATCGCTTTTTCAGGAAACATCACAGCATGACTCTGATGACGAAAATTGGCCTGCGTACCCTCGTCGCTTCCTGCCTGCTGGCAGTCGGCGGCGCCGCGAACGCCCAACTCAACGTCCTCGTCACCGGCGTGGGCTCCACCCAGTTTCCGATCGCCACGGCGAACTTCGCGGGCGAAGCAAATTCGCCGCAGCAAGTCGCCGCGATCGTGCGCGCCGACCTCGCGCGCAGCGGCAAATTCACCAACGTCGACGCGGGCAGCGCCCCGGTCGCCGAAACCGACTCGGTCGACCTCGGCGGCTGGAAAGCCAAGGGCGCCAACGCGTTCGTCGCGGGCAGCGTCAACAAGCTGCCGAACGGCCAGTACGAAGTGCGCTTCAAGCTCTACGACACGGTCAAGGGCGAAAGCCTCGGCGGTCTCGTGCTGCAAAGCCCGCCCGCGGGCCTGCGCATGAGCGCACACAAGGTCGCGGATTACATCTATCAGAAGCTGATGGGCGACCGCGGCGTGTTCGCCACGCGCCTGTCGTACGTGATCCGCACGGGCGGCCGCTATCAGCTGCAGATTTCGGACTCCGACGGACAAGACGCGCACATCGCGCTGTCGAGCCCCGAGCCGATCATCTCGCCGGCCTGGTCGCCCGACGGCACCAAGGTCGCTTACGTTTCTTTCGAAAAGAAAAAGCCCATCGTCTATGTGCACGACCTGCCTACGGGGCGGCGCGTCGTCATTTCGGACCAAAAGGGCAACAACTCGGCACCGGCCTGGTCGCCGGACGGCCGCACGCTCGCCGTCGCGCTGTCGCGCACGGGCAACACGCAGATCTTCGCCGTCAATGCCGACGGCTCCGGTTTGCGCCGCCTGACGCAAGGCACGACCATCGACACCGAACCCACCTTCTCTCCTGACGGACGCTCGATTTACTTCACGAGCGACCGCGGCGGCCAGCCGCAGGTCTACAGGATGTCAGCACAGGGTGAAAGCGCAGGCGCAGCACAACGCGTGACGTTCACCGGCAGCTATAACACGAGCCCGCGGGTCAGCCCCGACGGCAAGCAGCTGGCGTACATCTCACGCACGGGCGGCGGATTTAAGCTGTACATTCAAGACCTGCAGTCCGGCGTGGCAACCGCGCTCACCGACACGACACATGACGAATCGCCCAGCTTCGCGGCGAACGGTCAGTACATTCTTTACGCCACACAGGTGAACGGCCGTGGCGTGCTGGCTGCTGTATCGACCGACGGTCGTACGCGGCAAATCCTGTCCGTTCAGGGCGGCAGCGTACGCGAGCCGTCCTGGGGTCCTTTCATGCAATAACACTTCAGGAGAGCAATAATGATGTCGAACAAATTCCGCCTGGCGCTGGCCGTCTTGATGATCGGTGCACTGGCCGCGTGTAAGTCGGCTCCGAAGACCGACGAAAACGCGAACGCCGGCTCGATGAGCACGCAGCCGAACCCGAACGCCGTCGCCCAAGTCAACGTCGACCCGCTGAACGACCCGAACAGCCCGCTCGCCAAGCGCAGCGTGTACTTCGACTTCGACAGCTACGCCGTCAAGGACGACTACCAAAGCGTGGTGCAGGCACACGCCCAATACCTCAAGACGCACCCGGAACGTCACGTCCTGATCCAGGGCAACACCGACGAGCGCGGCACGAGCGAGTACAACCTGGCACTGGGCCAGAAGCGTGCTGAAGCTGTCCGCAAGGCGCTGTCGCTGATGGGCGTGCCCGATTCGCAGATGGAAGCTGTGAGCCTGGGCAAGGAAAAGCCGGTTGCACAAGGTCACGACGAAGCCTCGTGGGCGCAAAACCGTCGTGCCGACCTCGTGTACCAACAGTAATCTGAGCATTGGATGAAGGGGCGTATGTCGCACCGTTTCTCCCCGCTGCGGGCAGCCGCAGCCGCCTGCGTGGCCGGCGTCGCCTTTGCGGCGATCCCGGCCCACGCGGGTCTCTTCGATGACGATCAGGCGCGCCAGGCGATTCTCGACCTGCGCGCCAAGAACGACAATCTGTCGAGCCAGTTGTCCGCGGCACAGCGCACGATCCTCGATCAGTCCAACCGCATGGACCAGCTGAACCAGCAGGTCGCGACGTTGCGCGGTCAGACCGAAGATCTGGCGAACGAGCTCACGACGCTGACGAAGCAACAGAAGGACTACTACACGGATCTCGACACGCGTCTCAAGAAGTTCGAGCCGCAGCAAGAGACCGTGGACGGCATGCAGGGCACCGTTCAGCCGGGCGAAATGGATGCGTTCAACTCCGCGTCCCAACAGTTCCGCAACGGCGACTTCAAGCAGGCCGCCTCGTCGTTCCGCAGCTTCATCTCCAAGTATCCGCAGAGCCCGTATCAGCCTACGGCGCAGTACTGGCTCGGCAACGCGCTGTATGCGTTGAAGGACTACAAGGGTTCGACGGCAACGTGGCAGAACGTGGTCAAGAGTTATCCGCAACATCCGCGCGCCCCTGAGGCGTTGCTGGCGATCGCGAACAATCAGATGGAGCAAGGGCAAAAGGCTGCGGCCAAGCGCACGCTCGAACAGATCGTTTCGCAGTACGGCAGCTCGGAAGTTGCCCAGACGGCACAGAGCAAGCTCACACAGCTCAAATAAGCGCCGCTGGATCGATCTGGCGTGAAGCGAATGAGCGGCGTCATCGTGATCGCCGCAGGTTCGCCAAACGCGCCTCTCGCAATCCCCAAAAAGCCCGGAATACCGCGTATTCCGGGCTTTTTCTTTTGGGTTGTCTTGTTTGAGCGCTCAAGAAACAGATAAGAAGCACGCGCCATAAGGTTGACACGTTCCGCATGTCTGCTATAATCCCGCTTCTTTCGGGTCGTTAGCTCAGCTGGTAGAGCAGCGGACTTTTAATCCGTTGGTCACAGGTTCGAATCCCGTACGGCCTACCAAAGCTTGAAACAAAAAGCCCAGTCTTCGGACTGGGCTTTTTGCTTTGGCGCGCAAAAAATCGCGCCTGCATTCCCGGACAAGCCTCGCGCGGCTCAGCGTGTATACTTCCCCACCCCGCCGTTCCCCCGCCGCACAGGCCACGTCAACATGAAGTTCTCGACTCTCGCCTGCGTCATGCTCGCGCTGCTCTGGATCAGTCTGCGCGTTCAGGCGCAAGTTCAAGCCCCGCCCGAAGACTACGAATATCTGCGGCGGATGAAGGTGCCCGACGCCGTCGTCAATTGCGTCGCCGCCCTCGATCAGTGGGTGCATGGCGCGCCGCGCTACGATTCGCTGATGGTCCCCGACCGCCGCGCGCTCACCGCCAAGGTCGAAAGCCCGGTGCCTGCGGGCGCACTGCCCGGTGGTGCGTCGAGCCCGGTGCCGCAGGCCTCGCCCATCGACACGCTGATTCATCTGCGCGGCTTCGCGAAGCTGCGCGGCAAGTACGCATGGGTGCCCGTGAAGGCGACGTGCGGTATCTGGCATACGCACGTGGTCGATGTCGCGCTGGCGCCGCACAGCACGCACGGCGACTCGCCGATCCACTGACGCGGATCGCAGCCAGCGCGTCGCGCCACATCGCGCACGCAACAAAAAAGCCCGTTACGCATCATGCGCACGGGCTTTTTTACTTCGGGCCTCGGCGGCCCCCAACGAGCGTCGCGCGAAGCGCGCGCCCGTTGCCACCAGTCGGAAAGACTTAGTCGGCCTTGATGCCTTCGACCTGGATCTGCAGCGTCGTGGCCATCTTGAAGCCATACGCCTGGCCGTAGTTCACGCCGTAGTCCGAACGATCGAACGTGGCGGTTGCGTCGGCGCCGCACACTTCACGCTTGAGCATCGGGTTCTGGAAGCACTTGAACGAGTCGATCTTCAGGTTCAGCGGCTTCGTCACGCCGTGCAGCGTGAACGTGCCGATCACTTCGACGGGCTTGTCGCCGTCGTACTTGACCGAGGTGCCCTTGTAGACGGCCGTCGGGAACTTGGCCGCGTCGAGCATTTCCGCCGAGCTGACGTGCTTGTCGAGCGCCTTGTTGCCCGTGTCGATCGACGATGCGTCGATGGTCACGTCGACCGTGCCGGTCTTCGCAGCCGGATCGAGCACGACCGTGCCCGAGCTCTTCGTGAACTTGCCGCGCCACACCGAGACGCCGCCGAAGTGGTCGGTCTCGAAGCTCGGGTACGTGTGCGTCGGGTCGAGGTTGTAGGTGGTCGGCGCGGCGACAGCGGGCGTGGCGATGGCGGCGGCGAGTGCGGCGGCAGCAGCCGCGGCGAAAAGCGTGTTCTTCATGTGAGCGTGTGTCCTGATGCTGGGGTTAAGACAAAGCGAATGCGGTTGAAACGGACAGCCGTTGCGCGTCAGTGCGCGGCGGCCACGATGTGAAACTTGATCTGCACGTCGTCGGCGACGATCGAAGTGTCTTTCCACTCGCCCGTGCCGATGTTGTACGCGAGGCGCTTGATGGGCAGCGCGCCGTCGAACACCTGGTTCGCGCCGTCCTTGTGGTACTGCACCGGCACGACGACATCGGTCGTCTTGCCCTTGATCGTGAGCTTGCCCGCGACCGAGTACGCGCCGTTCGCGCCGGCCTTAATCTGCGTGGAGACGAAGGTCGCGTGCGGGAATTTGCCCGCGTCGAACCACTCGTCGCCGGCCACTTCCTTGTTGTAGTCGGCCGAGCCAAGGTCGAAGCTCGCGACCTCGACGTCGAGCTTCGCGCTCGAAGCGGCGACGTTGGCCGGATCGAAATGCACGTCGGCGCTGAAGTGGTTGAACTTGCCTTCGACCGGCACGTTCATCTGCTTGAACACGGCCGAGACGGCGCTCTTGCCGGCTTCGGGCGCCGCATCCGCGTTCAGGGCGAACGAAGCGGTGAAGGCCGCGCCGGCGGCGAGCGCCGCGCCGAGCGCGACGACGGAAGCTTTCTGGACGAGACGGTGGATCATGATCGGTTCGCTATTTACGCTATGAGCGGTGAAAAAACGTCGAATGGGAAGAATAAGAAGCACACGCGCGCCGCGCGCCACGTGACGCAGGCGCGCCTCAGTCGCGCGGCGTGCCGAACGGCAGCATGCGCGCGAGGATGTTCTGGCGGTCGAGCAACTGATGCTTCACGACCGCGAGCACGTGCAGCGCCACCACGGCGAGCAACGTGTAGTTCAACGAAACATGCACGATCCGCAGCGTGCCCTTGAGCGCGGTGTCGGGATCGATCAGCGTGGGCAGCGGCCAGATGCCGAGATACACGACCTGAATGCCGGCCGCCGAGCTGTACAGATAGCCGGTCACGGGAATCGCGACCATCAGCACGTAAAGCAGGAAGTGGCCGAGATGCGCGAGCCCCTTCTCCCACGCGGGCGTCGAGGCGGGCAGCGCGGGCGCGGCGTGGGTCGCGCGCCAGATCAGGCGCACCAGCACGAGCGCGAGCACGGTCACGCCGATCCACTTGTGCCACGAAAAATAGCGCAGCTTGGTGGGCGTGATGCCGGGGATGTCGGTCATGATCCAGCCGAGCGCGAAGCCCCAGACGATCAGCACGGCGACCAGCCAGTGCAGCAGCATGGCGACGCCGCTGTAGCGGCCGGCGGGCTTGACGGTTCGATTCATCGGCATGGTCGTCCTTGATGGGGAACGCGCACTTTACCCCGACGCTAGGTATACAAACAATCGTCTAGAATGGATCGTTACCATCCAATTCTTCGATAGGTCGCTCATGGACCGTTCTCCGAGCCTCGAACAACTGCGCGCGCTGATCGCGGTGGCGGAAACCGGCAGCTTTTCGGCGGCGGCGCGCCAGCTCGACCGCGCGCAGTCGGTCGTGAGCTACACGATCGCGAATCTGGAGGCGCTGCTGGGCGTGGCGCTGTTCGAGCGCGGCAAGCGCAAGCCCGAGCTGACGGCGGCGGGCCGCGCGATTCTCGCCGACGCGCGCCGCCTCGACCTGCTGATGGGTCAGCTTAACGCCAAGGCCGCCGGCTTGCAGCGCGGCCTGGAAGGCGAGGTCTCGGTGGCCGTCGACGTGATGTTTCCGTCGGACCGGCTCGTGCAGGCGCTGCAGGCCTTCGCGCGCGAATTCCCCACCGTCGCGCTCAACCTGACGATGGAAGCGCTCGGCGGCGTGCTCAAGCTCGTGCTCGACGGCGACTGCGCGTTCGGCATCAGCGGGCCGAACCAGAACTGGCCGCACGTGATCGAGGCGCGCGCGATCGGCACCGTCGAGCTCGTGATGGTGGCCGCGCCCTGCCATCCGCTCGCGCAGGCCGCGCAGCCCGTGCGCATCTCCGACGCGCGCGAGCACACACAGCTCGTGCTCACCGACCGCAGCCGCCTCACGGTCGGGCAGACGTTCGGCGTGTACAGCAACCGCGCGTGGAAGCTCGGCGACCTGGGCGCGAAGCACCGTCTGCTGCTCGCGGGCCTCGGCTGGGGCTCGATGCCGCGTCATCTGGTGGAAGCCGATCTCGAAGCGGGCCGCCTCGTGCGTATCGCGCTCGCCGACCGCAGCTCGGTGAACTACAACGTCTCGCTGATCCATCGCACCGATACGGGCACCGGCCCGGCGACTCAGTGGCTCTGCGAATATCTGACGAAGGGCACGCCGCCCGCAGCGCTGCTGCCCGACGCGCGCTGAGCCGCCGCTGACGTCAGCAGCGGCGCTTGCACACCCAACCCGCACAGCCAATCCGCAGGCCCGATCCACAGGCCGATAAAACCGTACCGCCAGCCGCCGCGCCGCCGCTTTCACACGCGCCCAGTTGCGCCGATACAACCCGCGCCGCCGCGCCTGACAAAGCTTCACAAACCCGCCTGAGCCGCGCCACGCGGCGCGCCGCGGCCATCGCGCGCCGTCCGGCACGGCCCCGGACGCGCCAATCGGCTGATCCGCGCATTTTTCGAGAAAGACCCTCGTGCCATGATCGCGCCGCTCCAAGAGCCGGCGGCGCGACGCCTTGCGCCGCGACGGTCCGCGCGGTGCCGTGCTCCACCTCGCGCCTTGCCCGAAACGTCCGAAACGTCCGAAACGTCACATGGATAACTTCGTCTATTGCCTGGTGTCGAATCTCGTCCTGCTCGCCGGCGTGCAACTGGTCTGCTGGTTCATCCGCGCGATGCGCCCGGACGTCCGCCTGCACGGCACGCGCGTGTTCGTCGGCATGATCGCGCTCGCCTGCGTCTTCGACGCGGCGCTCACCTTCCTCGTGTTCGCCGACGCGGGCGGCGCGTGGCGCGCCCGCCAGCCGGTCGACAGCTTCTTCGCGCGCGCTGCCGCTTATGGGCTGAGCGCGCTGTTCGCGCTGGTCGTCGGCTATCTGGCGAGCCGCCGCACGGCGGCGGACGACGCCGACCGCGAGCCGCGCAAGGCGTCGCGCGACGCCCTCGTGATCGAAACCTCGCCCTACAGCAAGTCCACACTGCCGATGTAGGACGGCGCGCCGCCTACTTCTTCTTGCCTTTGCCCGAGGCTTTTGCCCCGCCGGATTGTGCCGATCGTGCCGATTGTGACGATTGCGGGGATTGCGCCGCCGTCGGCACCACACCGGACCAGCCGGGCAGATAGCGCGCGTCCGGGTCGTGCGCGTGGGCGAGCGCATCAACGAGCGCCTGGTCGAAGTCCTTTCGCACGCGCGCGGACGGCACCTTCTGACGCAGATAGTCGGCCCAGAGGAATTCGCTGAAGGGCGTGGTGTCCTTGGCGTAGCCGCCCGCCACGCGCAGTTCGCCCGCGAGGCTGCGGTACGGATCGTCGTCGAGACCGAACAGCTGCTTCGGCAGATTGGCGTAGGCGCAGCGCTCGCCGACGGCGTCGAACGGATGCACCCACTGGTTGTGCTCCATCATCCGCCAGAAGATCGTGGTGTCGAGCCACGACAGATCCTTGAGCACCGTGACCTTCACGCTCGGCACGCCTTCGTGCAGCCACGCGAGCCCGAGATGGTGATGATCGACCACGTAGTAGCGCCCTTTCGGCCCGAGCACGGCCGGAAACCAGTGCGAGCCGATGGCCGCCGCGCGGCCTTTCTTGTCGAGCGTCTGCCAGTGCTCACGCTTGGCGTTCACCTCGCGAAAGCCGACGGTGAGCTGCGTGGGGCGCAGTTCGTCGAGCTTCACGTCGATGAGATGCAGATCCGTGTTCTGCAGGTTCATGGCGGGTCTCCTTGTCGAGCGTTTCGATGCGATGCGTTTCGATGCGATGGAATGGGACGAGAAACCGTCGCGCAACGATACCGCCTAACCGATATGCAATGCGCATGAAACGCAGACGCTCGCCGCGCGGCCCTGCGTGGGGTCAACCCCGACGACGCCGGGCACGCTGAATGCACGCGATCGCCACTTCGCCTATAAATGCACGGATATGACGCGCGGTTGACCCGCAGCCGGCGTCATCGTCGTTCCCGCATCGCAGCGCTCGAAGTCCCGCCTCACGGCCGTCCGCGGTTTGTTTCAGTTTCGTCTCTGGTTCGTCGCAGTTTCGTCGCAGTTTCGTTTCAGGCAGTCGCATCGGCTCGCAGTGTTCCGCAGTGTCCCGAAGTTCACGCGTCTTTCCGGCTCAATCAACGACTCAAGCGAGGGCATCTTGGATCTCGAAACCATCCGCGTATTCATCATGACCCGAGGCATCGACTTCGGGACCAAGGTCTTGGCGGCGATCGTCCTGTGGATCGTGGGGCGCTGGGTCATCAACATGATCGCCGGCTTCCTGCGCAAGCTGCTCAGCCGCAACGAACGCGTCGACCCGACGCTCGCGCATTACCTCAGTTCGATTCTGGCCGGCGTGCTCAACCTGCTGCTGGTGCTCGCGATCCTGCAGGTGTTCGGCGTGCAGACCACCTCGTTCGCGGCGCTGCTCGCCGGTCTCGGCCTCGCCATCGGCACGGCGTGGGGCGGCCTGCTCGCGCACTTCGCGGCGGGCGTGTTCATGCAGGTGCTGCGGCCGTTCAAGGTCGGCGACTTCGTGACGGCGGGCGGCGTGACCGGCACGGTGAAGGAACTGGGCATCTTCGGCACGACCATCATCTCGCCGGACAACGTGGTCAACATCGTCGGCAACAACAAGATCTTCTCGGACACCATCTCGAACTACAGCGCGACGCCCGTGCGCCGCGTCGAGCTGACCGCGAAGATCGCCAATGGCGTCGATCCCGTCGATGCCGCCAACCGCCTGCGCGCGGCCATCGCGAAGATCCCGAACGTCGCGCAGGAGCCCGCGCCCGACGTCGAGATCCTCTCGTTCACGCCCGAAGGTCCGCTGCTCGCGGTGCGTCCGTACACCAACAACGAGACGTACTGGCAGGTGTATTTCGACACCAACCGCGCGATCGTCGAGACCTTCCGGGACGCGGGCTATCCGACGCCGGAAACGCCGTCGATCATCCGGCGCATCGGCACGCAAGGCGCGTAAGCCGAGCCACGTCAGTCGCTGCGGCCATGGGTGGCCGCGCAAAACAAAACGGCATCGTCCTCGCGGGCGATGCCGTTTTTTCGTGAAGCGCCGATCGAGAGATCAGGCGTTCGAGCGCTCAGTGTCGCTCAGTGCGCATCAGCAACCATCAGCGACAATCAGCGGCCATTCGGCCCGCGCACGGCATTGCCGCCGCTGTTCTTGCGCATCATCTTCCAGAGGCCGCCGAGCACGATCGGCACGATCGCCGCGCCGATGCCCACCAGCACGATGATGTTGAGGTACTGGCGGATGAACGGAATGTTGCCGAAGAAGAAGCCGAGCAGCACGAGCAGCAGCACCCAGAACAGCGCGCCCGCGATGTTGAACAGCTGGAAGCGCTGCATGCTCATCTGCGAGACGCCCGCGACGAACGGCGCGAAGGTGCGCACGACCGGAATGAAGCGCGCGAGCACGATGGTCTTGCCGCCGTGGCGCTCGTAGAAGTCGTGGGTCTTTTGCAGCGCGGCGCGGTCGAGGAAGCGTTCGAGCACGGGGATGCGCGTATTGAACACCGCCGGTCCGATCGCACGTCCGATCATGTAGTTGAGCGTGTTGCCCGTAACCGCCGCGACGATCAGAAGCGTGAGCAGCAGGCCGAGATTCATCTCGTGCGTGGCCGCGAACGCGCCGCCGATGAACAGCAGCGAATCGCCGGGCAGGAACGGCAGCACGACGAGCCCGGTTTCGCAGAACACGATCAGGAACAGAACCGCGTAGACCCAGGCACCGTACTGGTGGATGAAGACTCCGAGAAACTTGTCGATGTGCAAGACAAGGTTGACGAACTGCAGCAGCGTATCCAAAAGTGTCCCTTATTGGTCGAGGACGGAGCGCTCGCGGGAAGCGCCCTCGCCCGGTGTGGCGCGAGAAGGAAAATTGACCGCGCCATCATACAGAAAGTGCCCCGCCGTCACGAAAAATTCCCGTGAACGGCGGCAAAAATGCGTCCAATAGATCGCATATTGGCGCTTAACGGACACTTAAGGGGCCCGGTCGAGCGCCGGGCCGGCGCATCCCGACTCGCTATAATTGCGCGCATGTCCTCGAATTCCGATCTCCCCGGCGCCGCCGCGCCCGACGCTTCCGCCTCCGCCCTGCCCGACGAGGCCAACGCGGCCCCCGAGTCCGCTTCGCGCGGCCCACGGCCCGCACGCGCGATCCAGGCGCTGCCCGATCAGCTGATCAGCCAGATCGCGGCCGGCGAAGTGGTCGAGCGCCCCGCCTCGGTCGTGAAGGAACTGCTCGAAAATGCGCTCGACGCGGGCGCGAGCACGCTGCGCATCCTGCTCGACGAAGGCGGCGTCAAACGCATCTCGATCGCCGACGACGGCTGCGGCATTCCCGAAGGCGAATTGCCGCTCGCGCTGATGCGCCACGCCACCAGCAAGATCCGCTCGCTCGCGGAACTCGAAAGCGTGGCAACGCTCGGGTTTCGCGGCGAAGCGCTGGCCTCGATCGCCTCGGTCGCCGAGATGTCGATCACGAGCCGCACCGCGCAGGACGCGCACGCCGTCAAAATCGACGCGCACACGGGCGCGATCTCGCCCGCCGCGGGCGGCCAGGGCACGACCATCGAAGTGCGCGAGCTGTACTTCAACACGCCCGCGCGCCGCAAGTTTCTCAAGAGCGAGCAGACCGAACTCGGGCATTGCCTGGAGATGATCCGCCGCAGCGCGCTCGCGCGCCCGGACGTGGCGATCTCGGTGCTGCACAACGGCCGCGCCGTCGAGCACTGGAACGCGAGCGATCCGGGCACGCGCGTCTCGAAGATTCTCGGCGAGACTTTCGCCACCGCGCATCTGCCGCTCGACGAGCGCGCCGGACCGCTGGCCGTCTACGGCTGCGCGGGCCTGCCGACGGCAAGCCGCAATCGCGCCGACCAGCAGTACTTCTTCGTGAATGGCCGTTTCGTGCGCGACAAGCTGCTCACGCACGCGGTGCGCGCGGCCTATGAGGACGTGCTGCACGGCGACCGCTATCCGTCGTATGTGCTGTTCCTCGACCTGCCGCCCGAGGCCGTCGACGTGAACGTGCATCCGTCGAAGATCGAGGTGCGTTTCCGCGATTCGCGCTCGATTCACCAGTTCGTGTTCCATGCCGTGCAACGCGCGCTGGCGCGCCACGCGGGCGCATCGCCGGAAACCACGTCGGGCGGCCACGCCGCGCTGATCGAACCGCGTGCGATTCCGGGCGCGGGCGTGCTCGGCGGATCGGTGGGGCTGAGTTCGGGCGCGTCGGGGTCGGCATCGTCTGGATCGGCAGGTTCAGCGGGATCGTTGGGATCGGCGGGCGATGGCGCGGGCCGGTTCGGCACCGCGAGCGTCGCCAGCAGCTTCGGCGGATCGTCGAGTGCATTTGGCGGCGCGGGCAGTTCAGGCGGTTTCGGTGGCGCACGCGCGTCGGGCTTCGGCGGATCTGGCTCGGGCGGCGGATCCGGTGGCGGATCCGGCGGCGGATCCGGCGGCGCAAGCAGCGGCAACACCTGGCTGCGCCAGTCGCGCATGCAGCAAGGCTCGCTGCCGGTCGCGCAGCCGCTCGCGCTTTACGATGCGCTGTTCGGCCGCAAGGACGTCGGCGCCGGCACCGCGCAAGGCTCGACCGTCACGCAAGGCGATGCAGCCGCCGATGGCGCGCCCTTCGACAGCGCGGCGCAACCCGCCTTCGACGCCCGCGACGATCATCCGCTCGGCTTCGCGCTCGGCCAGGTCCACGGCATCTACGTGCTCGCGCAGAATGCGCGCGGCCTCGTGATCGTCGATATGCACGCGGCCCACGAACGCATCCTCTACGAGCAGTTCAAGGCGGCGCTGGCCGAGCGCTCGCTCGCCGTGCAGCCGCTGCTGATCCCGATCTCGATGCAGGCCGATCCCGTGGAAACCGGCACCGTCGAGGAAGAAAAGGCCACGCTCGAAGCGCTCGGTTTCGATCTCGCGGTGCTCTCGCCCACCTCGATCGCGATCCGCGCCGTGCCCGCGCTGCTCAAGGACGCCGATCTTCAGGCGCTCGCGCGCGCCGTGCTCACCGACCTGCACGCCTACGGCGGCTCGCGCGTGCTCACCGAGCGCCAGCACGAAATGCTCGGCACGCTCGCCTGCCATCACGCGGTGCGCGCCAACCGCCGCCTCACGCTCGACGAAATGAACGCGCTGCTGCGCCAGATGGAAGCCACCGAACGCGCCGACCAGTGCAATCACGGCCGCCCGACCTGGTATCAGCTCACGCTCGCGGACCTCGACCGCCTGTTCATGCGCGGCCAGTGAGCGGAGCCACCATGAGCACGACGCAATCTCCACGGCCGGTCGCCTGCCTGCTCGGGCCGACCGCATCGGGCAAGACCGCCGCCGCGCTGGCCTATGCGGCGCAGGCCGCCGCGCAGGGCCGCACGGTCGAAATCGTCAGCGTCGATTCGGCGCTCGTCTATCGCGAGATGGATATCGGCACCGCGAAGCCCAGCGCGGAAGAACGCGCGGCGGCGCCGCATCATCTGATCGATATCGTCGATCCGGCCGATGCCTACTCCGCCGCCAACTTCCGCGCCGACGCGCTGCGCGTGACCGGCGAGATCGTCGCGCGGGGCAACGTGCCGCTGCTCGTGGGCGGCACGATGCTCTACTACAAGGCGCTCACGCAAGGCCTGAACGATCTGCCGGGCGCCGATCCCGCCGTGCGCGCGCAACTCGACGCCGACGCCGCCCGCGACGGCTGGCCCGCGCTGCACGCGCGCCTCGCGCAAGTCGATCCGGCCACGGCCGCGCGCCTCGCGCCGAACGACTCGCAGCGCATCCAGCGCGCGCTCGAAATCTGGATGCTGTCGGGCCAGCCGATGTCGGCGCTGCTCGCCGCGCCATCGAGCCGCGACGACGAGGCCGCGCGCTACCGCTTCGTGCCCGTCGCGCTCGAACCGTCGGACCGTGCGGTGCTGCACAGGCGCATCGAGCAGCGCTTCGACGCGATGCTCGCGGCGGGTCTGATCGACGAGGTGAAGGCGCTGCGCGCGCGCGGCGATCTCGACGCGAATCTGCCGTCGATGCGCTGCGTCGGGTATCGGCAGGCGTGGGAATACCTCGACGGCGAGATCGACTACGACACCCTGCGCGACAAGGGCGTGTTCGCCACGCGCCAGCTCTGCAAGCGTCAGCTCACGTGGCTGCGCGCGATGCCGGAGCGCATCGTCGTCGATTGCTGTGCGGCCGATGCGACCGCGCAGGCCGTGGCGGCGATCGAGCGGATCAACGCCTAGGCCACCCGGCCACACCCTCCTTTCCGTTGTGCATCACAGCATCGCGCGCGGCACCTGCCGCGCGTGCCTGTGCACGCGCACACACGCCTGCGCACCCATCTCCCGCGCCGCAGCGCGCCACCAAAACCCGCCCGCCTCGTCTTGACTTTCGCTCGCCCGAATACGATCATTCGTTCATCGATCGGGCAAATGCTCTGGCAACTTCACTCCCACGCCCGGCGCTTCAGACATCGAAACCAGCCAGACGCGCACGCGAAATGCGCGCACATCGCCATCGACAGGCGAACACGGAGACACCTTATGGCCAGCGAACGCAGCGACGCGAACGTGATCCTGCACATCGGCGCCGGATCGTTTCACCGCGCGCATCAGGCGTGGTATCTGCACCGCGTGAATCTCGCGCGCCAGCCGGACGAGCCGCACTGGACGCTCAGCGTCGGCAACATCCGCGCCGATATGAACCCCGTCATGGACGCGCTCGCCGCGCAGCACGGCGTCTACACGCTGGAAACGGTCACGCCGCAGGGCGAGCGCGCCTATGAGCCAATCCGTTCGATCACGCGCGTGCTGCCGTGGTCGGCCGACCTCGCGAGCCTGATCGACGCGGGCGCGGACCCGGCCTGCAAGATCATCGCGTTCACCGTGACCGAAGGCGGCTATTACCTCGACGAGCACGACCGCCTCGACACCGCCAATCCCGACCTCGCCGCCGATCTGAACGGTGCGCGCACCACCATCTACGGCGCGCTGGCCGCGATCCTCGAAGCCCGCATGACGCGCGGCGGCGGCCCGGTCACGCTGCAAACCTGCGACAACCTGCGCAGCAACGGCAAGCGCTTTCACGCGGGCATGCGCGAATTCCTCGCGCTGCGCGGCGCGAGCGACCTGCGCGCGTGGTTCGACGCCAAGACGGCCTGCCCCGATTCGATGGTCGACCGCATCACGCCGCGTCCGACGCCCGACGTGCGCGAGCGCGTGAAGACCGCAACCGGCGTCGACGATGCCTGCCCGGTCATGGGCGAGGCCTTCATCCAGTGGGTGATCGAGGATCACTTCTGCGCGGGCCGCCCCGCGTGGGAGCGCGCGGGCGCGGAAATGGTGGAATCGGTGATGCCCTACGAGGAAGCGAAGATCCGCATCCTCAACGCGACGCATAGCTGCATCGCGTGGGCGGGCACGCTGGTGGGCCTCTCGTATATCCACGAAGGCACGAACGACGCCGATATCCGCGCGTTCGCGCACGCCTACGTGAGCGAGGACGTGATTCCCTGCCTCACGCCGAGCCCGCTCGACCTCGAAAAATACCGCGACGTGGTGCTTGAGCGCTTCAGCAATCCGTATATCCAGGACACCAACCAGCGCGTCGCCGCCGATGGCTTCTCGAAGATCCCCGGCTTTATCGCGCCGACGATCGCGCAGCGCATCGCCGCCGGCGCGACGCCCGCCGCCACCGCCGTGCTGCCCGCGCTGTTCCTGCGCTTCCTGCAACGCTGGAACAAGGGCGCGCTGCCGTATCAGTATCAGGACGGCGTGATGGACGGCGTGGCCGTGGCGAAGCTGTTCGAAGCCGCCGATCCGCTCGCCGCGTTCGCCGCCGACAAGCTGCTCTGGGGCGGTCTCGCGGGCGGCGCGCCGCTCGAAGGCGCGCTGCGCGAAGCGCTCGCGCGCGTCGATGCGTGGCTCGCCCGGCGCGGGTCCGCGGCTTGATCGCCCGGTTGGCGTCTTTCTCGACCGCCCTTCTTGCGCGCGCGGCCCGTGCCGCGCCGCGTCTCAGCACGCGCGTCCCCGGGTCGCCGCGCATGGCGCCGCCGTGCGCGCGCGGCTAAAGTAGCGCCTCCACCTCCGAACCTGCGCGCGCCATGTCCACGTATCTCGGCATCGACCTCGGCACCTCCGAAGTGAAAGTCCTGCTGCTCGCGCCCGATGGCCGCGCGATCGGCACCGCGGGCTCGCCGTTCACGGTTTCGCGTCCGCAGCCGCGCTGGGCCGAGCAGCATCCCGACGACTGGTGGGACGGCACGCGCCGCGCGCTCGCCGCGCTGCGCGCCCAGCATCCGCACGCGTTCGCGCAGGTGCGCGGCATCGGCCTCTCGGGGCAGATGCACGGCGCGGTGCTGCTCGACCGCCACGACGCCGTGCTGCGTCCCGCGATCCTCTGGAACGACATGCGCGCCGTCGATGAATGCGCCGAACTCACCGCGCGCGCGCCGCAACTGCATCGCGTGGCGGGCAATCTGGCGATGCCCGGCTTCACCGCGCCCAAGCTGCTGTGGGTCGCGCGCCACGAGCCCGAACTGTTCCGCCAGACCGCCTGCGTGCTGCTGCCGAAGGACTGGCTGCGCCTGAAGCTCACGGGCGGCAAGGTCTCCGATCCGTCCGACGCGGCCGGCACGCTCTGGCTCGACGTCGCGAAACGCGACTGGTCCGACGCCCTGCTCGACGCCTGCAACATGACGCGCGCGCAGATGCCCGCGCTCGCCGAAGGCAGCGCGCCGTCGGGCACGTTGCTGCCCGAGGTCGCGCGCGAGTTCGGTCTGCGCGAGGACGTGGTGGTCGCGGCCGGCGGCGGCGACAACGCGACGAGCGCGATCGGCATCGGCGCGGTGCAGCCCGGCGACGGCTTCGTCTCGCTCGGCACTTCGGGCGTGCTGTGCGTGATCGGCGACCGCTTCGCGCCCAATCCGGCTTCGGCCGTGCACGCGTTCTGCCACGCGATTCCGAACCGCTGGCATCAGATGAGCGTCGTGCTCTCGGCGGCGAGTTGCCTGCGCTGGGTCTGCAAGCTCACCGGCACCGACGAGCCCGCGCTGCTCGCCGAAGTCGAAAAACTCGACGCGCGCACGCTCGCTCAGGCGCCGCTCTTTCTGCCCTACCTCTCGGGCGAGCGCACGCCGCATAACGATCCGTACGCGCAGGGCGTGTTCTTCGGCATGACGCACGCGACCGACCGCGCGCTGCTCGGCTACGCCGTGCTCGAAGGCGTGACGCTCGCGCTCACCGACGGCCTCGACGCGCTCGCCGCGGCGGGCACCACGGTCGGCCCGCTGTCGATGCTCGGCGGCGGCGCACGCAGCGCCTGGTGGGCGCAACTGGTCGCTGACGCCTTCAATACGCCCACGCGCCAGCACGGCGGCGGCGAGACCGGCGCGGCGCTCGGCGCGGCGCGCCTCGGCTGGCTCGCGGCGGGCGGCTCGTTCGACGAGGTGCTGACGAAGGCGCCCGTGGCCGCCGAATACGCGCCCGACGCCTCGCGCCACGCGGCGCTGCGCGAGCGGCTCGATGCGTATCGCGCGCTGTATCGCCATGTGCGGCCACTGTTCGATCCGTCGCGCGAAAGGCTGGCGTAAGACCCGGCGGCGCATCCAGTACACTTCGCGCCGCGTTTGAACAATCGAACGCGCCCGACGAAACCCGCAGAACCCGCTCCGAAGACCACCGTGCCCAAGTCCACCGAAAAACTCGATCTCGCCACCCGCGCCGCGTGGCTCTACTACGTGGCCGGCAACACCCAGAACGAGATCGCCGAGAAGCTGCAGGTCTCGCGTCCGGTCGCGCAGCGGCTCGTCGCCTATGCGGTCGAGAAGAACCTGATCCGCGTGCGCGTCGATCATCGGCTGGCCGACTGCCTCGCGCTCGCCGACCGGCTCTCGAAGCGCTACGGCCTCTCGGTCTGCGAGATCGTGCCGATCGACGGCGACGCCCAGGACGCGATCGACCGCAAGCTCGCCGTGGCGGGCGCGCAGGTGATGGAGCGCTATCTCGCCGAGGAGCGGCCGATGGTCGTGGCCGTGAGCAGCGGGCGCACGCTCAAGGCCGCCGTCGATCAGATCGCGCAGCTCGATCGTCCGCAGCACCGGCTGGTGTCGATGGTCGGCGCAATCGCGCAGGACGGTTCGTCGAACCGCTACGACGTGGCGCTGCACATCTCCGAAAAGACCGGAGGCAAGCACTTCCTGCTGCCCGCGCCGCTGATCGCCGACAACGAGGCCGAGCGCGCGCAATGGTGCAATCACCGGCTCTATCGGATCGTCGAAGGGCTGTCGGGCGAGGCCGATGTGGCCTTCGTCGGCATCGGCAATATCGGCGAGCACTGCCCGCTTTACGAGGACGGCTTTCTCACGCTCGACGAAGTGCACGGGCTGATGGAACTGGGCGCGATTGCCGAAATGCTCGGCTTGCCGATCGACGCGAACGGCAAGCGCGTGGAGTCGCCGACGGGACGCCGCGTGACGAGCCTCTATCTGGATTCGCCGCCGAAGCGCCCGACCATCGGCTTCGCGGGCGGCGAGCGCAAGCGCGACGCCGTGATCGCCGCGCTCAAGGGCGGCTGGCTCTCGGGCCTCGTCACCGACGAAAACTGCGCGCGGGCGGCGCTCGGCGAGGCGGTTTGAGCGTTTGTTTTTCCGCTTATTTCTCTGGGAATGTTTCGGCGAGCGCGTTGCGGATCGCCGCGGCGTTCGGATAGCGCGCGTGCTGCGTGCGGCCATCGCGGAAACCGCACTGGCATTGCCCGATAAACGGCGCGCTCGCGTCGCTCTGCAAGCCCACGAACACCGCGCCCCGCGCGGCTGAGCCGGTCAGCTTGTAGACATAACCGTCGTAGGAGTCGCCGCCGTAGTCGTCGTGCTGCTGCGGTGTGCGCACGAGCACGACGAGACTGCGGCTGTGCGCCGTGTGATCCGCGTGCGCGAAGAACACCGACGCGATCTGCGGAATGCCGCCGTCTTCCTCGTAGCGGTCGAACAACTGGTCGTGCCAGGCGTGATCGGCGTCCTGATAGATCAGATGCGCGTCGAGCGTATAGGGCCGGTTGCTATCGGTCTGGCCGGGGCGCTTCGAGGTGTTGTCCGTGAAGTAGACCCACGCGCCAGGCATGACCGGGCTCGCGTCGATGATCGGCGGCTGCAACTCGTGCTGGGCGTCGCCCCGCGAATCGACCTGCTGCACCACCGTCGCGGGCACGTCAGCGGCATGGGCGCTCGTGGTGGTCAAGGCGGTCAATGCGGTCAATGCGAGCGAAGCGGCAAGCGCACTCGCGATCGGCACAGTCGACACGATCTTACGAATCATGATGGCACGCGGTCGGGGTTCGGACGCAGGATGATAGCGCCCGATTTCGGTTCTCCGCCTGCACGCGTGCAAGAAAATGCGCAAGCATGCGCAAAAAAAAAGCCCGCTCGAAAGCGGGCGTCCCTCGTTGGGGCAAGGCAACCTCAGACAACGACGACTACAAAAAACCTTCCAGACAGCCTCAAGCCGCCAGTTCCTGCGCGAAGCGGCGCTCGAACGCCTGACCGTTCGCGTCGAACAGATGACAATGATCGGCGGGCGCGCCCACCTTCAGCGCTTCGCCGCGCTCGTGCCGTTCCAGCGGCGGAATGCGCGCGATCAGACCATCGGGCGCGGCCGCGCATTCGGCGTAGAGATAGGCCGCGTCGCCGAGCGATTCCACCGTCATCGCCTTCGCGCTCACGCCGCCCTCGCTCACGCCCACGTGCAGATGCTCGGGCCGGATGCCCACGGTCACCTTGTCGCCTTCGCGCGCGCCGCGCGGCTCCACCGCCACCTTCTGCGTTTCGCCGCTGTCATAGCGCACGACGATGCCGTCGCTCGCGACCTGCGCAATCGTGCCTTCGAGGAAGTTCATCTTCGGCGAGCCGATGAAGCCCGCCACGAAGCGATTCGCCGGCGCGTGATAGAGCCGGTTCGGCGAGCCGACCTGTTCGACGTTGCCCGCCGACAGCACGACGATCTTGTCGGCGAGCGTCATCGCTTCGACCTGATCGTGCGTCACGTAGATCATCGTCGTCTTCAGTTCGTCGTGCAGGCGCGCGAATTCCAGACGCATCTTCACGCGCAGCGCGGCGTCGAGATTCGAGAGCGGCTCGTCGAACAGGAACACCTTGGGCTTGCGCGTGATCGCGCGCCCGATCGCCACGCGCTGACGCTGGCCGCCCGAAAGCTGTTTGGGCTTGCGATCGAGCAGATGGTCGATGTGCAGGATCTTCGCGGCGTTCTTCACGGCCGCGTCGATCTCGGGCTTCTTCGCGCCCGCGAGCTTGAGGCCGAAGGCCATGTTGTCGTACAGCGTCATGTGCGGATAGAGCGCGTACGACTGGAACACCATCGCGATGCCGCGCTTGGCGGGCGGCACGTCGTTCATGCGCGTGCCGTCGATCGTCAGGTCGCCGCCGCTGATGTCTTCGAGACCCGCGATCATCCGCATCAGCGTGGTTTTTCCGCAGCCGCTCGGGCCGACGAACACGACGAACTCGCCGTCACCGATATCGAGGTTCACGTCGCGCAGCACTTCGGTTTCGTCGTAACGCTTGAGCACGTTTCTCAGGATCACGCTTGCCATGATGTGTCTCCATTCGTTGCGGCAGCCGGCGCATTGCCTGGCCCGCCGCGATTCCACTCTTGATTCGCCTGGCCGGAACACGCGCGCTCACTGCGCGCGCGCTTCCGTCCTCTGGATCCAGTCCGCCACGAGCGCGGGCAGCGCGCGCATGTCGTCGAAAATCTCGCGCGCGCCCATCTCGCGCAATTCGAGCGCGTGCGCCTCGCCGCCCACGTGCGCGCCGCCGACGAAGCCGAGCACGATCATGCCCGCCGCGCGCGCCGCGCTCACGCCGGCCACGCTGTCCTCGACCACGAGGCACGCCGCGGGCGCGACGTTCATGCCGCGCGCCGCCGCGAGATACACGTCGGGCGCGGGCTTGGGTTTCTCGACCGTATCGGCGCAATAGAGCCGCTCGCCGAAGAAGCGCGTGAGGCCGTTGCGCGCGAGCACGTGGCGCACCACTGCCGTGTAGCTGTTGCTCGCGCAGCCCTTGGGCAGTTCGATGGCGTCGAGCGCCGCAGCCACGCCGGGAAAGAGCGGCGCGTCGGCGGCCTCGGTTTCGGCCACGGCGCGGATCGCATCGACATCGGCGCTGGTCAGCGTGCGCGCGAGCGCTTCGCTCGCGCCCGCCAGCACGCGCTCGATGCGCTGGCCGAGCAGCGGCATCAGCACCGGCGCGACATCGGCGCCGGGCCAGCGCGCTTCGAGTTCGCGCACCAGCACGCGTGCGGCCACGGCTTCGCTGTCGATCAGCACGCCGTCGCAGTCGCAGATGAGCGCCTGGATCGTCATCGTGTTTTGCAGGTTCGTCATGACGTTTGCGTTTATTTGACCGCGCCGAACGTGAGGCCGCGCACCAGTTGCTTCTGCGAGAGCCAGCCGACGATCAGCACCGGCGCGACCGCCAGCAGCGAGGCCGCCGAGAGCTTCGCCCAGAACAAACCCTCGGGGCTCGAATACGAGGCGATGAACACGGTGAGCGGCGCCGCGTTCGAGCTCGACAGGTTGATGCTCCAGAATGCTTCGTTCCACGAAAGAATGATCAGCAGGAGCGCCGTGGATGCGAGGCCGGGCACCGACATTGGCATCAGCAGATAGACGATCTCCTGCCACGTGGCCGCGCCGTCCATGCGTCCGGCTTCGAGAATGTCACGCGGAATCTCGTTGAAGTAGGTGTACGACATCCACACCGCGATCGGCAGATTGATCAGCGTATAGACGATCACGAGTCCGCTCACGGAGTCGAGCAGGCCGGTGTTCTTCCAGAGCAGATAGATCGGCACGAGCACGCCGACCGACGGCATCATCTTGGTCGAGAGCATCCACAGCAGGATCTTCTGCGTGCGGTGATTCGGGAAGAACGCCATCGCATACGCGGCGGGCACGGCGAGAATCAGGCAGACGATCGTCACGCCCGCCGAGATCAGCACCGAATTCCACGCGAACGCGAAGTAGTTGCTGCGCGCGAACACCTCGCGGAAGCTGTCGAGCGTCGGCATGAAGAACAGCGACGGAATGTAGGCCTGCTGCTCGGTCTTGAACGCCGTGATCGTCATCCAGAAGATCGGGAAGAACAGCGCGAGCGCGATAACCCACGCAAGCAGTCCCGGCACCACGCGGCCGAGGAACTGCATCGGCGAGGCGCGGTTGACCGCGTGCGGCGAATTGGGCGCGCTGGCGGGCGTGGCGGTGACTTGGCTCATTTTTCGTACTCCCCTTTGAGGTTGCGCGCGAGCATGCGCACGAGGAAGAACGACACGATGTTCGCCAGCACGACGGCCAGAATGCCGCCCGCCGAAGCGATGCCCACGTCGAACTGCTGCAGGCCCATCGAGTAGATCAGGTAAGTGAGGTTGGTGGTCGCGTTGCCGGGACCGCCGCCCGTGGTCGTGTAGATCTCGGCGAAGATCGAGAGCAGGAAGATGGTCTCCATCATCACCACCACGGCGATTGCGCGGCGCAGGTGCGGCAGCGTGATGTAGAAGAACATCGAGATCGCGCCCGCGCCGTCGATCTTCGCGGCTTCCTTCTGCTCCTGGTCGAGCGACTGGATCGCCGTGAAGAGAATCAGGAACGCGAACGGCAGCCACTGCCACGCCACGATCATGATCACGGCGAACAGCGGATAGACGGCGAACCAGTCGACCGGCGTGAGGCCCACCGCGCGCATCGCCACGGCCACGAGGCCGTAGACCGGATGCAGGATCATGTTCTTCCAGATCAGCGCGCTCACCGTGGGCATCACGAAGAACGGCGCGATGGCGAACAGGCGCGCGATGCCCTGGCCGATGAACTTGCGGTCGAACAGCACCGCCATCAGCACGCCGCCGATCACGGTGATCGCGAGCACCGAGACGATCAGCACGATCGTATGGACGATCGACGGTATGAACGACGGATCGGTGGCGAGGAACTTGTAGTTGTCGAGGCCGGCGAAACCCTTCAGGTCGGGGTTCAGCAGGTTGTAGCGCGTGAACGAATACCAGATCGTCATCGCGAGCGGAATCGTCATCCAGAGCAGCAGGACGGCGACCGAGGGCGAGACCAGCCAGCGCGACGCCGAACGTCGCTGTTCCACCTGTTGCACGTTCGGTTTGGGCGCGCGCGTTCGATTGAATAGAGGCATGTGGAGATGGAGATGACGCATGAGGACCACCCTTCTCTGTAGCGCGCCGCGCGGGGGCGCGGCACCACATCTGCATCGCGAGGCGCGCCGCCTTGGGCGCGCCTCGCGGCGTTACTGCGCTGCGTTACGGCGCTGCGTTAAAGCACTGCGTTAAAGCACTGCGTTAAAGCACTGCGTTAGTCACGGCCTTACTTCTGATACCCGGCCTGCGCCACGGCGCGGTCGGCGGCGGCATTGCCCGCAGTCAGCGCCTGATCGACGCTCATCTGGCCGGCCACGGCGCCGGAGATGTTCTGGCCGACCACCGTGCCGAACGACTGGAATTCAGGAATCCCGACGAACTGCACACCCGTGTACGGCACCGGCTTGGCGGTCGGATGATTCGGATCGGCGGTCTGGATCGCCTTCAGCACGAAGTCCGAGAACGGCGCGGCCTGCTTGTACTCGGGACGCTGATAGGTCGAGATGCGCGTGCCCGACGGCACCGAGGCCCAGCCCTCGTCCTTCGCGACGAGTTCGACGTATTGCTTCGAGGTCGCCCATTCGATGAACTTGCGCGCCGGCTCCTGCGACTTCGACGACTTCGGCACCGCGAGCGCCCACGACCACAGCCAGTGCGCGCCGTTCGGCGTGACGGCCGTCGGCGCGGCCGCGAAGCCGATCTTGTCGGCCACCTGCGACTGCGACTTGTTGTACAGAATGCCCGCGGCCACCGTGGCGTCGATCCACATCGCGCACTTGCCCGACGACATCAGCGTGAGGTTTTCGTTGAAGCCGTTCGAGCTGGCTCCCGGGGGGCCGTCCTTCTTCAGCATGTCGACGTAGAAGCCCACCGCCTTCTTCCACTCGGGCGTGGTGAGCTGCGCATGCCACTTCTCGTCGAACCAGCGGCCGCCGAAGGTGTTCACCACCGTCGTCACATAGGCCATGTTCTCGCCCCAGCCGGCCTTGCCGCGCAGGCAGATGCCGTAGGTGCCCGAGGCCTTGTCGGTGAGCTTGTCGGCGAATTCGCGGATCTGGTCGTAAGTCGGCTGGTCGGGCATCTTCAGGCCCTTCGCGGCGAACAGATCCTTGCGGTAATAGGTCATCGAGCTTTCGACGTAGAACGGCAGCGCATAGAGCGTGCCGTTATACGAGAGACCGTCGCGCGCGGTCTTCACCACGTCGTCGAGATCGTAGTCGGCGGGCAGGTTCGTCATCGGCGCGAGCCAGCCGCGCTTGCCCCACTGCGGCGCTTCATAGGTGCCGATCATCATCACGTCGAACTGGCCGCTGTTGGTCGTGATGTCGGTCGTGGCGCGCTGGCGCAGCACGTTTTCTTCGAGGATCACCCAGTTCAGCTTGATGCCCGGATTGGCTTTTTCGAAGGCCGGCGAGAGCTTCTTCAGCTCGAGCATGTCCGGGTTGTTCAACATCGCGATCGTCACGGTCTGCGCGTGGGCCGCGCCCGCCGCGGCGATCATCGCGCCCGCGCTCATGGCTCGCAGCACGGTCTTCAAAACGGGTTTCATGACGTTGTCTCCTTGTTTGTTACGTTATGCGTTCGTAGTGCGTTGCGTGTTGCCTTGCCTGCTGCGTACGTGACGTCGTGCTGCCTTGCTGCCTGCCTGCCGCGCGCGCGGCTCAGCTCATCCAGTTGCCGCCGTCGACGTTGAGCGTCTGCGCGGTGATGTAATCGGCGTCGGCGGAAGCCAGAAAGAGCGCCGCGCCCGTGAGATCGGCGGGCAGGCCCATGCGGCCGAGCGGCACCGCCTCGCCCACGAGCCGCTTCTTCTCGCCGAGCGGACGATGCTCGTAGCGCGCGAACAGCGCGTCCACCTGCTCCCACATCGGCGTGTCGACCACGCCCGGCGCGATGCCGTTCACGTTGATCTTGTGCGGCGCGAGCGCGAGCGCCGCCGACTGCGTGTAGCTGAGCACCGCCGCCTTGGTTGCGCAGTAGTGCGAAACAAGTGCCTCGCCGCGACGTCCGGCCTGCGACGACATATTGATGATCTTGCCGCCCTGCCCCTGTTCGACCATGCGGCGCGCGACGGCCTGCATCAGAAAGAACATGCCCTTCACGTTCACCGCGAAAAGCCGGTCGTAGACGTCCCAGGATTCGTCGAGCAGCGGGCGCATGTCGAACAGCGCCGCGTTATTGAAGAGTATGTCGATGCGGCCGAAACGCTCGACCGCCGTGAGCACGATGCGCTCGATGTCCTCGCGGCGCGTGACGTCGGCGCTGACGGTGAGCACGCGTTCGGGATACGCGGCGGCCAGTCCGGCCGCGATGGCGTCGGCGGGTTTCACGTCGACCAGCACGCAGCGCGCGCCTTCGTCGAGATAGCGCTGCGCGACCGCCTCGCCGATGCCGCTCGCCGCACCGGTCAGCACCGCCACCTTGTCCTGCAAACGTCCAGCCGCCGGGTTCGCGGAATGTGCCACAGGGTTGTCTCCGATGTTGTCCGTGCCCCCGGCGCGCGCTGATGAACACTCGCCCGACACATGAACATTTGCTCTATTAGTGGTCGAATGATCGGATACGGACGCGGACATGTCAAGGCGGACAAACGCTCGACGCACGGATTTCGATGGTGCGGCGCGCAAGCCAGCATGCTCCGAGCACGTCCCGAGCACGCCGCGCGCCCGGACGCCCGGCATCGGCTGGCTGGCTGACTCGCCTTCCCGCGTGATACGTTATATCATCTCGCCTTCACCGAATTTCACCATTCGGCCCTATTCAGACCGGTCTGGACCGTTCGATCGGCCTCGCCTCTCGTTCAAGGATAGAACCATGCTCGCCATTTCCCGTGCGAAGCTGCGCACGCGCAGCCGCCTCGCGCAGGCCGCCGCCACGCTGACGTTCACCACCCTCGCCGCCGTCGCGGGCCTGCTGGGCCCGGCGCGCGCGGCGCACGCCGACACCGCCATTCCCGTGGTCGCGGCGGAGAACTTCTACGGCGACGTCGTCAAGCAGATCGGCGGCGCGAACGTGAGCGTGACGAGCATCCTGAGCAATCCCGATCAGGACCCGCATCTGTTCGAAGCGAGCCCGAAGACGGCGCGCGCGCTCCAGCACGCGCGCGTGGTGGTCTACAACGGCGCCGATTACGACCCGTGGATGGGCAAGCTGCTCGGCGCCACCCAGGGCGGCCAGCGCACGACCATCGTCGCGGCGGACCTCGTCGGCAAGAAGGCGGGCGATAATCCCCACCTCTGGTACGACCCGCAGACGATGCCCGCCGTGGCGCGCGCGGTGAGCGCCGCGCTCGCAGCGGCGGACCCGGCGCACAAGAGCGTGTACGATGCGAACCTGGCCACGTTCCTCGGCTCGCTCAAGCCGCTCGACGCGAAGGTCGCCGCGCTGCGCGCGCAGTACAAGGGCGTGCCCGTGACGGCGACCGAGCCGGTGTTCGGCTATATGTCGGATGCGATCGGTCTGGACATGCGCAATCTGCGCTTCCAGATGGCCGCGATGAACGACACCGAGGCGAGCGCGTCGGATATCGCCGCCTTCGAGCGCGATCTGCGCGAGCGCCGCGTGCACGTGCTGATCTACAACAGCCAGGCGACCGAGGCGCTCACGCGGCGCATGCTCGGCCTCGCGCAGCAATCGAAGGTGCCGACGGTGAGCGTGACCGAAACGCAGCCCGCGGGCGTGAATTTCCAGCAGTGGATGCTGGCGCAGCTCGACGCGCTCGCCAAGGCGCTCGCGCAGCACTAAACACGAAGTATTCAGGGAAAAGAAGCAATGACAGAGGCCGCGCCCTCTCCGCATCACGCACAGGACGTGCATCATCACCGCGCGCCGCAGCCGGTGCTGACGCTCGCGGGCGTGACGCTCACGCTCGGCGAGCGCACGATCCTGCGCGACGCCAACTTCGCCGTGAACCAGGGCGAATTCATCGGCGTGCTCGGACCGAACGGCGCGGGCAAGACCACGCTGATGCGCGCGATCCTCGGCCTCGTGCCCGCCGCGCGCGGCGCGATCCGCGTGCTCGGCGAACCGGTCGCGCGCGGCAATCCAAAGATCGGCTACATGCCGCAGACGCGCACGGCGCTCGCGAGCCGCCGCGTGCGCGGCCGCGACTTCGTGGCGATGGCCGCCGACGGCCACCGCTGGGGCCTGCCGCGCGCCGACGCCGCCACGCGCGCCGACGTCTCCCGCGTGCTCGACCTCGTGGGTGCGACCAAGCTCGCCGACCGGCCGCTCTCCGAACTCTCGGGCGGCGAGCGCCAGCGCCTGCTGCTCGCGCAATGTCTGCTCGGCGACCCGAAGCTGCTGCTGCTCGACGAGCCGCTCATCAGCCTCGATCCGCACCATCAGCGCGGCGTGGTCGAACTCGTGCGGCGCGTGCAGCGCGAACTCGGCATCGCCGTGCTGTTCTCGGCGCACGAACTCAATCCGCTCCTCAATGCACTCGACCGCGTGCTGTATCTCGGCAACGGCGTGGCGGCGCTCGGCAGCGTGGACGAAGTGATCACCGCGCCCGTGCTTTCGCGCCTCTACGGCTCGCCGATCGAGGTGATGCGCATGAAGGGCCGCATTTTCGTGATGTCCGGCGACGTGGAAGTCGAAAAGCACGATCACGAACACGAGCACGATCATGGCCACGACCACGGTCATTCGCACGCCCATAACAACAACGACGCACACGGCCACTCGCACGATGCTTGAATACGATTTCATGGTGAACGCCTTCGCGGCGTCGGGCATCGTCGCGGTGCTCGCGGGCATCGTCGGCTATTTTCTGGTGATGCGCGGACAGACCTTCGCGGGCCACGCGCTCTCGCACGTCGGCTTCACGGGCGCGACCGGCGCCGTGCTGCTGGGCGTCTCGCCGATGTGGGGCATGGTCGGCTTCACGCTCGCGGCAGGCGTCTCGATGGGCGCGCTCGGCGAAAAGCTCGCGGGCCGCGACGTGGCGATCGGCGTGATCCTCTCGCTCGCGCTCGGTTTCGGCCTGTTGTTCCTGCACTTCTTCACGTCCTACGCCACGCAGGTCACGGCGCTGCTGTTCGGCAACGTGCTCGGCGTGAACCGCGACACGCTCGGCGTGCTCGCCGCGCTCGCGGTGGCGAGCCTTGCAGCGCTCGCGGCGATCATGCGTCCGCTGCTGTTCGCCTCGCTGCAGCCGGAACTGGCCGAAGCGAAAGGCGTGTCGCTGCGCCTCGTGTCGGTGCTGTTTCTCGGCATCGCCGCGCTCGCGGTGGCCGCGTGCACGCAGATCGTCGGCGTGCTGCTGGTGTTCACGCTGATGGTCGGCCCGGCCGCCGCCGCGCAGAACCTCACGACGCGGCTCTCGGCGGGCCTCGTGCTGGCCGCGCTGCTCGCGCTCGCGCAGGCGTGGATCGGCGTCGCGCTCGCCTACTACACCGACTGGCCGACGAGCTTCTGGATCACCGCGCTCGCTGCGTTCGTCTACGGCGCGAGCCTGATCGGCAAGCGGCAGTCGTAAGCCGCTGTCGTCGGCGCTTCACGGCGCGTCGCCAACGAAAAAGGCGTTGTTCCCGCACGGGACAACGCCTTTTTTATCGCCTTCTTGCGCCCGCACGACGCGGTTAAACGCCCTCGCCGTCGCCCATGATGAAACGCAGCCGCCGCGACTCCTCGGCATCGGCGATCAGCGCCTCGAAACGCTGATCCGCGAGCCGCGTGAGCGCCGCGCTGGCGTCGGGCGTGGCGACATCGAGATCGCGCAGGATCTGCTGATCGCCGCCCGCCTCGCTGTTCAGATGCAGATAGCGCTCGCGCAGCTCGCGCGCGCAGGTCGCCCGCGCCATCCGCTCCTGCGCCTCCATGCTCAGATCGAGCGCGGGCTGCGCCCACGCGAAGCCGCGCAGCGGCAAGCGGCTCGGCACGCTCTTGTGGCGCACGCCCGTGGTGCCGACGCTCAGCATGCGCACCGGCGCGCCGCGACGCTGGGCCTGGACGAGCGCGTGCGCGTCGGGACAATTGGCGGCGAGGCCGCCGTCCACGTGCCAGTCGTCGTCGAGCATCACGGCGGGGAAATGCGCGGGCGCCGCCGAGGTCGCGCGCGCGGCGGCCAGCAGCGAGCAGGTATCGGCCTCGTCGCCCGCGAGACCACGGCTGCGCAGCAGACGGATCTCGCCGAGCGACCAGCTCACGGTCGTGAGCATCAGCGGCTTGTCGAGTTCGGAAAGCGGCGTGTGCGCGTGGCCGTCGAGACACGCGACGATCGCGCGTTCGAGCGGCTCGGCCGCGTACACCTTCTTGCTGAAGAGTTTCTGGAGCGTGCGCAGCGAGAGCTTCGGAAAGATCGACGGCCCCCACTGCGCGAGCATCGCGTGCAGCTCGCGCGCGCTCACGCCCGCCGCGAGGCCCGCCGCGAGAATGCCGCCCACCGAGGTACCCGCGATCAGGTCGAAACGCGCGCCGATCGGCCCGTCGCCGAACTTGCCGCTTTCCTCGATACGCGCGAGCAGGCGCGCCGTGTAGAGGCCGCGAAAGCCGCCGCCCGAGAGGCTCAGCACGCGGCAGCAGGCGGGCGCGGGCGTGAGGCGCCCGCCTGGCACGCGGAACTGGTCGTCCAGCGGGTCCAAGGGCTTATTCCTCGAGCAGCGACACCACGCTCAGCTGCAGCTTGCGCAGCTCGCGGTGGTACGCCTCTTCGGGCTCGACGAGCGTGCAGCCGTTCGCGACGGCCGTGGCGATCACCATGCGCGTATCCTGGCCGACCGCATGACGCTTGCCGCCCTTCTCGATTTCGAGCGGCTGATGGCCGCGCCACTGCTCCCACTCGGCGGCTTCGGCTTCGTCGAACGGCAGCAGCACCGAACCGTCGTCGACGAGCGCCGCCAGCCGCGCTTCGAGCGCCTTCCTGAAGGCGGCGCGGCGCGGCTCGCTGGTCTTGTGCTGCGCGATCACCTGGCGCGCGGCGGCCACGCTGATCACGCTGAGGTTGATGTCGCGCGCCTTCACGCCGCTTTCCATCCATTTGCGCGACGCGGTGTCTTCGATGCACATGTCGATGAGCGTATTCGTGCCCAGCAGGAATCTCGGCATGGACGGCCTTTGTCTTGTAATGCCCCGAATGTCGATCGGTTGTTGTTATGTGGCGCGGCCTGGTGCGATGCGCTGCGCTGCGATGAGAAACCGCGGCCGCTCAGCGCGGCACGCGGTAGTGATCCTCGGCGTCGATCGACGCGTCGCGCGGCAGCTTGCCCGTGGCCGGCACCGAAGGCAATCCGGCGAACACCTCGGCGACGGTGCGGTCGCTGACCGTGTTGGACATCAGCGCGACTGCCTGATCGAGACCGAGGATGATGAACGGCTCCTGGCCCTGGTTGACGATCTCCACCGAGCCCGACTTCACGCGCTTGAGCACGCTCGAATAATTGGTCTTGAACGCGGAGATGGGCGTGCCGGCCGCGTTGACGTCGGTGGCCCCGACGCGCGCGGCGATCGCCTTCACCGCCGCCTGGAAATCGACCATGCGTCGCTCGACGGTTTCCTTGCCGGCTTCCGGTTCGACTCGCAGTGCTCGCATGATGGTGACTCCCGATAACGATCAATAAGATCAACCTGACCAGATTCTAGTACCAACCTGACCAGATTTTCAAATTTCACGATGGGGTCGAATCCTCAGATGCCCACGCGTGAAAAAGGGCCGCGACGCGCTGCGTGACGGCCCTTCTGCCCTACGGCGAGTACGGCGACCAGGCGATGCCGCGCGGCTTACTTCAGCAGCACACGCGCGTGATGCGCGAGATGGTCCTCGATAAAGCTCTGGATGAAGAAGTAGCCGTGATCGTAGCCTTCGTGACGGCGCAGCGTGAGCGGCTGGCCCGCCGCCGCGCAGGCGGCTTCGAACACGTCCGGGTTCAACTGGTTCGCCAGAAACTGATCGGCGAGCCCCTGATCGACGAGAATGCCCGCCTCGAACTTGTGCGCGGCCTTCGCCACGAGTTCGCTCGCGTCGTACTGCTTCCACGCTTCGCGGTCGTCGCCGAGATAGCCGCTGAAGGCCTTCTCGCCCCACGGGCAGCGCGTGGGCGCGGCGATCGGCGCGAACGCCGACACCGAGCGATAGATCTCGGGATTGCGCAGCGCGAGCGTCAGCGCGCCGTGGCCGCCCATCGAGTGGCCGAAGATGCCGAGGCGCTCGCCGTCGATCGGCAGATGTTCCGTGACCGCCGCGCGCAACTCGTCGCGCACATACGAACCCATGCGCCAGTGTTTAGACCACGGCTCGCGCGTGGCGTCGAGATAGAAACCCGCGCCCACGCCGAAATCCCACGCATCGGCTTCGCCGGGCACGTTCGCGCCGCGCGGGCTCGTGTCGGGCGAAATCAGCGCGATGCCGTGCTGCGCGGCAAAGCGCTGCGCGCCCGCCTTGATCGGGAAGGTTTCCTCGGTGCAGGTCAGGCCCGCGAGATAGAACAGCGCGGGCACCTTCGCGTTGCGCGCCTGCGGCGGCAGATAGACGGAAAAGCGCATCGGCAGGCCGATGGTTTTCGAGTCGTGCTTGTAGATGCGTTGCACGCCGCCGTAGCAGGCGTGTTCTTCAATCAGGATCAGCATCCCGTTTTCCTCCGCTCTCAGTTCAGCCAATTCACTCAGCTAATTCACTCAGCCAATTCATTCAGCTCATTCAAGCAACGGGCGCGAACCAGCTTCGCACCCGGCCATATAAATCGATGAAGCGCGCGTAGCGCTGTGCGAGCGCGGCGTCCTCGCGCGGCTGCGCCACGCGCGTCGATGCGGGCGCGAGCGCCGCGAGTTCGTCCATGCGCCAGTGCCCGCAGGCCACGCCGCCGAGCAGCGCGGCGCCGCGCGTCGCCGCGTTCGGACAGTCGATGGCGTGCAGTTCGGCGCCGAGCGCATCGGCGAGCAGCTGCCGCCAGCGCGGATCGACCGACCCGCCGCCCGCGAGTTTGAGCGACGTGATCGGCGCGGGCGTCATCGCATCGTGCGGCGCCTGCGCTTCGCGCAAGGCGTCGAGCCCCGCACGCAACGCGAACGCCACGCCTTCGAACGCGGCGCGCATGAGCGTGCCGCGCGTGTCGCCGAGACCCGCGCCGAGCCAGCCGCCGCGCGCCGACGGATCGAGCCACGGCGAGCGCTCGCCGCTCAGATATGGCAGGAACGCGAGCGCGGACGACGCGGGCGCGGCAAACGCCTCGTCGTACGCGAGGCGCCAATCGTAGACCAGCCAGCCGCGCGCCGCTTCGAGCGCCACACCCACGTTCTGCATCGCGGCCATCGCATACCAGCCGCCCGTGGCCGACCGATAGCGATGAATGCCGCGCCGCGCGGGCGGCTCGCTGCGCGCGGTGACGAGAATCTGGCCGCCCGTGCCGGTGGTGACGAGCGCGTCGCCATCCTCGTGCAGGCCGCTGCCGAGCGCCGCGCACGGCGTGTCGCCCGCGCCGGTCGCGAGCACAATGCCTGCGGGCAGGCCGAGCACGCGCGCCGCGTCGGCGCTGAGCGTACCGCTCGCCGCGCCCGACGCCGCGAGCGGCGCGAACCAGCGCTGCGGCAAGCCCAGACGCTCGATCAGCGCGATGTCCCACTGGCCGTCGGGCGCGGCGAGCGCGGTCGCGCAGGCATCGGACGGATCGGCGACGAAGGCTTGCGGCGCGCCGCCCGCGAGCGCCGCGCGCAGCCAGTCCTTCGGCTGAAGCGCCCAGCGCGCGGCATCCGCGACGGCGCGCTCATGGCGCATCGTCCAGCGCAGCAGCGGACCCGCCATGCCGGGCGCGACGGGGTTCGGCTGCGGATGCGCTTCACTGTCCGGCCAAGCATCGAGCAGATCGTGCGCGCGCGTGTCGGGCCACAGCATCGCGGGACGCAGCGCCTGACCGCGCGCATCGGTGAGCACGACGCCGTGCATCTGCCCGGAAAACCCGATCGCCCGCACCGCCGCGCGCTCCGCTTCGGGCAGCTTCGCGCAGGCCTGCACGAGCGCGTCCCACCAGCGCGTCACGTCGATTTCGGCCCAGCCGGGCTGCGGCGTATCGAGCGCATACGCGACGCTCGCGACGCAACGCTCCGCGCCTTCGTCATCGACGATCGCGACTTTGAGGGAACCCGTGCCGAGGTCGATGCCGAGAAAACGCGCGGACGAAGCGTGCATGCGTAGCGTCTGGAAAGAAGAGGAAGGATGGGCGGCGAGACACGAAAACGACAAAAACACGGCCCGTGGAACTGGCCATGATACCGGCGCGATGGGCGCGCGGCGAGCCGCCGCGACATCCTGCGAAGTCATGCAAAACGCACGCGCTCGCGGGTTAACCCACCCGTGCGCGACGCGATGCAAAACGGCTCACATGTGAACAGCGAAATATAGATCATAACGACGCCGCCATGCGCCTGCGCACCCGACTGGCGTCTGCCGCGTCGCGACATCGCCGCTTATTGGGGGCGTGACCGCTCGCGGCACCGCGTGCGCCACACGCCTCACACACGCCGCCAAACGCCGCAAACCTCCTGAAATATGGGACGAACGGCATCTGCGCGCCTTCGCGACGACCGTTCGCGACGCGCCGCAGCATCGCCGAGCGAGCGCTCGCGTTCATGCGCCGCGCACGATCGCGCCCTCGTGGCGCGCGCCGCGCGGCCCGCGCGCATATCGTCACCGGAAAGCGCGGAATAGTCCCCAGTGGTCTTGTTGCATATTTTCGGCGCGCATACCTTGGAGGCCATATTCCTAAACGAAGACGGAGAGAGACGACATGCATCCCCAGGGTATGGAACGGGAGCAGGCCCAGTCCCGACAGCGTGGCGGCAACCAGGTTCATCCGTGCGACGAACGTCTGCCGTTCGGCCAGTTGCTCACGCTCGGCATCCAGCACGTGCTCGTGATGTACGCGGGCGCGGTGGCCGTGCCGCTCATCATCGGCGGCGCCATCGGTCTGCCGAAAGACCAGGTCGCGTTTCTGATCAGCGCCGACCTGTTCGCCTGCGGCATCGCCACGCTGATCCAGACGCTCGGCCTCTGGATCTTCGGCATCCGCCTGCCCGTCATCATGGGCTGCACGTTCGCCTCGGTCGGACCGATGATCGCCATCGGCACGAATCCGTCGCTCGGCATTCTCGATATCTTCGGCTCGACCATCGCGGCGGGCGCCATCGGCATCGTCATCTCACCGATGATCGGCAAGCTGCTGCGCTTCTTCCCGCCCGTCGTGGTGGGCACCGTGATCGCGGTGATCGGCCTCTCGCTGATGGAAGTGGGCATCAACTGGGCCGCCGGCGGCGTGGGCAATCCGCACTACGGCGACCCGGTCTATCTCGGCCTCTCGCTGCTCGTGCTGATGCTGATCCTGCTCATCAACAAGTTCGGCCGCGGCTTCATCGCCAATATCTCGGTGCTGCTCGGCATCGTGGCGGGCTTCTCGATCGCACTGGCGCTCGGCCGCGTGAACCTCGACGGCATCACGCACGCGCCGTGGGTCGGTTTCGTGATGCCGTTCCACTTCGGCATGCCGAAATTCCACGTGCTGCCGATCGCGACGATGGTCATCGTGATGTTCGTCACCTTCATCGAATCGACCGGCATGTTCCTCGCGGTCGGCGACATGGTCGAGCGTCCCGTCGATCAGGCGACGCTCGTGCGCGGCCTGCGCGTGGACGGCCTGGGCACGATGATCGGCGGCATCTTCAACTCGTTTCCGCACACGTCGTTCTCGCAGAACGTCGGGCTGATTGGCGTGACGGGCGTGAAAAGCCGCTTCGTGTGCGCGATGGGCGGCGTGATCCTCGTGCTGCTCGGCCTGTTTCCGAAGATGGCGCAGATGGTCGCCTCGGTGCCCGCCTTCGTGCTGGGCGGCGCGGGCATCGTGATGTTCGGCATGGTCGCCGCGAACGGCATCAAGGTGCTGTCGAAGGTGGACTTCGTGAAGAACCAGCACAACCTGTTCATCGTCGCGGTGAGCGTGGGTTTCGGGCTCGTGCCGGTGGTCTCGCCGCACTTCTTCGCACAGCTTCCGCCCGCGCTTTCGCCGATCCTGCATAGCGGCATCCTGCTCGCCTCGGTGTGCGCGGTGGTGCTCAACCTGATCTTCAACGGCGTGAAAAGCGAACGCGCCGCCGAGCGCGACATCCGCCGCGCCGGTCACGATTTCGACGGCAGCCACGCGCACGACGCGCCTGGCGGCCCGGAAGCCGGACACGAAATGCCGCGCACGGCGGCACACTGAGTCGACGCGAGAGGTGCTCCGGCCGCTTGTGCGCAAGCATAGGCCGGGGTCTTTTGCTGGTTTGGCGCCACGGGAGACCGTGGCGTTTTTTTGTTTGGAGCGGGCGCTGGAGCGGGCTTCTTCGTCGCGGCCCGGCACCTTGTCTTGCATGTCTGCGAAGGCGGTGTTTTTTAAATCAGGATGTCTAAATGTGATGGACGAATAATGCATCGCTCGATCATCAAAACCCCTACATTTACGCCAGTTTTTTCAGATAAGCACCGGATTGCCAATCTCATTAACAAGATTCGCCCTGCGCTATATTTGGCACGCCCATGGCGCTACCGCCACGGACATTCCGCCTAGAAAACCGCTCTGAATACCAGGATATCCGATGACCGATCACACCGCTCAACAACCCTCGTTCGCTTTCGTCGCCGCTTCGTGGGCCGCCTTGATCGCCGGCTTTTGCGCCTATCTGATCGGCTTGTGGAACGCAGGCATGCAGCTCAACGAAAAAGGCTATTACTTCACCGTGCTGCTGTTCGGGCTGTATTCGGCGGTGTCCCTGCAAAAGAGCGTGCGCGATCGCGCTGAAGGCATTCCCGTCACGGGCCTCTACTACTTCCTGAGCTGGACCGCGCTGACGATCGCGATCGTGCTGCTCGCGGTCGGCCTCTTCAACGCGACGCTCGCGCTCAGCGAGAAGGGCTTCTATGCGATGTCGTTCATCCTCTCGCTGTTCGGTGCGGTGACCGTGCAAAAGAACACGCGCGATATTCAGATCGCCAAGCCGGCTTACGTCGAACCCGCGACGCCGCTGCGCGAGCAGGACGCGGGAAACTCGCTGTGACCCGATTACACCCCGAGCAACGCCCATAAAAAAACGCCACGGTCACCCGTGGCGTTTTTCACTTCACGACTCGCTGAAGCGTCGTTAAAGCGTCGCTGAACCGTCGCTCAACCCGCCGACGCAGCCGGCGCCGAAGCCGCAGCCGGCGCGCTCGCCGAGCCGTAATCGGCCGGTGCATCCGGCTCGCGCGGCGTTTCGCCCGCGTGCTGGATCCAGCCGCCGCCGAGCGCGCGATACAGATCGACCAGGTTGGTCAAGCGTGCGAGGCGCGCGTTGATCAGCGTCTGCTGCGAGGTGTACAGGCTCGTCTGCGCGGTCAGGACCGGCAGATAGCTGTCCACGCCGTTCCGGTAGCGCAGCTCCGAGAGCGTCAGCGTACGCTGGTTCGCGAAGGCGTTGCGTTCGAGCGCCGCGATCTGCTGATCGTAGGTGCCGCGCGCGGCCAGCCCGTCCGCCACTTCGCGGAACGCCGACTGGATCGACTTCTCGTAGTTCGCGATCTCGATGCGCTTCTGCACGTTCGCGAGTTGCAGGTTCGCGATGTTCGAACCGCCCTCGAAGATCGGCAGCGTGACCTGCGGCACGAAACTCCATGCCGCCGTGCCCGCCTTGAACAGACCGCCGAGCGACAGGCTTTCGGTACCGAACGCCGCCGTCAGCGAGATCTTCGGGAAGAAGGCCGCGCGCGCCGCGCCGATGTTGGCGTTCGCGGCGAGCAGCGTCTGCTCCGCTTCCATGATGTCGGGACGGCGCGTGAGCATGTCCGAAGGCAGCCCCTCCGGGATGTCGGCGAGCAGATCCTGGCTGTCGAGCGGCAGGCCTTGCGGCATGTCCGCCGGCAGCGGCTCGCCGAGCAGCAGCACGAGCGCGTTCTCGGCCTGCGCGCGGGCGCGCAGTTGCGCCTGCAGGTTGGCCTGCGCCGACTCGACCACGGTCTGCGCCTGACGCAGATCGAGTTCGGTGCCGGTGCCGGTGTCGAACTGCGCCTTCGTGATGTTGTACGAGTCCTGCGCCGTCTTCAGCGTCTCCTGCGTGACCTTCAGCAGGTCGTCGTCGGAGAGCATCGTCAGGTACTGGTCCGCGACTTCCGACACCAGCGTGATTTCCGCCGCCTTGCGCGCATACGCCGTCGACAGATACTGCGCGAGCGCCTGGTCCTTCAGGCTGCGAATGCGGCCCCAGAAGTCGATTTCCCAGGACGCCTGCAGGCCCACGTTGTAGACGCTGTACGGATTGGTCGGATAGCTCGTCGCCAGTTGCTGCGGCAGGCGCGTGCGCGTGTCCGTGCCCACGGCGTTGACCGCCGGGAACAGCTCGGCGCGCGTGATCTGATACTGCGCGCGCGCCGCGTCCACGTTGAGCACCGAAACGCGCAGGTCGCGGTTGTTCTTCAGCGCGATCTCGACGAGCTGCTGCAGACGCGGATCGACGAAGAAGTCGCGCCAGCCAATGTCGGCCGCCGTCGCGCCATTGGCGCTGTGGCTGCTCTTTGCACTGGTGCCCTCGCCGCCTTCGCCGACCTGGCCGGCTTCGGTGCCGGGCTGCGTCGCGTAGACGCCGCCCTGCGGGAAGGTCTGCGACACCGGCGCGTCCGGCCGGTGGTACCACGGCGCCATCGTGCAACCTGCCAGTAGCGCAGCGGCCCCTGCAATTACGGATAGTTTATGCATCTCAATGTCCTTCCTTACCCGGGCCGCCGTTGTCGCCACCGCCGTTGCCACCCGTGCCGCCGGCGTTGCCGCCGTTGTCGTCGTCGTGGTCGTGCGCGTGGTGCTCCTCGTAGTGCTGGAGCGCGACGTCGGCGTCTTCCTTCTCGCCTGCGAACTTCGCGCGGATCACGACGAAGAACATCGGGATCATGAAGATCGCGAGGAACGTGGCCGTGACCATGCCGCCGATCACGCCCGTGCCGATCGCGTGCTGCGATGCCGAACCCGCGCCGTTACTGATCGCGAGCGGCAGCACGCCGAGAATGAACGCCATCGACGTCATCAGAATCGGACGCAGACGCAGTCGGGAGGCTTCGAGCGCCGCCTCGATCGGTCCCATCTTCCCGTCGGCCTGGAGGTCGCGGGCGAATTCCACGATCAGAATCGCGTTCTTCGCCGACAGACCCACGGTGGTCAACAGACCCACCTGGAAGAACACGTCGTTTTCCAGACCGCGCAGCGTGACCGCCAGCAGCGCGCCGAGCACGCCGAGCGGCACCACCATGATGACCGCGAACGGAATCGACCAGCTTTCGTACAGTGCCGCGAGACACAGGAACACGACGAGGATCGAGATGCCGTACAGGATCGGCGCCTGCGAACCCGACTGGCGTTCCTGGAACGACAGACCGGTCCACTCGTAGCCGATGCCCGCGGGCAGCTTCGCCGCGATCTGTTCCATGGCCGTCATGGCCTGGCCCGTCGACTTGCCCGTGCTCGCCTGACCCTGGATTTCCACCGCCGAGATGCCGTTGTAGCGTTCGAGCTTCGGCGAACCGTAGGTCCACTCACCGCTCGCGAACGAGTTGAACGGCACCATCCCGCCCGCGCTGTTACGCACGTACCAGGTGTTCAGATCGTTCGGCGTCATGCGGAACGGCGCGTCGGCCATCACGTAGACCTTCTTGATCCGGCCATCGATGTCGAGGAAGTTGTTCACGTACGACGAAGCCCAGCCGATCGAGAACGTCTGGTCGACCGATGCCGCCGTCACACCGAGCGCCTCAGCCTTCTCGCGGTCGATGTTGATCTTGTACTGCGGCGTGTCGTTCAGGCCGTTCGGACGCACGAGCGCCAGCGACGGATCCTTCGCGGCCATGCCGAGCAGCATGTTGCGCGCTTCGATCAGCTTTTCGTGGCCCACGCCGCCGCGATCCTGGAGTTCGAAGTCGAAGCCCGAGGCCGTGCCGAGTTCAGGAATCGACGGCGGATTCACCGGAATCACCATCGCGTCCTTGTAGCCCGCGTAGTGCGCGAACACGCGGCCCACCAGCGCCTGGACCTTCTGGTCCGCGTGCTGACGTTCCTTGTAGTCCTTCATGCGCACGAACACGAGACCCGAGTTCTGGCCGCGGCCCGCGAAGCTGAAGCCGTTCACCGTGAACGTCGACTCGACGATCGACTTCTCGTCGTTGAGCAGATAGTTCTGGATGTTGGCCAGCGTGCGTGCCGTGGTTTCCTGGGTCGAGCCCGACGGCGTCTGCACGATCACGAACATCGTGCCCTGATCTTCATCGGGCAGGAACGACTTCGGCAGGCGCACGAACAGCAGGCCGACCGCGACGATCACCGCGAGATAGATGATGAGCCAGCGGCCCGAGCGCTTGATGACGTGATAGACGCCGCTGTGGTACTTGTCGCGGCTCTTCTCGAACGTGCGGTTGAACCAGCCGAAGAAGCCCTTCTTCTCTTCGTGATGGCCCTTCGGGATCGGCTTGAGGATGGTCGCGCACAGTGCGGGCGTCAGAATCAACGCCACCAGCACGGACAGCACCATCGCGGCCACGATCGTCAGCGAGAACTGACGATAGATCGCGCCCACCGAACCGCCCGAGAACGCCACCGGCACGAACACGGCCGACAGCACGAGCGCCACGCCCACGAGTGCGCCGGTGATCTGGCCCATCGCCTTGCGGGTGGCTTCCTTCGGCCCGAGGCCCTCTTCCACCATCACCCGTTCGACGTTTTCCACCACCACGATCGCATCGTCCACCAGCAGACCGATTGCGAGCACGAGGCCGAACATCGACAGCGTGTTGATCGAGAAGCCCACCGCCGCCATGATCGCGAACGTACCCAGCAGCACCACCGGCACCGCGATCGTCGGAATCAACGTCGCGCGCAGGTTCTGCAGGAACAGGTACATCACGAGGAACACCAGCACGATGCCTTCCAGCAGCGTCTTGATCACTTCCTCGATCGACAGGCGCACGAACGGCGTCGTGTCGTACGGGTACTTCACGACGAGACCGTGCGGGAAGTACTTCGAGAGGTCGTCGATCTTCTGGCGCACCAGCTTCGCGGTTTGCAGCGCGTTGGCGCCCGTCGCGAGCTGAATACCCAGACCGGCGGTCGGCGCACCGTTGTACTTCGTGTCGAAGTTGTAGTTTTCGCCGCCCAGACCGATACGCGCCACGTCCTTCAGACGCACCTGCGAGCCGTCCTGGTTCACCTTCAGCAGGATGTTGCCGAACTCTTCAGGCGTGTGCAGCAGCGTCGATTCGGTGATGGTCGCCTGGAACGACTGACCCGCCACCGACGGCGTGCCGCCCAGCTGGCCGCCCGCGATCTGCACGTTCTGCGCGGTGATCGCGGCCGTCACGTCGCTTGGCGTGAGGCTGTAGTTGGTGAGCTTGTTCGGATCGAGCCAGACGCGCATCGCGTACTGCGAGCCGAACAGCGTGACCGTACCCACGCCGTCGATACGGCTGATCGGGTCCTGCACGTTCGACGCCACGTAGTTCGCGAGGTCGTACTTGGTCATGCTGCCGTCTTCGGAGACGAACGCCATCACCAGCAGGAAGCTGCTGCTCGACTTCGTGACCTTGATGCCGAGCTGCTGCACCACCTGCGGCAGAATCGGCGTGGCGAGCTGCAGCTTGTTCTGCACCTGCACCTGCGCGATGTCCGGGTTGGTGCCCGCCGCGAACGTCAGCGTGATCGTGGCCGTGCCCGAGTCATCGGACGTGGACGACAGATACAGCAAGTGGTCGAGACCGCTCATCTGCTGCTCGATCACCTGGGTGACCGTGTCTTCCACCGTCTTGGCCGACGCGCCCGGGTAGGTCGCGCTGATCTGGATGGACGGCGGCGCGATGGTCGGATACTGCGCGACCGGCAGCGTGAACACCGACGCCACACCCGCCAGCATCAGGATGATGGCGACCACCCAAGCAAAGATTGGGCGGTCGATAAAGAACTTTGCCATGAAGCAGGCTCCCTGTTATTGCGCGGCGGAAGCAGCGGGTGCGGAGGCAGCCGACGCGCCCGAAGCGGCGCTTGCGCTTCCATAGCCCGATGCCGTCGCCTGGTCGGCCGAAGGCGCGCCCGGCGGCGGCGGCGGCGGCAGATGCGCGTCGACCGGCTTGACCTCGGCGCCCGGCTTGACCTTCTCGGTGCCTTGCACGACCACGCGGTCGCCCGCGTTGATGCCGCTTTCGACGATCCAGTCCTGGCCCTGCGAGCCCGACGTGACGATCGGATGCAGTTCGACCTTGTTGTCCTTGTTGACGACGAGCACCGTCGCCTGACCCTTCTGGTCGTGCTGAACGCCGATCTGCGGCACGAGGAAGGCGCGCTCGTTGGTGCCTTCGTCGATGCGCGCGCGCACGAACATGCCCGGCAGCAGCACGCGGTCCGGGTTCGGGAACAGCGCGCGGATCGTGACCGAGCCCGTGGTCTGGTCGACCGTGACGTCGGTGAACTGGAGCTTGCCCTGCTGCGCGTAGGTGCGGCCGTCTTCGAGGACGAGCGAAACCTTGGCGGCGTCGGGGCCGTTGGTCTTCAGGCGGCCTTCCTGGATTTCGCGGCGCAGCTTCAGGCCGTCGAGGCTCGACTGCGTGAGGTCGACGTACATCGGGTCCATCTGCTGCACGGTCGACAGCAGCGTGGCGGCGCTCGCCTGCACGTACGCACCCGGCGTGACCTGCGAGATGCCGACCTTGCCGGTGATGGGCGAAACCACGTCCGTATAGCCGAGGTTGATCTGCGCGGTGTCGACCGCGGCCTTGCCCGCCGCGACGTCGGCGGCGGCCTGGCCCTGCGCGGACACGGCGTTGTCGTAATCCTGCTTGCTCACGGCGTTGGCCTGCACCAGCACCTTGTAGCGCGTGACGAGGGCGTTCTGCGTGACGAGGTTCGCCTGCGCCTTCGCGAGCGTGGCCTTGGCGTTATTGAGCGTGGCGATGTACGGCGCCGGATCGATCTTGTACAGGCGTTGACCCGCCTTCACGACGCTGCCTTCGGTGAACTCGCGGCGCAGCACGATGCCGTCGACCCGTGCGCGCACTTGCGCGACGAGGAAGGCATTGGTGCGGCCCGGCAGTTCGGACACGACCGGCACAGCGGTGGGCTGGAGGGTGACAACACCCACTTCGGGGGTTTGCGGCGGCGGCGCCGACTGCTTTTGCCCGCACGCTGCAAGCACGATGGCAGCCGTCGCGAAGCTGATTAGGCGGAATGGAACCCGTTCGACGCGCATGGAGCGACCTCTGTCTATAACTGACAATTAAAAGCGTGCGGCGTCCTCGCGAGCGGGAGCAAGCAGGAGGACGGCAGCGCACGCCAGCATCTGGCAATACCTGACGGATAACCGGGTACTTCAGGAAAAAGGCGCGATACCGGTCAGCTACATCCGTCCGGGCGATTCTTCGGCGCGCCGCCGCGTCGGGCGTCGTGCCTGGGGTTTCTACGACCACCAAAGGGCCAGTGACGGATATTACCGGACATCACCACTTGAGGTACCCAGGTGGTGGGGTGCTATTATAGATACATTCGCGAACGAATGTAAAAGAACGAATCATTCCCGATGAACGGTTCGTCAAGAGCGATTTACGCATGACATCCATATTACAAATCAATACGTTGCGGATCGCGCCCCTTTGTATCTCTTGCCGAATAGTCCTTCGCTTTTCGGGGCTTTTGTTCGCGTAAAGCGCCCTTATTAATCCCTTACCTCACTCCTTACGCCCGAATCCCACCGATCATGGCCCGACGCACGAAAGAGGAAGCGCTGGAGACGCGCAACCGCATTCTCGACGCCGCCGAACACGTCTTTTTTGACAAAGGCGTCTCGCGCACCTCGCTCGCTGACATAGCGCAAGCCGCTGGCGTGACGCGCGGCGCGATCTACTGGCACTTCGAGAACAAGGGCGATCTGTTCACGGCGATGTTCGACCGCGTGATCCTGCCGCTCGACGAACTCAAGGCCGCCTCGGTCGACCCCGGCGAGCCCGATCCGCTCGGCCGCATCAAGGATCTGTGCACGCTCTGCCTGTGCGACACGGCCACCGACGCGCGCCGCCGCCGCGTGTTCGAGATCCTGTTTCTGAAGTGCGAGTTCGTCGAGGAAATGGGCCCGGTGATGGCGCGCCATCAGGGCAATATGCGCGAGGGACTGATGCGCATCGAGGAAGGCTTGCGCAACGCGATGTCGAAAGGCCAGCTGCCCGCCGATCTCGACGCGGCGCGCGCCGCGCGCGTGCTGCATTCGTTCATCACGGGCGCGCTGCGCGACATGGCGATCCTGCCCGACGCGTTCGACGTGGCGAGCAACGCCGAGCGTCTCGTCGAAGCGGTGTTCGACGCGCTGCGCTTCAGCCCGGCGCTGCGGGTGGCGGCGGGTGTGGCCGGCGCGCCCGGCGAGGCGTGACGGCGCGCGGCTTTTTGCGCGATTTTCTACGCGGACGTTTTCGCTGAGATTGCATGGCGAGAGCGAACCGCGCCGCCCCCGCCCCCGCCCTCTTCTTCCCGTCTCAGAAACTCACGCGGCCACGCGCGCCTTGCGCGCCCGCTGATTCGACAGATAGATGTTGTCGCGCGGCAGCGGCGCACTTTCCGCCAGCGCCGCGAGCCACGCATCGGTGCTCGCGACGGCCGCGAAGCGCGACTGCATCACCACGCTGAACACGCGATGAATCTCCGCGGCGCTCGCCGCGCCCGCAGAATTCTCGTACGGCACCGAACCCGTCGCGTCCTCCAGAAACTCGACCGCGAGGCCCGCGTGCGTGGCGTCGAAGGCCGTCGAGGCGTCACAGTTGTGCGTCATATAGCCGACGATCGTGAGCGTGTCGATGCCGCGCGCGGCCAGCCACGCACCCAGATCGGTGCCCGCGAACGCGCTCGGCAGCGACTTCTCGACGTAGTGATCGCGCTCGCGCGAGGCCACCACGTCATGCAGTTCGGCGCCCACGCTGCCGCGTGCGAACAGCGGCGACTGCGCGGGCGCGAAGTTCTGCACGACGACGACCGGCACGCCCGCGGCGCGCGCGGCGTCCATGGCGCGCCCGATATTCGCGAGCGAGGTGTGGACATCGGGATATTCGATCGGCAGATCGCCGCTCACATATTCGTTCTGCACGTCGATGACGATGAGCGCGCGGCGCGGTTGTGCGGACATGGTGAGGCCTCCTGATTCGAGCAGGTTTCGGGATGGTTCGGAATGCTTTGGATACGGCGCAGGTGGAAATCGTCCGGCCTGGCGGCGTTCAGACGATGGCGCATTGTTGCGTGGCGGCGCGCACGCGCACAGTGGCCCAAATGACAAGTTTCGCTAGAATCGGGCCAAAACCTCACCCCGGGCCCCGCCCCGCCGCTAACTCCGAAACGCCCCCGAAAAAGCGAGTCCGCGAATGTCCACCGCCGCCGCCGTCCTGCCCGAGCCTTCCGCGCCATCCGCGCGTCCGCTCACACCCGCCACACCCGCCGCGCCCGCGCGCCGCATCGCCGTGATCGCCTTCGACCGCATCATTCCGTTCCACCTGTCGGTGCCCTGCATCGTGTTCGGCGAGGATCGCGCCGAAGGCGGCGTGCCGCCGTTCGAGTTGCGCGTGTGCGCGGCGGAAAGCGGTCCGCTCGCCACCACGGCGGGCTTCACGCTCGGCGCGACGCACGGCCTCGACGCGCTCGCCGACGCCGACGTCGTCATCGTGCCGAGCTGGCGCGACACCGAGGAAGCGCCGCCCGAGGCGCTCTGCGACGCCTTGCGCGACGCCCGCGCGCGCGGCGCGGTGCTGGTCGGCCTGTGCCTCGGCGCCTTCGTGCTCGCGCACGCGGGCCTGCTCGACGGCCGTCCGGCCACCACGCACTGGGCCGCCGCCGACGCCTTCGCGCGCCGCTTCCCGCGCGTGCGCTTCGACCCGCACGTGCTCTACGTCGACGACGGCGACATCCTCACGTCGGCGGGCACGGCAGCGGGACTCGACTGCTGCCTGCATCTGCTGCGCCGCCTCGCGGGCACCGACGCGGCCAATTACGTGGCGCGCCGTCTCGTGGTGCCGCCGCATCGGCAGGGCAATCAGGCGCAGTACGTGCAGCAGCCCGTCGCGGCGCGCGGACGCGGCGACCGGCTGTCGGGCCTGCTCGACTGGATCCGCGCGAATCTGGACGCGCCGCACACGCTCGACACGCTGGCCGAACGCGCGCTGATGAGCCGCCGCACCTTCACGCGCCAGTTCCGCCTGACGACGGGCGCGACCGTCGGCGCGTGGCTGCTCGGCGAGCGGCTCGCGCGCGCGCAGCAGCTGCTCGAAAGCACCGATCAGCCGATCGACGCCATCGCGCAACGCGCGGGCTTCGGCTCGGCGGCGTCGCTGCGCCAGCATTTCGTGCAGGCGTTCAGCACCTCGCCGTCGGCGTGGCGGCGCGAGTTTCGGGGGAAGTGAACGGAAAGTAAGCGGTGTGAAACGACGCGGCGTGCAAGCACCGCGTCGCCCGCCTCGGGAGGATCAGCCGCCCGTGAAGAAGCGCGCCACGTAGAGCAGCAGCGCGACGAAGAAGATCATCGCGGCCCATGCCCAGCTCGGCATCGCGTGCGGCGCGGGTTCGTGATGCAGCGTGCTCGCGGCGCGGCCCGAGAGCGTGCCGCCCGCGTGCGGCAGCGCGCGCCGTGCGACCGCCGCGAGATTGATCGGCCGCAGGAACACGTGCTGACGGCGCGGTTCCTTGCCGCGCGCGCGGTTCGGCGCACGGCCATGCTTGGCCGCGACCACGGCGCAGAACTCGGTGAAAAACTCGTCGGCGAGGTCGTGCAGCGCGTGCTCGATCTGGCGCGGCGGCAATTCGCCGAGCGGTCCGGTCAGCGTCGCCCACACCGAGTAGTCGATGCGCGTGCTCGGCGGCTTGCCCGCGGCCACCTCCTCCTCGCGCAGCGCCACGTCGATCTGGCCGCGCATCGAACCGATGCCGTCGGCGCGCGCGCGAAAACTCAGCACGCGACGCGGCGTCAGCGGCACCGTGGAGACGTCACTGGCGATATGGGCGCGCACCTCGTAGCGCGCGCGCAGCGGCCCGAGCGGCACGGTCAGCGTGAGCGCGTACTCGCCCGCGCCCAGTCGCCGGAACATCTCGCAATGCTCGAGACTCGCGCGCACGAGCGCGGCGTCCTGAAGCGCTTGCCAGACGGCAATCGGCTCGAGCGGAATCCTCAACGCGTCGTTCAGTTCCATGGCGGCTCCCCGGCAGTGGTTCGAGAAGGTCGTGTGTCGTAATCGTAAGAAGCGATGTCGTACGGTGTCTTGCTGTGTCGCAGGGCGCGCGGATCAGGACGTCTGATCGATGCGGTCGACGCGCCCGGCGTCGAAAGCCAGATAGCCCGCGATCTCGCGCACGGTGTCGGGCGGCGTCTCGTAACTCCAGGCGGCGTCGTCGATACGGCCGTCCTCGGTGCGCAGATGGTAGTAGACCGCCTCGCCCTTGTGCGGGCACGGCGTCGTGCGCGTGGAGCGTTCGAGGCGCGCCATGTTCACGTCGGCGCGCGGGAAATACCAGGTGTCGATGACGCCGGTCTCGGAGAGCGTGAGCGCGGCGAGCGTGTCGGCGATCGTGATGCCGCCGTGAATCACGCGCACGCGGTGACGATTTACGACGATCTCGATGCGATGGCCGGCATCCGGTTCGACCGTCATGGTCAGCTCCTGATCGATGGGCGGCGCAGCCAGTGCGGCGCGCGGCCTCTTCCGGCACGGCGTGCCGGTCGTTGTGGATTCCTTCTGGCTCCCTGAGGCTCGCGGCGCGGCGGGCCTTTCGCTTCATTATCGGCCAAACTTCGCGCGCATGCGCGACTTCGCGCACGACGGCGCCGCCAGGCTATGTCGGATGGCGCACATTGGCCTGGCGTCGGCGCAACAGTCGGGGCGTCCCGGATTGCGGCGCCGTCATGCCGCTGTCATGTCTTAAGGTCACGCGTCAAGATCATGCCTCAAGCCGCCCCCAACCGCGCCGCCGGGCGCAAAACGGCCCGCGCGGCAGCCGCGCGGGCCGTCTTGCTCACCGCGCCGGACCGTCTGCGGCCGTTACCAGACGAACGCGGCGCGCGCGCTGCCGTTCGAGCCGACGGTCACGGTGCTGGTCTTGTCGACGCCGCTATGGCTCACGTGCACCGTATAGCGGCCCGGGCGCACCCGCACCAGCATGTACGGCCCGCGCGAGGTGGTGTCGAGCACGTTCGCGCCGTGGGCGTCGGTGATCTGCACGCGCACGTCGGCGAGGAACTCGGCGTTGCGGCCCGTAAAGCGCAGCGCCAGCGGCCACGAGCGTTGCGCCGCTTGCAGCGCCTTCGACTCGTCCTGGCCGACGCCGCCCGAGACGAACGACACATTGCCCTGTTGCTGCACTTGCGGCATGCCGCCGCCGTTGGTGTTGCCGGCGCTCGTGTCGTCGGTCGACGAGCCGCCGACCGTGGCGTTGCCCTGCGTGCCGCTCATGTCGGCCGTGCCGGCGCTGCCGCCTTGCGGCATGGCCTGCTGCGCCGCCGCATTGCCCGCGTAGCCGAGCGCCAGGGTGGCCGCGAGCGCGGCGGCCGAAAGGACGGGGCGTGCGTTAGGGAACATCTTCATCGTGACGACTCCTTGGAAGTTTCTCCGGTGAGACGGATGGCGCAAGGCGCGTGCCCGTGCGCAGCCTGATCGGCTCTGAAACAGGTATAGGAGATCGTCCGATGGCGCGACGGAATGTGTGGCCTAAGCGAGGCCAAAACGTGGCCGAAGCGTGGCCGAAACGTGGCCAAAGCGCGCCGCCAAAACCGCGCGCACAAAAGAAAACTGCCGCCGGGCACAAGCCCCGGCGGCAGTGGAAAAGCGGTCCGGCAATCCCGGTAGACGAAGCGTAAAGCGCGTCGGACCGCTGGAGCGAATCGTGACGTGACGGCGGTTGCGTGGCCTAGCCGAGATCGACCGGCACGAAAATCTGCGCGTCGTCGCGCTGGATCAAGAGCGCGATGCTGTTGCCCGCCTGCGCGATCATCTGCTTGAGCTGGTCGGCGCTGCCCACCGGACGGCCGTTCACCGCGAGGATCACGTCGCCCGGCTGGATGCCCGCGTTTTCCGCCGCGCCGCCCGCCTGTTCGACGAGCAGGCCGTGATCGAGCGAGCTGTTGCTCTTCTCCTCCGGCGTGAGCGGACGCACGGCCACGCCGAGGCGCCCTTGCAGCTGCGACTGCGGCGTGTCGTTCGACGCGGTCTTCGTGTCGGAAAGCGTGCCGATAGTCGCGTTCAGATCCTTGGTGGTCTTGTCGCGCCAGATCTGGATATCGGCCTTCGTACCCGGCTTCATGCCCGCGATCAGCGAGGGCAGATCCGACGAATCGCCGATCTGCTCGCCGTTCACGGCCACGATCACGTCGCCGGGCTTCAGACCCGCCTTCGCGGCCGGGCCGTTCGCGTCCACCGAGCTGACGAGCGCGCCATGCGGTTTTTCCATGCCGAACGAATTGGCGAGCGTCTGGTTCATCGACTGCACCGCGACGCCGAGGCGTCCGCGGCTCACGTGGCCGGTCTTGACGAGGTCGTCCTTGACCTTCATCGCTTCGGTGATCGGGATCGCGAACGACAGGCCCTGGAAGCCGCCCGTCTGCGAGTAGATCATCGAGTTGATGCCAATCACTTCGCCCTGCAGATTAAACAGCGGGCCGCCCGAATTGCCGGGGTTCACCGGCACGTCGGTCTGGATGAACGGCGTGTAGTTCTCGTCGGGCAGCGAGCGCGATTTCGCGCTGATGATGCCCGAGGTCACGGTGTTGTCGAAGCCGTACGGCGAGCCGATCGCCACCACCCACTGGCCGACCTTGCTCTGGCGCGGATCGCCGATCTTCACGGTCGGCAGATCCTTGGCGTCGATCTTGAGCACGGCGACGTCGGACTGCTTGTCCGCGCCCACGACCTTCGCCTTGAACTCGCGCTTGTCGGTGAGCTTGACCGTCACCACGTTCGCGCCGTCCACGACGTGCGCGTTGGTGAGAATGTAGCCGTCCTGGCTGATGATGAAGCCCGAGCCGAGGCTCGTGCTCGGCGTGTCGGGCTGCGCGCCGCCACCGCCACCGCCACCGCCGTCGCCGCCCATGCCGGGCATGCCGCCGTAGAAGTGCTTGAAGAACTGGTAGAACGGATCGCTCGGATCGATCGGCAGCTGCTGCGCGCCGCCGCCACCACCGCCGCGCATCGCCATCTGCTTGACGACGTGCTTCGCGCTGATGTTGACGACGGCCGGACCGTAGGTTTCGAAGAGGCCCGAGAAGTCGGGAATGCCGGTCTTGGCCGCAGCCTCGGCGGGCATCATCGCGGCCTGCGCGGGCGTGATGACCTGCGGCGGCGGCACGTCGCGGCGCCCGGCCACGTAGCCCGCCGACAACGCGACGGCCACGGCGATCGCCACGGCACTGCGGGTAAAGACTTTGGTATTCATAGTGGACTCCTTGCGCGGGATGCTGTCACGACGTAACGAAGGTTAAGCGGCGTCGCTTAAAGGAGTCTTAATTTGGGAACTAATGCGAAAAGCCCCGTGTGGAGGGGCTTTGCGGGCATGCGGGGCGAATAAGGGCGCGTATTGAAAGCTGGACTGAAAGCTGAACTGAAAGCTAAATCGAAAGCTGAATTAAAGCTTGTTTGAAACTGCCATGCGCGCCCCGCTGCGCCCGAGCGGATTTTGATTGCGCGCGCATCGATCATCAAGCGATCCGCCAATGCTCAGAAGCGCACGTCGACCTGCAAACCGCCCGCGGGCGAGTCGCCGAGCGCGATGGCCGCGCCGTGCTGATCGGCGATCCGTCTGACGATCGCGAGCCCGAGCCCGGTGCCCGCGACATCGGTGCGCGCGCGGTTCGCGCCCGCGCCCACGCGATAGAAACGGTCGAACACGCGCGCGCGTTCGTCGACGGGAATGCCCGGCCCGCTGTCCGCGATACGCACGAGCGGATGGCCGTCGTCGACCAGCAGACTCACGTCCACGCGGCCGCCCGCAGGCGTGTATTTCGTGGCGTTGTCGAGCAGATTGTTGAACATCACGCGCAGCGCGTCGGCGTCGCCGTCCACGTGCGCATCGGCGCTTTCCTCGATGCCGAGATCCACGCCGCGCTGCTGCGCGAGCGGCGCGTAGTTGAGCACGCAATCGTCGAGGAGCGCGTGCAGATCGACGCTGCGCGCACGCGCATGGCCGTCCGGTTCCGACCGCGCGAGCGCGAGCAGTTGCTCCGCGAGACGCGTGGCGCGCGTGACACCCGCCTGCAGATCGCCGAGCGCTTCGCGGCGCGTGTCGTCGTCCTTCGCGCGCGCGACCAGTTGCGCCTGGATCTGCACGGCCGCGAGCGGCGTGCGCAGTTCGTGCGCGGCATCGGCGACAAAGGCCTTCTGCGTGTCGAGCGCGTGCGCGAGCCGTTCGAGCAGCGCATTGAGCGCGTGCACGAGCGGCATCACTTCACGCGGCAGCCGCTCCTCGGGCAGCGGATCGAGCGCCTCGGGATGACGCGTGTCGAGCGCGCGCGCGACGCGCGACAGCGGCTTGAGCCCGCGCCCCACCACCATCCACACGGCGAGGCCGAGAAACGGCAGCAGCACGATCAGCGGCCAGAGCGTGCGCAGCGCGACGTTCGCCGCGAGCCGGTTGCGCACCGAGACGGGCTGCGCGAGCTGCACAACGTTGTCGCCGACGATCGCACCATAGACGCGCCAGTCGCCGCGATCGGTCTTCTCGGTCGAGAAGCCCAGCTCCGCGCGCGGCGCGAGCGGCGCACGCGGATGCGAGTAGTACATCAGCACGCCGTTGCGATTCCAGATCTGCAGGACGATGCCTTCGGTGCCGGTATCGCGCGACGACAGAATCTCGTTGAAGGGCTCGGACGGCAGCGCCGAGGCGATTTCCTGCAGCTGGTAGTCGAACAGTTCGTTGGCTTCCGCGAGCGCCTGGCGGTAGATCAGCCAGCCCGCGAGGCTCACGCCCGCGACCACGATCGCGAGCAGCCAGAACAGCAGTTGTCGTCGAATCGAACTCATTGGTGCGCGTGTGTCCTTACGCGTCTTTCGCGATCATGTAGCCGAGGCCGCGCACGTTGCGGATGAGATCGGCGCCGAGCTTCTTGCGCAGCGCGTGGATATAGACCTCGACCGTGTTGCTGCCGATTTCCTCGCCCCAGCCGTACATTTTCTCTTCGAGCTGACTCTTCGAGAGCACCGCGCCGGGCCGCGCGAGCAGCGCTTCGAGCAGCGCGAATTCGCGCGCCGAGAGCGCCACGGGCGCGCCGTCCTGAGTGACCTGGTGCGAGGCCGGATCGAGCGTGATCGAGCCGTGACGAATGGTGGATTCGCTGCGCCCCGACTGACGGCGGATCAGCGCGCGCATGCGTGCGCCGAGTTCGTCGAGATCGAAGGGCTTGATGAGGTAATCGTCGGCGCCCGCGTCGAGACCCTTCACGCGGTCGGCGATGGCGTCGCGCGCCGTGAGGATCAGCACCGGCAGCGCCGTGCCGCGCGCGCGCAGCGTACGCAGCACGTCGAGGCCGTCGCGCTTGGGCAGCCCGAGATCGAGCAGCATCAGGTCGTAGCTTTCGCCACTCGCGGCCGAGAGCGCGGCTTCGCCGTCCTCGACCCAATCGACCGCAAAGCCCTCGCCGCGTAGCGCCTTGCGCACGCCCTCGGCGATCATGCGGTCATCTTCGACTAGCAGTATGCGCATCGTAGTGAAATAACGGTGCGGCGCGCGCGGCGCCGCGTTGCGGGATAACGATGGTGCATTCTAGCGCGGCGCCGACAGCACCACGCCGATGTGGCGTGCGATGGTTTCCCGATTGCATTGCGATTGCATCCCGATTGCATCCCGATTGTTTGCTGATGGCTCGTCGATCGCGTCCAGCGCGCACGGCGCGTTAACTGCTTGCATCTCGCCTGCTTCGTCATTACTTCCCGATGACAAGCGCGCGTATCGCGTTTTTATTGCGCCTTTCGCCCCTGCTTTCATCACTTTTGTCGCCGACGATGCGCGCACGCCGCGCGAGGTCTTTACAATGGGCGCTTTTGCGGCGCGCGGCGCCGCGATGCTGACGCGCTTTTCCGTCCGGCTCCGCGCCTAACCGTGCACCCGACGACGCAGGCGCGTGCATCGCAAACGCTTCGCGCCCCGGAATCCGCGTCCGCGCGCAACCCGGCGAAGCCGCCCTCGAAGGCGCTCGCCACGCGCGCGGCCCTGCACTGCCCGCCACTGCCTGCACTCGCCCAACGCATTTCATGCCGCCCGTTTCGTCGTCCCCGCGCTCTCTTCGCTCCGTTCGCTCCCTGAGCCGCTTCTGGCGCCTGCCGTCGCGCCAGGCCGCCAGCTTCAAATCCACAAGCACGCCCGCCCGCACGGCGAGCCGCACGCTGTCGCTCACGCTCGTCTGCGCCGCGCTGAGCGCCGCGTTCTGCGCCGCGCCCGCCGCCTGGGCGCAGCCCACCGAAGGGCGCACGCCGACCGTGAACGTCAGCACCGTGCTGCCGCCTTCGGTGATGGCGGGGCTCGAACGCGCGCACGTGCCGCTTTCGTCGGTGAGCGTGGTGATCGAAAAAGTCGGCGACCGTCAGCCGAGCCTGGCCGTCAACGCCGGCCAGCCGATGATGCCCGCCTCGACCATGAAGCTCGTCACCACCTGGAGCGGCCTCGCGATGCTGGGCGCCGACTACCGCTGGAAGACCTCGGCCTACACCGACGGCGACGTCGACGCGAGCGGCACGCTGCACGGCAATCTCTACATCAAGGGCACCGGCGATCCGAAGCTCGTGCCCGAAGAACTGATCGACCTCGTGCAGAAGATCCGCGCGGCGGGCATCACGCGCATCGACGGCGCGCTCGTGCTCGACAAGAGCGAGTTCGATCCGTCCACGCGCGACCTGCCCTCGTTCGACGGCGACGAAAGCGCGCCCTACAACGTCGGCCCCGATCCGCTGATGTACGCGTTCAAATCGGTGTCCTTCACGTTCTCGCCGTCGCGCGAAGGCGTGTCGATCGACGTGGTGCCGCCGGTCGCGCAATGGCAGATCGACAACCAGATCCACGAGCGCCCCGGCGCGTGCCGCGGCATCTTGCCGAGCCCGCAGGTCACGCCCGGCGCGAACGGCGTGGTCACCGCGAGCTTCGACGGCAGCTACGCGATGCGCTGCGGCGCGCGCACGCTCAACATGGCCGCGCCCGTCGATCACTCGACCTTCTTCGCGGACGGCTTCCTCGCGCTCTGGCAACAGGCGGGCGGCAGCTTCGCGGGCACGACGCACGAAGGCGTGGTCCCGCCGCGCGCGCGCCTGCTGGCCGTGCACCAGAGCCCGCCGCTCGGCGACGTCGTGCACGACATCAACAAATTCAGCAACAACGTGATGGCGCGCAATCTGTTCCTCACGCTCGGCGCCGTCGAGGGCAAGCCGCCTTCAACCACGGCGAAGGCCGCATCGGCGGTGACGAACTTCCTGCACCGCAACGGCCTCTCGATGCCGGAACTCGTGCTCGACAACGGCTGCGGCCTGTCGCGCGAGGAGCACATCAGCGCGCTCTCGCTCGCGAACCTGTTGCAGACGGCGAACGCGAGCCCGGTCGCGCAGGTCTTCATCGACTCGCTGCCGGTGGCGGGCGTCGACGGCACGATGCGCAACCGCCTCACCAACGCGGGCGTGGGCGGCAACGCGCACATCAAGACCGGCACGCTGCGCGACGTGCGCGCGATCGCGGGCTACGTGGCCGCCGAGAACGGTTCGAGCTGGATCGTCGTGAGCCTGATCAACGATCCGCGTGCGGAAGGCGCGCGCGCCGCTCACGATGCGCTGCTCGAATGGGTCTACAAGGGCATGCCCGAGGAGCATCCGGTGTATGTCGATCCGCATCCGCGCAAGGCGTCGAAGGCGTCGCGCGCGGGCCACGCCGTGAGAGGCGTGAAGGTCGAGCGCGTCAGCGAAACGGTGGGCCGCAAGACGTCCGATAAGGTCTCGGAAAAGGCGCCCGCGAAGGCTTCGGCGAAAGCGTCCGCGAAGACGTCGGCCAAAGCGTCCGGCAAGGCCGCGAAGAAGCACCACGCCGCGCAATAAGCGTGAGCTGAGCGCGCATCGGGCGCGCGCGGACGGCGCGCCGCCACGGCGTTCCGTCCGCTGTCCTGAGCACTTCTCTGAGCGCTTTCCCGAGCGCTCGCGCAACACTCGCAAACCGCTCGCATAACGCGCGCGCAAGCGGGCCGCAGCGCGGCTCGCGCCACGGTTCGCGACGTTGCGCCCCGTTTTCCTGCTCGCAAAAGCCGCCCTCGGCGCACGTCACGGCGGCATGCGGCATCCTCGTATCTCACGTTGCGACACGCGCCGCCCACGCCCCGCGCGGCGGCCTGCCTCGAAGATTTCCTCTAGCAAAGCCCCGAGCGTCGCGCGTCGCACGCGTGTACCCTGACGGGCAAAGTCCGGTAGCGCGTCAGTTGATGCGTCGCGCACCGGCGGCCGCGCGTACGCCCTCTTGCACCGGGAAGGGACCGCGACGGCTCTCTGGAGACGAGACACACAACAACGCGGCGCCAGCGCCGCACACGGGACCTGGAGGACGACGTTCGTGCAGTTCGACGCACAATGGCTGCTGCTCGCGCTCGCGCCCGTGTTTCTCGCCTGCATCGGCTGGGAAGCCTGGCATCTCGCCCGCTCGCGCCCCGGCGCGGCCCTCTACAGTTGGCCCGACACGCTCTGCAACGCCGCGCTCGCGCTCATGCACCAGGGTGCCGACAAGCTCGCGTGGCTCGTCGCGATTCCCGTCTACGCTTGGGTCTGGCGCCACTGGCGACTGACAGACTGGCATCCCGGCTGGCTCGCGTGGCTCGTGCTGTTCATCGCGCAGGACCTGCTCTACTACGTGTTTCACCGCGCGAGCCATCGCGTGCGCTGGCTGTGGGCCGCGCACGTCGTCCATCATTCGTCGGGGCGCCTCAATCTTTCCACCGCCTTCCGCCAGAGCCTGATGTATCCCGTCGCGGGCATGTGGATTTTCTGGATTCCGCTCGCCGTGATCGGCTTCACGCCGATGCAGATCGTCAGCATCGTGCTCGTCAATCTCGCGTTCCAGTTTTTCGTGCATACGCAGGCCATCGGGAAACTCGGCTGGCTCGAATACGTGTTCAACACGCCGTCGATGCATCGCGTCCATCACGCGCGCAACGAGCGCTATATCGACCGCAATTACGCCGGCGTGCTGGCGATCTGGGACCGGCTGTTCGGCAGCTACGTCGAGGAAGATGCGCACGAGCCGCCCGTCTACGGCATCGTCAAGCCGCTCGACACCGATAACCCGCTGAAGGCGAGCTTTCACGAATGGATCGCAATGGCGCGCGACTGCGCGCGCATGCCGGACTGGCGCACGCGGCTTGCTGCGCTGTTCGCGCCGCCCGACTGGTGCGCGCGCCACGATCTCGCGCTCGCCGCGCAAAGCGCCGCGATGGACCACACCAGCGGGCGTGAGCGCGAGCCGCGCGAGCCTTAGGAGATTGCGCAGGCTGCCGGACAGGGAACGGGGAACGAAGCACAGAAGCCAGATTCGACCGGCAGTTTGCATTGAAGCAGTGGCCATCAAGCCACAAAACACGGAGATGAAGTGAATATGAAGCACCAAGGAACGAGACACCGTACGCTGCTGCGCGCCACCCAGATCGCTCTCGCGAGCGCCGCTTTCGCCCTGCTCGCCGCGTGCGGCGGCGGCGGTGGCGACGACAACAGCAGCAGCGCGAGCACGACGCCGGCGGGCGGCGTGAAACTGCAGGTCGTGTCGTTCGGCGACAGCCTCTCCGACGTCGGCACCTACTCGCCGCAAATCCTGCCGGGCTTCGGCGGCGGCAAGTTCACGACGAACCCGGGCGAGATCTGGGTGCAGAAGATCGCGGAATACTACGGCGGCACCATCACGCCGGCCTACGAAGGCGGCTTCGGCCTGCCGCTCACGGCCACGGGCGGCCTGGGCTACGCGCAGGGCGGCTCGGACGTGAGCGCGGCCTTCCCCGAAGGCGAAGGCTGGGCGGCGAACAACGCGGCAGCGACGACCGTGCCGGTCGAGACGCAGGTGAGCAACTACCTGAGCACCTACAAGAGCTTCAACGACGGCCAGCTCGTGCTGATCAACGGCGGCGCGAACGACATCTTCCAGTACGCGACGACGGCGAATCTGACGGCGCTGGCCACGGCGCTGCAAACCGACTACCCGACCTACGTTGCAGCCGGCAAGCTGCCGAACACGCAGGCGGGCCAGGTGCAGTACATCGCCGCCTACCTGCAGAAGAACAACGCGCAGGTCTACCAGGCGGCCGTCGCGATGGTCACGCAGATTCAGACCATCCTGCAGGCGGGCGGCAAGCACGTCGTCTTCATGACCGTGCCCGATATCGGCCAGACGCCGCTCGGCGTGGCCGCGAACGCGAAGTCCGCCGGCGCGGCCGCGCTGCTGACCGGCATCACGGCGGCGTACAACGGCATCGTCGAGACGGCGCTCGCCTCGGCGCTCAGCTCGAACGCGGTGATCCTCGCCGATGCGTTCACGTGGCTCGACACCGTCGTGCTGCCGAACGCCCAGGCGAATGGCTTCACGGTCACCAACACCGGCACGGCCTGTAACCTGACGCTGATGGCGCAGAACGCCACGGCCTACGCGCAGAAGTATCCGCAAGTGCTGCAAAACGGCATGACGGCCGCGGAGTACGGCGAGCAATTCCAGTCGTCGCTGTTCTGCTCGCCGCAGAGCTACACGGTGGCGAACGCGGACCAGACCTATGTGTTCGCCGACACGGTCCACCCGAGCACGCATACGCATGCGCTGTTCGCGCAATACGTCGAGCAGACGATTGCGAGCAAGGGGCTTGGGAAGTAAGTTCGACGCCCTGCATTGTTTGAGGGCGAAAAAAAGCCCGGCTTGGAAAGCCGGGCTTTTTGTTTGGGCAGGCATAGGCAGCGATGCAGGCTCAAGTCCCGGTGGCCTCCGCTTCGGGCCACAAACGCGGAAACAACCAGCGGAAAAGCGAGAGCGGTAGTGCCAGTTCGAGCGGGCCGCGTGGGCTGGGCGAATCGAGGATCCCGATCTTGAGCAGCTCCGCCAGCAAGCGGTCAGCGGTGCGGGGCGCGAGGCCGGTCATGGCTTTGAAACGCGCGCGATCGATGGAATCGACCGTACCGAGCATGGCGAGCGGCATCGCCGCTTCCGTGCGGAGGAAACGCGTGTCGGCGCTCTGGGCGAGCGCTGCCAGCATCTGTGCGAGCCGCATCTCGAACGCACCCAGGTCGAGCATGCCGCGCATGAAGCCAATCTGATCGAGACAGATATCGAGAAAATAGTCGATGAACTGGACGAGCCCGGCTTCGCTCAGATTGCCTCGCCCATCCAGATCGCCCTTGCGCGGCTGATCGGCTCCGACAAGCGCCGCGTAGTACTGCGGCTGCGAGCGCGCAAAACCGCGCATCGGCGACCACAAGCCATGCGTCAAGCCAAGTCCGGCAAGCCCGATATGCGTATGTAGCCGCGCAACCCGGCCGTTGCCATCGAGGAAAGGGTGGATCCACGTCAAACGGTGATGCGCGGCTCCCAAGGCAATCAGCGCCGTTTCGCCGGCGCGCGCGTACTGGTAACCGGCCTGCCATGCGTCCATAAAGGCAGGAATCGCAGCGGGATCGGGCGGGATATGACGTCCGACCTGAACGCCGCGCGTCCGCCACTCTCCCGGATCGACAGCAATCATGCGGTCTTCGTCGTCCTTTTGCTGCAAATCGTCGGGACGAAGCTGGGCGTGCAAATGGCGATGGATGTCGCGAACGGTGACGGGAGCGAAGTGGCTCGCGGAATCGAACTGCGGCCATGCCGCCTCGCTCCAGCGTTCGGTTTCGATATGGGCAAGCGCGATACGTTGTCGGCGCGCCTCGTCCGGCTGGCTGGAAAAGTCGCGCTGCAACGCCTGTTCGATCAGCAGCGGCTCGGTATGCTGCCCTTCGATCTTGTTGGTGTAGTAGGAATTCATCGGCCGCAGCGCCTCGCGCAACAAGGTGCGCAAGCGCGGCATGCCTTGCGCGGCCAGTTGCCCCGACTCGGCGACGACTTGCGCCGCGCGCGGGCGCAATACATCCAGACGATGCTCGCCGGGCATTAGCGGCTGCATCTGGTGAGGCTGGTCGTAAGCGTAGCGACTTGCGGTCGGATGCATGGAGCGGAGCCCGGATCTGGCGCGTGCGGTGGCGGCTAGGAAATTTGCATTCTATCCGCGATTTCCCTTTCCTCACATAGAGATAGCTCAACCATGGCGACAGCCATGGCGACTAAATCCGTGACAGCCGAAGCCCACCCTACTCCTGCGCCTCAAACGCCGCCGCCGCGCGCCCGAGTCGATCATTCACAGCGATCCACTCGATCGTTTCCGGCAGCTTCTCGATCAGAATGCGCGTGACATTCGCCCGATCGAGCGCGCGCAGCAAGCCATACAACTCGCGCGCATACGCCTGCGGTTCTTCCGGCGCGGCCACGAAATGCACGTTGGCCGCCTGCGCCCACGCACCCGCGCGCGAAGCCCGCGCCACCAGCGCGACCGTCTCGCCCGCGTCGCGCGCGGCCGCGAGTTGCGGCTCCAGCGCCTCGAACGGCTGCAACGCCAGCGGCGTGCGCGGCGCGTAGTGCGCCTTGAGCGTGCCCGAGGCGCGCGGCGCCGTGGCGTCCGAACCATCGGGCAGACGCGGCGCCTCGCCCAGCACGCGCGCGATATCGTGCGGGCTCACGTGGCCAGGACGCAGCAGCGCCGGGAAGCCGCGCGACAGATCGAGAATCGTCGATTCGATGCCCACGTCGCACGCGCCGCCGTCGAGCACATGCACCGCCGCGCCGAACTCGTCGCGCACGTGCTGCGCCGTGGTCGGGCTCACATGGCCGAAGCGGTTCGCCGACGGCGCCGCGACGCCGCCATGTCCGCCCCGCCGCGCCGAAAACGCCGCCAGCAGCTTCTGCGCGACCGGATGCGACGGGCAGCGCAGCCCCACCGAATCCTGCCCGCCGCTCACCGCATCGGGAATGCGCGCGTGGCGCTTGACGATCAGCGTGAGCGGGCCGGGCCAGAACGCGTCGACGAGCTTCTGCGCGGCTTCCGGCCATTCGGCGGCCCAATACTGCGGATCGCCGCCCGGCGGCAGATGCACGATCACCGGATGGTTGGCGGGACGCCCCTTCGCGGCATAGATGCGCGCGACGGCTTCGGGACTCGCCGCATCGCCACCGAGGCCGTAGACGGTCTCGGTCGGAAACGCGACCAGTTCGCCCGCATCGAGCAGCGCGGCGGCGTGCTCGATATCGGCATCGGTCAATGTCGAAACTGCGGACGAAACCGCGGAAGAAGCGGCGGAATGCGGCTGGTCGGACATGATGCGCAGCGTCCTCAGCTCGTGACGATATGCAGCAGACGCGCGCAATCGCGTGCGGCCGTGCGGGCTTCGTCGAGCGTCGGCGCGGTGAAGTTCACGTGGCCCATCTTGCGGCCCGGACGCGCGTCTTCCTTGCCGTACAGATGCAGGCGCGCAGCGGGCATCGCCGCGACCTGGTCCCACGGCGGCGTGACGGGCGCGGCGCCCTTCTGCGCCTTCGCCTCGCCGGCGCCGGCCGGGAACCACACATCGCCGAGAATATTGAGCATCACGGCCGGCGAGTGCTGGCGCGTGTCGCCGAGCGGCATGCCCGTCATCGCGCGCACCTGCTGCTCGAACTGGCTCGTCGCGCAGGCATCGGTCGTGTAGTGGCCGGAGTTGTGCGGACGGGGCGCCATTTCGTTGGCGACCAGCGAACCGTCTTCGAGGATGAAGAACTCCACGCACAGCACGCCCACGTAGCCGAGCTTCGCCGCGATCTGCAGCGCTGCCTGCTGCGCCTGCTTGACGAGCGCCTCGCTCGCGTCGGGCGCGGGCACGATCGTGTGCGACAGCACGCCGTTGCGGTGCGTGTTCTGCGCGAGCGGATAGACCACGGCCGCGCCGTTCGCGCCACGCGCGATTAGCGCGCTGACTTCGAACTTCAGCGGCAGACGCTTTTCGAGCACGCACGGCACGCCGCCGAGCGACGCATGCGCCTCGCGCACTTCATCGGCGTTCGTCACACGGATCTGGCCCTTGCCGTCGTAGCCCATGCGCGCCGTTTTCAGGATGCCGGGCAGCACGGCGGCGATCGTCGCGTCGTCGATACCGGCGAGCGCCTGCGACGACTCGATCACCACGTGCGGCGCGACCGGCACGCCCGACGCCGCGATAAAGCGCTTCTCGGCGATGCGGTCCTGCGCGACGGCCACGCAGCGTCCGGCCGGGCTCACGAAGGTCGATTTGGCGAGCGCGTCGAGGCTCGCGGCGGGCACGTTCTCGAACTCGGTCGAGATCGCGGCGCACAGGCGCGCGAGTTCGGTCAGCGCGGCTTCATCGTCGTAGGCGGCGCAAATATGGCGGTCGGCGACCGCGCCTGCGGGGCTGGTCGAGTCCGGGTCGAGCACGGCGACGCGATAGCCCATCGCCTGAGCGGCAAAGCAGAACATGCGGCCGAGCTGGCCGCCACCCACCATGCCCAGCCAGGCGCCGGGCAGGATCGGTGAAACCGGAGAATTGTCAGGAGTCATCTTCGTGGTCGGTCGCGGCTGGCCGCGGCGCGTGGGGTACGTCGCGCGGTCCAGTCCGGGGGTTTAACGTCGAAGGCCGGACGCGATGCCGGCCTTCGACGGTGTCACTTCAGGCGGCGCCCGATGGAGCAACAAGACTTCAAATGACGTCAAATCACATCGATCTGCGCCAATTTCAGCACTTAAGGCACGACGCTCAGAGCGCCGGCAGCACCATCGCATGCGCCGCTTCGTTCTGGCGCACGCGGAACGCCGCGAGCTTGTTCGCGTATTCCGGGTCGGTCACGCTCAGCATCGAGATGGCGAACAGCGCCGCATTGGCCGCGCCCGCCTCGCCGATGGCGAAGGTCGCGACCGGCACGCCCTTGGGCATCTGCACGATCGAATGGAGCGAGTCCACGCCCTTCAGATACTTGCTGACCGCCGGCACGCCGAGCACCGGCACCGTGGTCTTGGCCGCCAGCATGCCCGGCAGATGCGCCGCGCCGCCCGCGCCCGCGATGATCGCGCGCAGGCCGCGCTCGCGCGCTTTCTCCGCGTACTCGAACATCTCGTCGGGCATGCGGTGCGCCGAGACGACCTTGGCTTCGTACGCCACGCCGAACTCCTGCAGGATCGCGACCGCGTGCTTCATCGTTTCCCAGTCGGAGCTGGAACCCATCAACACGCCGACGAGGGGTGCCGCATGCTGGTGAGCCGTCTGAACTTCGCTCATTGTGCTTCCTTCTTCCTTCTATTCACTGCGATGGCGGCCTCAAGCGACCGCCATCCGCGTACATCAGCCTTAGGCCTCAGGCCAGCTTCTGGCCCGTGAGGCGCTCGAGCGCTTCCTGATACTTGGCCGAGGTCTTTTCGACGACGTCTTCCGGCAGCTTCGGTGCCGGCGGCTCCTTCGCCCAGTCCTGGGTTTCGAGCCAGTCGCGCACGAACTGCTTGTCGAACGACGGCGGGTTCGAGCCCACCTGATACTGGTCGGCGGGCCAGAAGCGCGACGAGTCGGCGGTGAGCGCCTCGTCCATCAGGAACAGCTGGCCGTGGTTGTCCAGACCGAATTCGAACTTGGTGTCGGCGATGATGATGCCGCGCGTCGCCGCGTAGTCGGCGGCTTCCTTGTACAGCTTGATGGAGATCTCTTTGATCGTGCGCGAGAGTTCGGTGCCGATGCGGCGCTCCATCTCGTCGTACGTGATGTTCTCGTCGTGATGGCCCATTTCGGCCTTCGCGGCGGGCGTGAAGATCGGCTCGGGCAGCTTCTGCGCGTTTTGCAGGCCCGGCGGCAGCTCGACGCCGCACACGGCGCCCGTTGCCTGATAGTCCTTCCAGCCGCTGCCGGCCAGATAGCCGCGCACCACGGCTTCGACGAGGATCGGTTCGAGGCGCTTCACCACGACGGCGCGGCCCTTGACCTGCTCGACTTCGTCGGCGGCCACCACGGTTTCGGGCGCGACGCCCGTGAGGTGGTTCGGCACGACGTGCTTGAGCTTCTCGAACCAGAAGTCAGCCATCTGGTTGAGCACCTCGCCCTTGCGCGGAATCGGCTCGCCCATGATGACGTCGAACGCCGACAGACGGTCGGTGGTGACGATCAGCAGCTTGTCGTCGCCCACGGCGTAGTTGTCGCGGACCTTGCCGCGGCCCAGAAGCGGCAGCGAGCGGAGCGTGGATTCGTAGAGGGTAGACATCGTCGTGATTCGCTAAAAGAACAATCGAAACGGAAGCGGGACCGGCGCGGACGGCCGGAATCCGGAAAGTAATGCGAGGGTAAACTAAAAACCGCTAAAAAGCTCATCGCCGTTCCCCCGAAACTGGCGGAAACGGCGACGTTGCAACTCGCTGCGGGCGCGCGCCGGACTGGCTGGCGCGCCCCGCGCGACCACCGCTTAGCGGACGATCTGCGCGAGTTCGCCCGACTTGTACTTCGCGGCGATCGCATCCAGCGAGACCGGCTTGATCTTGCCAGCCTGGCCTTCGCAGCCGAACGCGAGGAAGCGGTCCACGCAAACCTTCTTGGCGGCTTCGCGAGCCGGCTTCAGGTAGTCGCGCGGGTCGAACTTCGACGGATTTTCGTACATATAGCGACGGATCGCGCCCGTAATCGCCAGACGCAGGTCGGTGTCGATGTTGATCTTGCGCACGCCGTGACGAATGCCTTCCTGGATCTCCTCCACCGGCACGCCGTACGTTTCCTTCATGTCGCCGCCGAATTCGCGGATCTCGGCCAGCAGTTCCTGCGGCACCGACGACGAACCGTGCATCACGAGGTGCGTGTTCGGAATGCGCGCGTGGATTTCCTTGATGCGCTGGATCGACAGGATGTCGCCCGTGGGCTTCTTGGAGAACTTGTACGCGCCATGCGAGGTGCCGATGGCGATCGCCAGCGCGTCGCACTGCGTGAGCTTCACGAAGTCGGCGGCCTGCTCCGGATCGGTCAGGAGCTGCTCGCGCGTCATCGTGCCTTCGGCGCCGTGACCGTCTTCCTTGTCGCCCTTCATGGTTTCCAGCGAACCGAGCACGCCCAGTTCCGCTTCCACCGTGACGCCGATCGAGTGCGCCATTTCCACGACTTTACGCGACACATCGACGTTGTATTCGTACGATGCAACCGTCTTGCCGTCGGCTTCGAGCGAGCCGTCCATCATCACGCTGGTGAAACCGCTGCGGATCGCTGCCATGCAGACCGCCGGCGACTGGCCGTGATCCTGGTGCATCACGACCGGAATATGCGGAAACGACTCGACCGCGGCTTCGATCAGGTGACGCAGGAACGGTTCACCTGCGTATTTGCGCGCGCCTGCCGAGGCTTGCATGATCACCGGCGAGCCGACCTGGTTCGCCGCTTCCATGATCGCCTGAACCTGCTCCAGGTTGTTCACGTTGAACGCCGGCAAGCCGTAGCCGTTCTCGGCCGCGTGGTCGAGCAGTTGACGCATTGAAACGAGAGGCATTGTGCTACTCCTTTGATTTGAAACGAATTGCTTCGTGCCGCCGGCCGTCTTGCGCAGCCGGTCGTGGGCGGCCTGGCAGCCGCCGCCCCGCGTGTCGCGACGCGGGCTCAATGCCGTGATTTTATCGCGAAGCCACTGCAATTCCCGCGCCGATCGCGTAACTGGCATGAAATTGGCGTATCGGAACGTCAGATCGGCGAGAAGATGCAAAAAGAATTGACAGCCCGCGCGCCGCCTCATCTGCGCGCAGACTGCAATTTCGGGGAAAATGCGGGGATTTTGCTGCGATTTAGCGCCTATCCAGCACCTATCTAACGCCGATCTGATACCAATGTGATACCAGTCGGCGCACGCCGGATTTTTTTATTTTTCGCGCTTCGAGACGCACGCCGGATCGGCAAAAACCGGCAAAAAACCGCCGAAAAGCGCGCAGTCTCGAAAATAAAGCGAAAAAAATCGCGGCGGATTTACAGCACGTCGCCGACGCGGACGATCTTCAGCGTGTTCGTGCCGCCCGGCTGGCCCATCGGCTCGCCGACCGTCAGCACGACCATGTCGCCGCGCGACGCATAGCCCTTGCTGACGACCACTTCGATCGCCTGCTGGAGCGCCGTGTCGCGGTCGCTGCTGGTGTCCAGATGCAGCGGCGTGACGTTACGGTAGAGCGACATCGCGCGCTCGCTGCCCACGCGCGGCGTGAGCGCGAAGATCGGCACATGGGTCCAGTGACGCGACATCCACAGCGCGGTCGAGCCCGATTCCGTGAGCGCGACGATGGCCTTCGCGCCCAGATGGTAGGCCGTGAACAGCGCGCCCATGGCGATCGACTGGTCGATGCGCGTGAAGGTGCGGTCGAGGAAATCCTTGTCCAGCTCGCTGTGCTCCGACTTCTCGGCTTCCAGACAGATCGCGGCCATCGTTTCGATCGTCTGCACCGGATACTTGCCCGCCGCCGATTCGGCCGAGAGCATCACCGCATCGGTGCCGTCGAGCACGGCGTTGGCGACGTCCGAGACTTCGGCGCGCGTGGGCACCGGCGCGTGGATCATCGACTCCATCATCTGCGTGGCGGTGATCACGAGCTTGTTCGACTCGCGCGCCATGCGGATCATGCGCTTTTGCAGCGCCGGCACCGCGGCGTTGCCGACTTCCACGGCCAGATCGCCGCGCGCGACCATGATGCCGTCCGACGAATCGAGAATCTCCTGCAGCGCCGGAATGGCTTCGGCGCGCTCGATCTTCGCGATCATCTTCGGCTTCACGCCGTAGGGCGCACCCGCGATGTTCGCGAGCTGGCGCGCCATTTCCATGTCGGTGGCGTTCTTCGGGAACGACACGGCGACGAAATCCACCGCCAGCGACATCGCCGTGCGGATATCTTCCATGTCCTTCGCCGTCAGCGCGGGCGCCGTGAGGCCGCCGCCCTGGCGGTTGATGCCCTTGTTGTTCGACAGGTCGCCGCCGATCTTCACGATCGTGTGGATCTCGCTGCCGATCACGCGCGCGACATCGAGCACGATCAGGCCGTCGTTGAGCAGCAGCACGTCGCCCGGCTTCAGGTCGCGCGGCAGGTCTTTATAGTCGAGACCGACACGCTCGTCGTTGCCGAGTTCGCATTCGGCGTCGAGGATGAAGGGCTGACCCGGCTCGAGCGTCGTCTTGCCGTTCTCGAACTTGCCGACGCGAATCTTCGGGCCTTGCAGATCGGCCATGATCGCGACTTCACGGCCGGCCTGACGGGCGCACTCCCGCACGGTTTCGGCACGCTGACGGTGGTCGTCGGCGGTGCCGTGCGAGAAGTTGAGGCGCACCACGTCCAATCCTGCGCGGATCATTTTCAGCAGGATGTCCGGCGTGCTGGAAGCCGGACCGATGGTGGCGACAATCTTGGTGGCGCGATGCATGAGTCTCCTCGTCTGGAAAGGATCGCTGGGAAAACCGTTGCTGCGAGAAGGGCTGGCCGGCTGCGCCGCAGAGGCGGACGCGCCGGAACGCGCACCGGTCATGGCCGGCGTCGCTTTCTTGGAGGACGCCGCTGCCGTCTGGATGACGGTGGCGGCGCGATTCATGTTGGTTTGCCCGGCGGACGTGGCTATGCGTCCGGCGGGGGAATTCGGTTCGCTCACCGGCGTCGCGCGCGATTCAGCGGTCGGCGCTGACGTCGGTTCAAGAGCGGCATCGGCTGCGGGCGTCGCGCCCGCCCGCACCGTGCCTGCGAGGGGCGTGCCCCCCGCTTTCGTCGGTTTCTGCCTGGCGGCGGCCCCGGTTGCCACGCGCGGCTTCTGCGCGTTGGCACGAGGAAGCTTGTTGGTGGCCTTCCCGGCCGGGGCGCGCGGCGCCATTTAGCCGGCCGCCCGGGTTTCGAGCACTTCCACCGCCGGCAGCTTCTTGCCTTCCAGGAATTCGAGGAAGGCGCCGCCGCCGGTCGAGATGTAGCTGACCTTGTCGGCGATGTTGTACTTCGCGATGGCCGCGAGCGTGTCGCCGCCGCCGGCGATCGAGAACGCGCCCGAGCTGGCGATAGCATCCGCGAGCGTCTTCGTGCCGTTGCCGAACTGGTCGAACTCGAACACGCCGACCGGGCCGTTCCAGACGATCGTGCCGGCCTGGGCGAGCTGCGCGGCGAGCGCGTTGGCCGTGACCGGGCCGATGTCGAGGATCATGTCGTCGTCGGCGACATCCGCCACGTTCTTCGTTTCGGCCTTGGCCGTCGGCGAGAATTCCTTGGCCGTCACGACGTCGGTCGGGATCGGCACCGAGGCGCCACGGGCGCGCGCGGCGTCGATGATCGCCTTGGCGTCGTCGAGGAGATCGACTTCGGCCAGCGACTTGCCGATCTTCAGGCCCGCGGCCAGCATGAACGTGTTGGCGATGCCGCCGCCGACGATCAGCTGATCGACCTTGTCGGCCAGCGACTTGAGGATGGTGAGCTTGGTCGAGACCTTCGAACCGGCGACGATCGCCACCAGCGGGCGCTTGGGCGCGCCGAGCGCCTTGCCGAGCGCGTCGAGTTCGGCGGCCAGCAGCGGGCCGGCGCAGGCGATGCCCGCGTACTTCGCGATGCCGTAGGTGGTCGCTTCGGCGCGGTGCGCGGTGCCGAACGCGTCGTTCACGTAGATATCGCAGAGCTTCGCCATCGTTTGCGACAGCTCGTCCGAATTCTTCTTCTCGCCCTTGTTGACGCGGCAGTTTTCGAGCAGCACGACGTTGCCCGGCTCGACGTTCACGCCGTTTTCAACCCAGTTCGCGACCAGCGGCACGTCGCGGCCGAGCAGTTCGGCCAGACGCTTCGCGACCGGCGCGAGCGAGTCTTCGGGCTTGAATTCGCCTTCGGTCGGGCGGCCCAGGTGGGACGTGACCATGACGGCGGCGCCCGCATCCAGCGCGGCCTTGATGGCCGGCACGGAGGCGCGCACGCGGGTGTCTTCGGTGATGTTGCCGTGGTCGTCCTGCGGCACGTTCAGGTCGGCGCGGATGAACACCCGCTTGCCCTTGAGCTTGCCTTCGGAGATCAGATCGGAAAGACGCAGAACCTTGTTCATGGACATGTCATCTTGATGGTGGGAAGGCGGTGACAAGACGATGCAGGTCCGCGGGCCGCCGAAACGTTGCTTCGGGCAGCCAGGCGGCTAAGGCGCGACGGGCGCGGCGCGGGATCCGCGCGGCTGCCGTCTCCAGGCGCCGCCGCGGGTCGCTTGCTCGGCGCTCGGCGCGAGCCGGCATCGAATTGCGAGATCGGTATTTTAGCCGATAGCCAGGATGATCCGGGACGTGCATCGGCGAATCTCGCGTATTTGGGAGAACGCTGAGCGCGCCGTCATGGCGGACGGGTCCGCGCATTGGCAGAGCACGCAAGGCATCGGCGGATGCTGCGACGCAACATTCGCTGTCGAATGAATTTCTTCGCGCAATATTGTTCGGATCTTTCGCCAATCCCGGCTGAAACCGGGGCGACATCGCGCCGAAAGCCCGTCGCAAGCGCCCGCGGCCGCGCTGGAGGGCGTCAAATGACGTTAAAATAAATCTCTTTGCCTCCCGCCTGCCTCGTGCGCGCGGAGCACGGTGCGCGACACGGTCATCACGCTGGCGCGCGGCATGGGCACAACGACGATCAAGACGCTGAGATCGGGTTACAGCCGGCGTGCTTCGACGGGGTTTCCGGCAAGAACGAGAATTACGCGCACGGGCTCGCGCAGGTCTGACGGTTTCGCGCCAGATCCCCACGAACCCGCGCCCCCACTGCTACACAGAGAATCATCCTCATGAGCGAACTCAAGGAAATGCCGCTGGTCGAGCTGAAAGCCAAGGACCTGCCGGCCTATTGCCCGAATCCGTCGATGCCGCGCTGGAGCAATCATCCGCGCGTCTTTATCGACGTCACGCATGGCGAAGCGAAGTGCCCGTATTGCAGCACGCGCTACAAGCTGAAGGACGGCGAGGTCGTGCACGGCCACTGAGGCCGGCGCATTCTGGCGGCGCTGACGCGGCTCGGGCCGCGTTCGCCTTGACGCACGCGGCCGACGTTTGGGATTCCTCGCGGTTTTGCCGCGGCATCCCTCGGCGACCTCCGCGCGGTTTCATCGCGATTGGCCCGGCGATCCGGCACCGCTCGCCGCCAGCCCCCGTCTTATCGCACAATGAAGCCTGACCGCCCCGTGCGCCCTTGCGGCGTGCCCGGGCGTGCCGGCGTTCACACTCATCGACGCGCTCGACGCGTCGTTTTTTTAACCGCGCTACGCGCGCCTGGCCTGTCTGCCGATTTCGATCCGCACGGCCCGCGCTCGCAGCCTTTGTAATTCCTGGACCCTGACTCCCGATGCGCCGCGCGCTGGTAATCGCACCGAACTGGATCGGTGACGCACTGATGGCGCAGCCGCTTTTTTCGCGGCTCGTAAAACTGCATCCGCGCATTCAGATCGATGCGCTTGCGCCTACCTGGGTTGCGCCCGTTCTCGAGCGCATGCCCGAGATCCGCGACGTCTACGCCACCGACCTCGCCCACGGCAAGCTGCAACTGCTGCGCCGCTGGCAGCTCGCGGGCGATCTGCGCGCCGAGCGCTACGACGCCGTCTATGTGCTGCCGAATTCGCTCAAATCCGCGCTGATCCCGTGGCTCGCCAGCATTCCGCTGCGCATCGGCTACACGGGCGAGAGCCGCTACGGCCTGCTGAACGTGCGCCACGCGAATCCGCCCAAGGACACGCGTCCGCCGATGGTCAAGCACTACGCGGCGCTCGCCTACGCGCCCGGCGCGAATCCGCCCGATGACCTGCCGCTGCCGCGTCTGGAATCGGATCCGAACGAAGCCTCGCGGGTCTCCGCGCGCTTCAATCTGGATACGCGCGTGCCGCTGCTGGTGTTCTGCCCCGGCGCGGAATTCGGCCCCGCCAAGCGCTGGCCGCCCGAGCATTTCGCGGCGCTCGCGCGCATGGTCGGCCAGTCGTTCCCGTACACGCAGATCATCGCGCTCGGGTCGCCCAAGGACTCGCCGCTCGCTCAGGCGATCGCCGACCAGGCGCCGAATGTCCGCAATCTGTGCGGCCAGACGGCGCTCGGCGAGGCCTGCGCGCTGATCTCGCGCGCGAGCGCCGTGGTCACCAACGATTCGGGCCTGATGCACGTGGCCGCCGCGCTGCGCCGCCCGCTGGTGGCGATCTACGGTTCGACGGATCCGCGCCACACGCCGCCCTTGTCCGAGCTTGCAAAGGTACAATGGCTGCATCTCGATTGCAGCCCCTGCTTTGCGCGCGAGTGTCCGCTCGGGCATCTGAACTGCCTGCGCGAACTGAGCCCCGAACAGGTCTTCGACGATTTGCGCGGCATGCTGGTCGCCCAGCGCTGAACGCCGTACCGCGCGCCGCGTTCGCCACCTGCGCAACGCGAGCGCGTGTGTGCGGCACGCCACCGACGCCGCGCCCTGCCGGCGCGCCCAATTCAGGTATCGCGCAGGCGCAGCGCGTCACAGGCCTGTCTCGCGAGGGCCGCATGCTCGCGGCTGCGACACGAAACGGCGCGCGCGGCGCGTCGAAGCCAACGCCAACCCGCGCGTGAAGCGCATCAGATCAACGAGCCATGCCACGTTTTGCCCACATCTTCGAAGCCGCCGCGGACACTCTCAACGCCTACTATCAGGCCGTCGCTGAGGTCAACATCGACGCGTTGATGGGCCTGTGGATCGACGAGGAATTCGTCAGCTGCATCACCGCCGAGGGCGCGCATCTGCACGGTCTGCCGGACATCCGCGCGGGCCTCGCGACGGAGCTCGAAGCCGCGCCGGTGTCGATCGAACCGCTCGACATCCGCGTCTACGACAGCCTGGGCACGGTGGTCTACGCGATCGTGGAAGCACATCGGCCGGTCGATCCGAATGCGATCCCGGCGATGGTCTTCACGACCTACGTGATGGTTCATGAACGCGGCGAGTGGCGCATCGCGCACATTCACGCGAGCCGTATGCCCGACGACGCCGCCAGCCAGTTCTCCGCGAAACTGCGCCACGGCCAGGGCGCGCTGCACTGACGCGAACCGGCCGGAACAGGCCGGGACAGCCTGGTGGCGCGGTGGATTGAGTTGGGCGTGGTTGAAGCGAAGCGGATCACCCACGCGAAGCAACGCGCGGCTTGAACGACAACCGGCGTCACGACCGGCAGGGCAGCCAGATAAACAGACAAAAGCGGCAAAGAAGCGGCAAAGAAGCGACGAAAGAAAGCAGCAGTCGAAAGAAGGGGAAGGCCATGAGCACGACCGGCGATGAAGCGGCGAACTACGACGCGGCCAGCAAGGCGGCCGTCACAGCCCTTGACGGCATGTCGGACGCGCGCGGTGCGCCCGGCTCCTTTCCCTCCAGTTACCGTGCGCCGTTCTGGCTCGCGGGCCCGCATATCGAAACCATCATCCCCGCGCTGTTCTCGCGCCTGCCCACGCCGGCTTACCGGCGCGAGCGCTGGGACACGCCCGACGGCGACTTCATCGAACTCGACTGGTTCGACGCGCCCGCCGACGCCCGCGCCAACGCCCCGCTTTTCGTGTTGTTCCACGGCCTCGAAGGCGGCTCCGGCTCGCATTACGCGCGCGCGCTCGCGGCCGAAGCCCACGCGCGCGGCTGGCACGCCGTGATCCCGCACTTTCGCAGCTGCAGCGGGCCGATGAACCTGCTGCCGCGCTTCTACCATCTCGCCGACGCCGCCGAAGTCGACTGGGTCCTGCGCCGCCTCGCCGCGCGACACACGGGACCGCTCGTGGCGGCGGGCGTCTCGCTCGGCGGCAACGTGCTGCTGCACTGGCTCGCCCAGCAGCGCGAGGACGCGCGGCGCGTCGTTCGCGCGGCCGCCGCTATCTCCGCGCCGCTCGATGTGCACGCGGGCGGCAAGATGCTCGCGAGCGGCTTCGGCCTCATCTACACGCGCAGCTTCCTCAAGACGCTCAAGGTGAAATCGCTGCAGAAGCTCGACCAGTTTCCGGGCCTGTTCGACGCCGACGCCGTGCTCGCCTGCCGCAACATGTACGAATTCGACAACGTGGTCACCGCGCCGCTGCACGGCTTTCGCGACGCGCACGACTACTGGACCCAGGCGACGGTGCGCCCGAAGCTCGGCGAAATCACCGTGCCGACGCTGCTGCTCAACGCGCGCAACGATCCGTTCCTGCCCGGCCACGTGCTGCCCGCGCGCCACGAGGTCAGCGACGCCGTCGAACTCGAACAGCCCGAACGCGGCGGCCACGTCGGCTTCATGACGGGGCCGTTTCCGGGCCGCAGCGAGTGGCTCGCGCAGCGCGTGACCGGCTATCTCTCGCCGTTTCTGCCAACCTCGCCGTCAATCTCGCAGTCAGGCTCCCGCATTTATGGATGACATCGTCAAACAGGCGCTCGCGCGCTGGCCCAACGTTCCCAGCTGCACCGGCTGGCTGCGCCTCGATGCGCGCGGCCACTGGCGTCTGCGCGACGAAGCCGATCAGGCCGCCGGCGCGCCCGGCACGCCGATCCGCCACGAAGCGCTGATCGCCTTCATCAACCGCAATTACGAGCGCGACGACCAGGGCCAGTGGTTCTTCCAGAACGGCCCGCAATGCGTCTACGTCGAGCTCGAATACGCGCCGTGGGTCGTGCGCCTCGCGAATGTGCCCCGCGCGCCCAGCGTGGATGGCGTGGACGGCGCACTCGCGCTCACCGATCACACCGGCCATGCGTTCGAGCCGGTGGCGGCGTTCATCGACGAAAGCGGCAGCGTGCTGTTCGCCGATGCGGGCGGCCTGGGCCACGTGCCGCGCGTGGCGCTGCTGCACGATCACGATCTCGGCCTGTTCGCCGAACACGCGACGCTCGCCGACGACGGCCAGAGCGGCACCTTCCACTGGCGCACCGATGCGCCGCTGCCGCTGCAAACCCTCGCGCGCGCCGACGTGCCGTCGCGCTTCGCCTTCGTGCCCAGTCCCGAGCACGCGGAAAAAGCCGCGAAGGCCACAAACGCCGCGCAATAAGCCCGCGCGCTCAGATCTTGCTGTCCTTCTCCTCCGCGCGCTCCTGCTTGTAGCGCGCCTCGAAGTCGTGCAGGCGCGCGTCGATCGTCGACAGATCGTAGAAGCCCACCGATTTCATATCGCGCGCCTCCTTCAGCTGCCGGATCGCCGATGGCCACGCGCCGTCGAGCGCGAACTTCTCGGCCAGCGCGCGGCGCTGCGTCAGCGCATCGCCACAGCCCGCGCTCGCCTGCGCGAGGTACTGCCACCACGCGGGCTGACGCGGCTCGCCTTGCGTTGCGTCGCGCGCGAGCGTCTGCGCCTCCTTGAATCGTCGCGCCGCGAGCAGCGCCTGGAGCAAGCCGTCGGTGGCCGCGTGCGACGCGGGCCATGCGGCATGGGCGTCCTGCGCGAGGCGGATCGCGTCGTCGGCGCGGCCCGCGCGGCGCGCGATCTCGGCGGCGAGCACGTCGAGACTCGGCGTGCTGCGCGATTTGGCGGACGTCTTGCCGCCAGTCGCGGTGACATTCCCCGAGCGAGTCGTCGCGCGAGTCGCCGGGCCGCTCACCAAACCACTCGCCCGGCCACGCTCGCCATCGTCGGCGGCCTCGAAGCGGGCGAACGCCGCGCGCGCCGTGGCGAGCGACTGGGCCGCATCGTCGTAGTTTTCCATCAGCGTCTGCGCAACCGCGATCCCGTACCAGTTCGCGGCCACGTTGAGCGCCGTGCGGTCGTCGATTTCGGCGCGCAGACGCGTGATTTCATCGAGATACTCGTGACGCGAGCGGTTCTGCAGCACGCGCACGCGCGCCCGCACGAAACCGTACTCGGGCGCCTGGTGCGGCTGACGATAGGCCGCGCGGCGCGCGCGCTCCTGCATATCGGCGATGCGCTCGCCGGTCAGCGGATGAGTGCGCGCGTAGGCGGGCACGCCCGCGTCGCCCATCGACCCGCGTTCGAGCCGCTCGAAGAACGCCACCATGCCCCACGGGTCGTAGCCCGCGCCCGCGAGCAGCTGAAAACCGACGCGGTCCGCCTCGTGCTCGGCCGCGCGCGAAAAACGCAGCTGGCTGTCGACGGCGTAGGCCTGGCCGCCGAGCGCGATCGCGCTGCCGAGGTCGCCGCTATGCGCGAGCACGCCCGCGAGAATGCCGAGCAGCACGCCCGCGAGCGCCGCGTAGCCGCTGTGCTCGCTCTGCGTGAGCATGCGCGCGATGTGCCGCTGCAACACGTGACCCATCTCGTGGCCGAGCACGGAAGCCAGCTCGGACTCGGTCTGCGTCGCGATGATCAAGCCCGAGTTCACGCCGATGAAACCGCCCGGCAGCGAGAACGCGTTGATCTGATAGTCGCGCATCGCGAAGATTTCGAAGTCGGGCCGATACGCGCCGATGAACTGCGCCGACGCCGACGCGGCGAGCCGCTCCGCGACCGCGTTCAGATAGTCGAGCACGAGCCAGTCGCCGATGTAGTCGGGGTCGCGCCGGATGTCGCGCATGACGCGCAGGCCGACGCGCCGCTCGGCTTGCGGCGTGAGTGTGCCGCCCGAGCCGTCGCCGAGGTCGGGCAATTGCGGCACCCAGGCGCTCGCGCGCGCACCGGAACCGCCGTAGACGCCCGCGCCCGGCGGATGCGCGGATTCGACTTCGCCCAGACGCGACTGCGCGCCGCCGTAGGTGCCGAAGACGCCTTGCGCGATGGAGGCCGGCAAGGCGACGTCGCCGACCTCGTCGAGCGGGCCGTTGACGAGCGCCGGCGCGTTGGGCGCCAGCGTGACGTTGCTTAAGGCGTGCGATGTCGATGGCGAGGATGCGCCCGAAGCGTTGGCAGCAAGGGAAGTACCGGCGGGCGTGGTGGACGTGGCGGGCGTGGCGGGCGCGGTGGAACGCGCGAGATCGGCTGCGCGCAGATCGAGCACGGCGGCGGGAGGCGCCGCGTTTATCGTGTTTGCCACGCTTGTCGTGTTTGCCGTGTTCGTTGCCGACGCTTGCGCACCCGACGCCGACACCTGCGGCGGGACCGCAAGCGAGACGCACAACCAGACAGCAAGGAGCCGTTTCAGGGGCATCGATGTCGGGAACGCAGAGCAAGTCGGGCAAATCGCAAAGCGGACGCTGGCGCGGCAGCCAGCCACGCGCCGATTGTAGCCCGGCAGTCGCCCGGCACGGCGCGCGATCCCGCCCTCGAAGCCGCTTTCATGGTGGCGCATCATGCTGCGCCCGCGCTGCTAAGATAAGCGCCCTTCTCGCGCGCACGTCTGCGTGCGCGACTGAGTTTGCGTTTTAGCGCACATTATCGGCAAGCCGCGTCGGCGCACGTCGTCGGCGCCATTCAGCCAGGAGCCCACCATGCCCGAACTCACGCATTTCGACGCCGCAGGCGACGCACACATGGTCGACGTCGGCGGCAAGGCCGAAACCCAACGCATCGCCGTGGCCAGCGGCACGATTCGCATGCTGCCCGCGACGTTCGCACTCGTGCGCGACGGCAACGCCAAAAAGGGCGACGTAATCGGCGTTGCGCGCATCGCCGCGATCCAGGGCGCAAAGCGCACCGCCGATCTGATTCCGCTGTGCCATCCGCTCGCGATCACACGCGTCAAGGTGGATTTCGCGCTCGACGAGACGCTGCCCGGCGTGCACTGCACGGCGCAGGTCGAAACCTTCGGCCGCACCGGCGTGGAGATGGAAGCGCTGACCGCTGTGCAGGTCGGCCTGCTGACGGTCTACGACATGTGCAAGGCCGTCGATCGCGGCATGACGATCACCGATGTGCGCGTGATGGAAAAGCACGGCGGGAAGTCGGGGGATTGGGTCGCGGAACCGCTGACGCGCTGATCCGCTGATCCGCTGATCCGCCGATTCACGCGGAACCTGTTTGGCGCGGGCCAAAGCCGAAGCGCAAAGCCATAGCGCAAAAATCCGCACGAAAAAAACGGCGAACCTCGGTTCGCCGTTTTTCACTCCCGCTGTCGATCCAGTCGATTAATCGTCCGAATCGTCGTCATCCTCTTCGGCGGACGCCGGCGGCTTGCCGTACTTCTTCAGCAGATCGGCCTTGAAGCCGTCGAGCGTGGGCTCGTTCTCGCAGAGGCTGTAGAGCGCCGCGAGCTGCGTCGGCCAGTCGTGCAGTTCCTGCGCGAAAATCTTCAGGCGCTCGACCGTGTCGAACGCGCCTTCCGTATTGCCGTCGAGCGCCTGCAGCACCGCATAGCGGCGCAGCACCGTTTCGCCCGGCAGCAGCGCAATCGCGCGCTGATGCGCGGCGAGCTTGGCGGGCAGATTGGCGGCGTTCATCGGCATCAGCGTGGCCATGCCGTAGTCGCCCCACGCGCTGAACAGCAACGACGGTTCATCGGCGTATTGCTGCGCCGGATGCGAGCCGTAGTAAAGCACTTCGGCGCGGTTGTAGTCGCGCATCACCGGCCACAGCGACGCGATACCGCCGAACACCACCACTGCGTACACGCCCATCACGACCGTCGGCGGCACGATGCGCAGCCGCTTCGTTTCGAACAGGCCGAACACGAACATCGCGGGCAGCAGGAAGAACATGTACTGCTGCGGATATTCGACGAGCGCATGCATGACGAGCGCGCCGGTCAGCATGAAGCCGAAGATGCGCTCCGGCGTATGCGGCGCGAGCAGCGAGCGCACGAACCACGCGAGCAGCCCGATCACGACGATCCCGCAGCCGACCACGCCGGTCTTGGCCAGCAGGTCGATGAAGATATCGTGCGAGTTGTTGGCGATCTCGACGCCGCCGAGCGTGCGCGCGAGTTCGAACTGGTGGATCGGGAAATCGCCCCAGCCCACGCCCAGCAGCGGATGCGCCTTGAACATCGCAAGACCGTAGTGCCACAGCGCGAGGCGCGGCGCGATCTGGCTCGCGTCCTTCATGCGGTCGGCGGCCGACTGGTCGAGCTGAAGCTGATAGTGCACGTTGGCCCAGCGCACGAACGCGTTCATGCCGAAGAAGATCACCGCCAGCACGACCGGCACGATCCACGCGCGCGCCCCGCCCTTCATGCTCGCCGCGCCGTCCTCGGCACGCACGCCGCGCTGCGCCGACAACGCCATCCAGAGCCCCGCCACGACGATCACCGCCATCTGCAGCCACGGTCCGCGCGACACGGTGAGCGCGAGGCCGCCCGCATAGATCGCCGACAGCACGCCCCAGAGCAGCACGTTCAGACGGCGCGTCTGCACGAGATAGAGCGCCGCCGCCATCGCGAAGGCGATGTAGGTTGCGAGGTGGTTCGCCTGCGCCATATTGCCGAACGGCCGGCGCTGGAACTGCACGTTATAGGCGACGACGAGCGGCGTGACCTTGGTTTCCAGATGCAGCAACTGGATGACCTGGCAGAACACCGAGAACAGGCCGCCGATCACGAGCGCCCACGAACCCCACACCACGGCGGTGCGCACGAGCCCGACGCGGGCGATGCTGTAACCGGCGAGCACGGCCATCAAGGCCGCCAGCAGATAACCGGCGCCGAGCCAGTTCATCGACGGCTGCGCGACGTGCAGCACCGCGGTCTGCACGACGAGCAGCAAGCCGAAGCCGAACGGCACCAGCGCGACCGCGGGCACGGCAAAGTCGACGACAGGCCGCGCGGAGCGCACCAGCATCCAGACGCCCGCGCCCACCAGCAGGTAGAGCGCCAGCGCGGTGAATTCGGCGTAGAACGTCGGGATCGGATAGGTGTGGTTGACGACCGCATAAGGCAGCGTCAACGCAAGAGCCAGCAAGACGAACGTAAGGTAGCGCGCAAATGGAGAAGGCATGGGGATCGGGGGCGTCAGCAACGGCGCACTATACAAAACTTTTCCGTCCCTGTGCGGGCGGCGGCGAAGCAAATGCCGCCCGCACACTCGCCAGCTTCCGCTCAGTTGCCGCTCAGCTGCCGTTTTTGCGCGGGCTTGGTGCATTTTGTTCATGCGCCTCGCTCGCGCATCGGGCTCAGGCGCGCTGCTCACGTGAAGGGCTCACACCATAGCCTCACCGGCGCACGCCTCACGCGCGGCACTCCGGCGGCGCGAGCTTGGCGGGCAGCGTGGCCGCATCGGCCGGTGCCGGACCCGCACCCGGCGCGCCGAGCGACGAAGCCGTCTTGCCGCCCGCGAAGCATTCCCACGTGAGCGTGCCGCCCTGCACCGCGCCCTGCGCGAGCGCGACGCGCGCGGTAGGCGCATCGGCGTTGTCCGGCACCGATGGCACGAGCACGAGCGTGTTGCTGCCCTCGGGCGCGATGCGCGCGGTGAAGCTCACGGTGATCTGCCCGGTTGCGTCGTCCACGAGCACCGACGTCACGTTGCGCGTGCCCGGCGGCGCGCTGTAGCCCGCGTCGAAGGCATTGCCGCTCGCGGCGTTCTCCGCCACCGCAAGGCGCGCCGAAGCGGCAAGCGCCAGGCCCTCGCCCACGCGGCTGCGCGCGAGATAGTCCTGATAGGCAGGGATGGCATAGGCCGCGATCACGCCGACGATCGCGAGCACGATCATCAGCTCGATGAGGGTGAAGCCGCGCGCGGCGCACGCCCGCACGAAGCGGACAAAGCGTAGAACATGCGCGAACCGCGCGACCGGGGCGAATCGATGTGCGGCCAGCGCGTTGCGCGCGAAGGCCGTCGAGGCAAGCAGGGAAACGATCATCGTCAGGGCTCCTGAAACGGGAAACGCCTGCCACCGGAGGGTGAGCAGGCGTTTCGATCGTATTGGCGAGCGCTCGCGCGCGGCAGTCGGCCGGATGGCTTAGGCGCGGCGCTGTCGGCGTGTGCCGTCAGATTCAGCGCGCCCTATCCTGCGCGTGCCGGCATTCAGGCGCTCAATGCGAGCCCTGCGCGCGCCGCGCGTTGCGGCGTCTGAGCAGATGGCCGGCCAGCACCACGAACATCGCGCCCGCCACGCACATGCCGTATTCGGCAACCGGCGTATCGAGCAGCGGCCAGCGGTCGCCGGCGGGATCGTTGATGATCAGGCCGCCCGCGATCCAGCCGAGCAGCGCCGCGCCCAGCGTGACGATCACCGGATAGCGGTCGAGCAGTTTCAGCACGAGCTGGCTGCCCCAGACGATCAGCGGAATGCTGACCATCAGCCCGAAGATCACGAGCGCAATGCGATGACGCGGATCGGCTGCCTCGGCCGCGCCCGCGATGGCCACGACGTTGTCGAGGCTCATCACCGCATCGGCGACGATGATGGTCTTGATCGCGCCCAGCAGCTTGTCCGAGGGCTTCACGTCGGCGTGTTCGAGATGCGACGGCGCGAGCAGGCGCACGCCGATCCACAGCAGCAACAGCCCGCCCGTGAACTTGAGCAGCGGCACGTTGAGCAGCACGACGGCGAACGCGATCAGCACGACGCGCAGCGCGATCGCGCCCACAGTGCCCCACAGGATGCCGCGCAGGCGCTGCTGCGCCGGCAGATCGCGGCAGGCCAGCGCGATCACGACGGCGTTGTCGCCACCGAGCAGAATGTCGATGACGATGATCTGGATGACAGCGCCCCAGTGGAGCGTCGCGAAGAACTCAAGCATGAATGCGGGAAGTTAGGCTGCGCGCGCGGAAAAAACGCGCGCCAAATAAAAAAGCGAGGCTGCCATGACTGGCTCCCTCGCTTTTGTTCGGAAACCTCGTGAAAGGATTCCGCAAGCATAGCAAAAAACGCCGACGCCCCGCGCATACGTGATGCGCGCGGCGCCGCGCTATCTGCAAATTACAGCACCGACTTCAGCAGACGGCCCATTTCCGACGGGTTGCGCGTGACCTTGATGCCGCACGCGTCCATGATTTCCAGCTTCGCTTCGGCCGTGTCCGCACCGCCCGAGATCAGCGCGCCGGCGTGGCCCATGCGCTTGCCCGGAGGCGCCGTGACGCCCGCGATGAAGCCGACGACCGGCTTCTTCATGTTGCCCTTGATCCACTCGGCTGCCGTGGCTTCGTCCGGGCCGCCGATTTCGCCGATCATGATCACGGCGTCCGTATCCGGATCGTCGTTGAACATCTTCATGACGTCGATGTGCTTCAGACCGTTGATCGGGTCGCCGCCGATACCGACTGCCGACGACTGGCCGAGGCCGAGTGCCGTCAGCTGGGCAACTGCTTCATACGTCAGCGTGCCCGAACGCGACACGACGCCGATGCGGCCCTTGCGGTGGATGTGACCCGGCATGATGCCGATCTTCAGCTCGTCCGGCGTGATCGTGCCGGGGCAGTTCGGGCCGAGGAGCAGCGTCTTGCGGCCTTCGCGGCGCATACGGTCCTTGACTTCGATCATGTCGCGGACGGGGATGCCTTCCGTGATGCAGATCGCGAGATCGAGGTCGGCCTCGACGGCTTCCCAGATCGCTGCGGCTGCGCCTGCGGGCGGCACGTAGATGACCGACACGGTCGCGCCGGTGGCTTCCTTCGCATCACGCACGTTCGCGTAGATAGGAATGCCTTCGAAGTCTTCGCCGGCCTTCTTCGGGTTCACGCCCGCGACGAATGCTTCGCGGCCGTTGGCGTATTCACGGCAGGCGCGGGTGTGGAACTGACCGGTCTTGCCGGTGATGCCCTGCGTGATGACCTTGGTGTCTTTGTTGATCAGAATCGACATGTATTGACCTCTGTTCGCTTGGCGCGCTGCGTCGCGTCTCCCGCACGGATGCGGAATTCGCGCCGTCACGCACGCCATTCGTATCCGGTGAAAATTACTTGCCTTCGGCAGCCGCGACGACCTTCTGCGCAGCCTCTTCCATGCTGTCCGCCGAGATGATCGGCAGGCCCGAATCGGCCAGCATCTTCTTGCCGAGGTCCTCGTTCGTGCCCTTCATGCGCACGACGAGCGGCACCTTCAGGTCAACGGCCTTCGACGCCGCGATCACGCCTTCCGCGATCACGTCGCAGCGCATGATGCCGCCGAAGATGTTCACGAGGATCGCCTTCAGGCCCGGATTCGTCAGCATGAGCTTGAACGCTTCCGTGACCTTCTCGGTCGTCGCGCCGCCGCCCACGTCGAGGAAGTTCGCCGGTTCGCCGCCGAACAGCTTGATGGTGTCCATCGTCGCCATGGCGAGGCCCGCGCCGTTCACCAGACAGCCGATGTTGCCGTCGAGCGAGATGTACGCGAGGTCGAACTTCGACGCTTCGATTTCAGCCGGATCTTCTTCGTCCAGATCGCGGTACGCGACGATTTCCGGGTGACGGAACAGCGCGTTCGAGTCGAAGTTGAACTTCGCGTCGAGTGCGGTGACCGTGCCGTTGCTCGACACGTTCAGCGGGTTGATTTCGGCCAGCGACGCGTCGGTTTCCCAGAATGCCTTGTACAGGCCTTGCAGGATCACGCGAGCTTGCGGAATCGAAGCAGCCGGCACGCCGATCTTCGCGGCGAGGTCGTCGGCTTGCGCGTCGAGCAGGCCCGTGTTCGGATCGACGATGACCTTGTGGATCAGCTCGGGATGCTTTTCAGCGACTTCCTCGATGTCCATGCCGCCTTCACTCGAACCCATCAGCACGATCTTCTGCGAGACGCGGTCGACGACGAGGCTGACATACAGTTCCTGCTTGATGTCGGCGCCTTCTTCGATCAGCAGACGGTTCACCTTCTGGCCTTCCGGACCAGTCTGGTGCGTGACCAGTTGCATGCCGAGGATCTGGTTCGCGTATTCGCGCACTTGATCCAACGTCTTGGCAACCTTCACACCGCCACCCTTGCCGCGGCCGCCCGCGTGAATCTGGGCCTTGACGACCCACACCGGACCGCCCAGCTCTTCAGCGGCCTTGACCGCGTCATCCACCGAGAAAACCGGCGTGCCGCGCGGTACCGCGACACCGAATTTCCGGAGGATTTCCTTACCCTGGTACTCGTGAATCTTCATGCGTGATTCCCTTCAGTCTGAGAGTTGGAGTGAACTTCGTTTCCGCTGTTGTTATTCATGCGCGACGGCGTCGGCCTTGCCCTCTCGGCCCGGGCCCAGGTCTTCGCGCACGCTGGCGACATCCGCGCCACGCTCTTTCGAACGCGGCACGTGTCCGTACCAGCGCGGATAAAACTGCTTGACCGTCTCGCCGTCGAACCGCAGCGCGTGGCAGCGGCCGAGCTGGAAAGGCGGTTTCTCGCCGGCGGCTTCGCCGTCGGCGGTCTTGCCGAATTCCGGTCCTGACGCTTCGCCCGGAGAACCGCTAGACGAATCCCACACTGCTCCGACAAACGCCTGGATAGCGGCCGTCGGCAACACGCCCAACATTTCGGTGAGGTGCGTGCAGCCAGCCGTGCCGGCGAGGAGCCGGCCCGCTTCGCGGCGAAAGTTCTGGAGGAGATTGAGCCCGATAAGGGCCCGATAGGCGGGATTGGCGTTCTGGCACTGACCGTCGTAAGGCACCCAGTCGGACGACGCGTGAGCGTCGACGACGTTGAGCTTGCGATCGATCGTGATGCGGAGCCAGAGTTCATGGATCGGCAAACCGTTGGGCCGGATACCCGATGCGAGCGGCACGTCGCGTGGCTTATGGTCAGTCAGGCACGCGTCGATGTCCCACAGGCCGTCCTCGCGCTCATAGGCGACCGCCCTGATCGCGCGCTGATGACGCAACTGACGGGGCGCTGGCGGGGGAAGCGGCATGCGTTGGTAAGACCGGATTGGAAAACTTCCCGAGTTTAGCATACCGGGTATTTGAGACAGCACCGATCTCGCCAGCCCTATGCGCTCCGGTTATTAAGCTATTTTTGAGCCAAGTGGATCAAATTTACAGATTTTCCGACTACTCGCCGTCGAAGCCGTCTTCGTAGCTGTCTTCGATGCCTTTGAGAATCTTGCCGATGATCGACATCGAAAAACCACGCGCGGCAAGAAAACGCGCCTGACGCGCGCGCTCGGCGGGCGTCTCGGGCAACTGGCCGTACTTCTTCTTCCAGACGGCGAGGGCGCGCGTAAGTTCCGTCTCGCGCAACTGCGTGCTCACTTCCTCGATGAGCGCTTCGCCCACCGCATGACGTTTGAGTTCGCTGACGATGCGCCCTGCTCCAACGCGCGCGGCGCGGCGATAGACGACGCTTTCGGCGAAGCGCGCGTCGGAGAGCCAGCCGTCGCGTTCAAGCGTGTCGAGTAAAGCCTCTAGTTCGTCGGCGTTGTCGGTGAACGCCATGAGCTTGCGCGAGAGTTCCGCGCGGCTGTACTCGCGACGCGAGAGGTAGCCGAGCGCGCGGCCCTTGAGCGAGCGCTCGGGGCGTTGCCGGTTCGCGGATGCCGCGTTGGCCTTGCGCGCCGCGCGCATCGTCGACGTGCGTTCGTAACCGTCGCCGCCGTCTTCGATCGCTTTTTCGGCGGCGCGCGCCATGTCGTGCGCGTCGAACGATTCGTACTCGTCGAAATCGTCGCGTCGGCTGGACGGGCGGGCGAAAGACTGCGTGGCGGCAGGCGACGCGCGGCGCGATTCGGATGGACGCGTGCGAGCAGGCGCGCGTGGCGATTCGCGGTTAGCGGCGGTCGATGCCGGCGTTGGCGAAGACGATGATGCTGCGGCGCTGTTGGTGCCGGCGTCGCTGCCGGTACTTGCGTCGCCGGTATCGCTGGCGTCGTTAGCGAGATCGGCTGACGCGTCGAAGAACGCCTCGAACGGCACTTCGAACACGGCACCGCCTTCGTCGTCGAGATCGGGCGTGGAGGATTGGGACAAAAGCTGAGGCTCGGAATGCACAAAGCCGCGATCGCCCGAATGGGCGTCGCGGCTTTGCGAGGTAGTACCAGATGAAACTCGGGCCGAACGCCGGGGCGAAACACCGGACTGATCAGAAGCAGCAGCGTCAGATGCAGCGGCAGAAGCAGCGGATGCGCCGCCGGAAAAAGCAGAGCGCCGATTCACGCCCCGCGCCCCGCTGCGGGCTTCATGCAGAAGCTCCGCCTCGCTCGAAGTCGAGGACGAAGCCTTCGCGGCCTCAGGCGGCACTGAGACGAACCCACGCTTGCGCATCACAGTCGTGCCACCTCGTGCCACCCTTCGCGGGCCCGATTCAGAACTTATTCTTCGTCTGCGATTTCGACTTCGCCGGTGTCGGCAACACCGTCCGGCATGACGTTCACGCCGAGCGATTCGCGGATGCGGTTTTCGATTTCGCGGGCGATATCTGCGTTTTCGCGCAGGAATTCGCGTGCGTTGTCCTTGCCCTGGCCAATGCGTTCGCCGTTATAGCTGTACCACGCACCTGCCTTGTCGACGATCTTGGCCTGCACGCCCAGGTCGATGATTTCGCCCTGACGCGAGATGCCTTCGCCGTAGAGGATGTCGAACACGGCTTCGCGGAACGGCGGCGAGACCTTGTTCTTGACGACCTTCACGCGCGTTTCGCTGCCGATGACTTCGTCGTTCTTCTTGATCGAACCGATACGGCGAATGTCCAGACGCACCGACGAGTAGAACTTCAGCGCGTTACCACCCGTGGTGGTTTCCGGGTTGCCGAACATCACGCCGATCTTCATACGAATCTGGTTAATGAAGATCACCATGCAGTTCGTCTTCTTGATCGTGCCGGTGAGCTTGCGCAGCGCCTGCGACATCAGACGTGCCTGCAGACCCGGCAGCGAGTCGCCCATTTCGCCTTCGATTTCAGCCTTCGGCACCAGTGCCGCGACCGAGTCGATCACGATCATGTCGATCGAGCCCGAGCGCACCAGCGCGTCGGTGATTTCGAGCGCCTGTTCGCCCGTGTCCGGCTGCGAGATGAGCAGTTCCGGCACGTTCACGCCGAGCTTGGACGCGTACTGCACGTCGAGCGCGTGTTCCGCGTCGATGAACGCCGCCGTGCCGCCGAGCTTTTGCAGCTCCGCGATCACTTGCAGCGTGAGCGTGGTCTTACCCGACGATTCAGGACCGTAGATTTCGACCACGCGGCCGCGCGGCAGGCCGCCGACGCCGAGCGCGATGTCGAGACCGAGCGAGCCGGTGGACACCACCTGAATGTTTTCGACCGCATCGCCGTCGCCGAGTCGCATGATCGACCCTTTGCCGAACTGCTTTTCGATCTGCGCGAGCGCGGCAGCCAGCGCCTTGCCCTTTTCAGCAGTCAGCCCAGCCGAGCCTTTCTTGCTATCTTCCATGAATCGTCCTTTGCTATGATGAACGGCGTCTCGTGACGATGCGGGCGTGCTTTTGCACACACACGCATGAACGCAGACACTGTATAAAAAAACAGTGGTTTTGGCAAGCGCGTTTTTCGCACGCTTTTTCGTACGCGCCCGCCAGAACCGCGAATTTTTCGGGAGACCGCCGCGCGCCGCCCGCCCTACGTGCGGTATGGCGCAGGCGCGACGAGGCCTGACTCGACGTCGATCGGCTCAAAGCCAGAGTCACAGTCCGCCTCGAAGGCGACGCAGGCGCATCATGCGAATTCTCATTGCCGAAGACGACAGCATACTCGCGGACGGTCTGGTCCGATCACTCCGCCAATCGGGCTATGCCGTCGATCACGTGCCCACCGGCGTGGACGCCGATACAGCCTTGTCGATGCAGTCGTTCGACCTGCTGATCCTCGACCTCGGCCTGCCCAGAATGACGGGCCTCGAAGTGCTGCGCCGCTTGCGCGCGCGCAACTCCAACCTCCCCGTGCTGATCCTCACCGCCGCCGACAGCGTCGACGAACGCGTGAAAGGACTCGACCTCGGCGCCGACGACTACATGGCCAAGCCCTTCGCGCTCAACGAGCTCGAAGCGCGCGTGCGCGCGCTCACGCGGCGCGGCGCGGGCGGCGGCCCGACCGTCGTGCGCCACGGCGCGCTCGCGTTCGACCAGGTCGGGCGCGTCGCGCACATCAACGAGCAGGTGCTCGATCTGTCGGCGCGCGAACTCGGCGTGCTCGAAGTGCTGCTGCAGCGGATCGGGCGGCTCGTCTCGAAGGAGCAGCTCGTCGATCACCTGTGCGAATGGGGCGAGGAAGTCAGCAACAACGCCATCGAGGTCTATGTGCACCGCCTGCGCAAGAAACTCGAAGCGGGCGGCGTGCGCATCGTGACCGTGCGCGGCCTCGGCTACTGCCTCGAAAAGGAAGCGAACGGCGCGAAGGACGCCGGGACCGCCAGCACGACGGGCCAGAGCGGCGCAACGGGCACAGGCAGCGCCGCGCCCGCGATGCCCGCCAGCCACTACTACAAGTAAGCGGGCACGATCATGGCCGGGCCCGCGCGCTCCGCGTCCGCCGACGGCACGCCGCCGGGCGTCCCGCCACGCGCCGCGGCCGCCGCCAACGACGACACACTCGACGACGACGACGCGCGCGACGCCCGCTACGCCAATCCGTTCGCCCCGCCCGACGAGGCCGAAGCCGCCGACAAGCGCCCGCGCTCGCTGTTCGGCGAGATACTCGACTGGATGCTCGCGCCGCTGCTGCTGCTCTGGCCGATGAGCATCGCGGTGACCTATCTGGTCGCGAAGTCGATCGCCAACGGGCCGTTCGACCGCGCGCTCGAAACCGACGCCTACGTGCTCGCGCGCCAGATCCATCCGGTCAACGGCGTGGCCGAACTCTCGCTGCCCGACTCCACGCGCGACTTCCTGCGCGCCGATAACGTCGACAGCGTCTATTACCAGGTACTCGGCACGCGCGGCGAACTGGTGGGCGGCGACCGCGACATGCCGCTGCCGCACGACGACGACCGCCCGCCGCCCGGCGTGGTCGAATTCCGCGACGACACGCTGCACGGCATCGACATCCGCGTGGCCTATACGACGGTCGAGCCCGCGCATCTGGGCGGCGCGCAGCCCGTGCTCGTGCAGGTGGCCGAAACGCTCGACAAGCGCCGCGCGCTCGCCAACGACATCATCAAGGGCGTGATCCTGCCGCAGTTCGTGATCCTGCCGCTCGCGATCCTGCTGGTCTGGTTCGGGCTCTCGCGCGGCCTCGCGCCGCTGCACGCGCTGCAGTCGAACATGCGCATGCGCCGCCCCGACGATCTCTCGCCGCTCGAAGCGCGCCGCGCGCCGCCCGAGATCGAGCCGCTCGTGACCTCGTTCAACGACCTGCTCACGCGCCTCGAACAGAACATGCAGCTGCAAAAGCGCTTTATCGCCGACGCCGCGCATCAGATGAAAACGCCGCTCGCGGGCCTGCGCACGCAAGCCGAACTCGCGCTGCGCCACGACGCGCCCGCCGAGGTGCACCGCTCGCTCGAACAGATCGCGACGAGTTCGGAGCACGCCGCGCGGCTCGTCACGCAATTGCTCGCGCTCGCGCGCGCCGAAAACCGCATGACGGGGCAGATCTTCCAGCCCGTCGATATCGCCGAGGTGGCGCGGCTCGCGGTGCGCGACTGGGTGCAGCCGGCGCTCGCCAAGCGCATGGATCTGGGCTACGAAGGCCCCGACAATCCCGGCGCGGACGACGGCGAAACCGACGTCGCGCCGAATCTCGTGCCGGATAACACGCCCGTGCTCGTCGACGGCAATCCGGTGATGCTGCGCGAAATGCTCTCGAACCTGATCGACAACGCGATCCGCTACACGCCCGCGGGCGGGCGCATCACCGTGCGCGTGCGGCCCGAGCCCACGGCGCGCGCCGTGCATCTGGAGGTGGAGGACACGGGCATCGGCATTCCGGCGGCCGAGCGCGAGCGCGTGCTCGAACGCTTCTACCGCATCCTCGGGCGCGACGGCGACGGTAGCGGCCTCGGCCTCGCGATCGTGCGCGAGATCGTGACGATGCACGGCGGCGCGCTCGCCATCGACGACAACGTCTATCAGGACGCGCCTCGCCTCGCGGGGACGCTGGTGCGCGTGACGCTCGCGATGCGCGGCGCGGGTTGAGCGACGGGTTTTAGCGGCAACTTCACGGCGATTACGTCGCTGAAACTGACGGCATCAGGTGAAATCCTGGGCGTCAGGCGGGATGGGACTTTCCCTTATCGGCACGTCGCCAGCCAACTCAAGCTAAACCGAATTAACAAACTTAAACCGACGTTGCGCGTAAATTAATCAATTTTACGAGACGTTAATGCACCGACACCCGCACATCGCCACGCTGCGACAGCCCGCCTACTCGTCAGAACCCCGTAAGTTTCCGTTCGAATAATGCATCGCAGGACTGCCGCAACCGGTTTGCCGGAGCGGCCCCCACACGCATATCAAAACTGGAGACATCTATGGCAACCGTTGGCGGACAAGTCTCGCACGCGCCGATGACCAAGGACGAAAAACGCGTGATCTTCGCGTCGTCCCTCGGCACCGTGTTCGAGTGGTACGACTTCTATCTGGCCGGCTCGCTCGCGGCCTTCATCAGCAAGAGCTTTTTCTCCGGCGTGAATCCCACGGCGGGCTTCATCTTCACGCTACTCGGCTTCGCGGCAGGCTTCGCGGTGCGGCCGTTCGGCGCGATCGTGTTCGGCCGTCTGGGCGACCTCGTCGGCCGCAAGCACACGTTCCTCGTCACCATCGTCATCATGGGTCTGTCGACCTTCGTGGTCGGCTTCCTGCCCGGCTATGCGTCGATCGGCATTGCGGCACCGGTGATCTTCATCCTCATGCGTCTGCTGCAGGGCCTCGCGCTCGGCGGCGAATACGGCGGCGCGGCGACCTACGTCGCCGAACACGCACCGCCCGGACGCCGCGGCTTCTACACCGCATGGATCCAGACGACCGCCACGCTCGGCCTGTTCCTCTCGCTGCTCGTGATCCTCGGCGTGCGCACGACCGTCGGCGAAGAAGCATTCGGCGCCTGGGCCTGGCGCGTGCCGTTCGTCGCGTCGATCCTGCTGCTCGCGGTCTCGGTCTGGATCCGTCTGCAACTCGACGAATCGCCGGCGTTCAAGCGCATCAAGGCCGAAGGCAAGATCTCGAAGGCGCCGCTCTCGGAAGCGTTCGGCCAGTGGAAGAACCTCAAGGTCGTGATCCTCGCGCTGATCGGCGTGACGGCGGGCCAGGCCGTGGTCTGGTACACGGGCCAGTTCTACGCGCTGTTCTTCCTCACGCAGACGCTCAAGGTCGACGGCGCGAGCGCCAACATCCTGATCGCGCTGGCGCTGCTGATCGGCACGCCGTTCTTCCTGTTCTTCGGCTCGCTGTCGGACAAGATCGGCCGCAAGCCGATCATCATGGCCGGCTGCCTGATCGCCGCGCTGACCTACTTCCCGCTGTTCAAGGCGCTCACGCACTACGCGAACCCGGCGCTCGAAGCGGCCACGGCGCGCGCGCCGATCGTCGTGATCGCGAACCCGGACGAGTGCTCGTTCCAGTTCAATCCGGTGGGCACCTCGAAGTTCACGAGCTCGTGTGACATCGCCAAGAGCGCGCTCTCGAAGGCCGGCCTGAACTACTCGAACGTGGCCGCCCCGGCGGGTACGCTCGCGCAGATCAAGGTGGGCGACACGACCATCGACACCTTCGACGGCAAGGCGGCAGGCGCGAAGGAGGCAGGCGCGGCGTTCGACAAGACGCTCTCGGGCGCGCTCAAGAGCGCGGGCTACCCGCTCAAGGCCGATCCAGCGCAGCTGAACTGGCCAATGACCGTGGTGATCCTGACCATCCTCGTGATCTTCGTGACGATGGTGTACGGGCCGATCGCGGCGATGCTGGTGGAGATGTTCCCGACGCGGATCCGCTATACGTCGATGTCGCTGCCCTATCACATCGGCAACGGCTGGTTCGGCGGCTTCCTGCCCGCGACAGCGTTCGCGATCGTGGCGGCGCGCGGCGATATCTACTCGGGGCTCTGGTATCCGATCATCATCGCGCTGGCGACCTTCGTGATCGGCATGCTGTTCGTGAAGGAGACGAAGGACTCGGATATCTACGCGCAGGATTGAGTGACTGGCCGGGCGGTTCAAGCCCGGCCGATCCCCCCCCGGCCCGGCGGTCTCGAAAAAAGTTGGAGATAGTGCTTGACAGACCCCGGGACTATCCGCATAATCTTTCTTCTGCGGCGAATTAGCTCAGCCGGTTAGAGCGACGGAATCATAATCCGCAGGTCCGGGGTTCGAATCCCTGATTCGCCACCAAATGCGAAAGCCGCTGTCCCACAAGGACAGCGGCTTTTTCTATTGTGCTTCCGGTTTCGGTGCACTTCAGCGCAGCACATTCTGCACAGTGTGGCGCGGGCAACGCAAAGCATCGCCCGCCGCCCGTTCATCAAAGACTCACCCCGCGCCCTTCCCCCGCTTCGCCACATACATCGCCTGATCCGCGAGATCGAGCAGCCGCGTCATTTCCACGCCGTCTTCGGGCAGCACCGCCACACCCACGCTCACGCCCAGTTCGATCGACTGGCCTTCGAACTCGAACGGCTCGCCGACCTTCTCGCGAATCCTGCGCGAATACACCTCCGCGTCGCCGCGCCCATCGATGCCGGGCAGGATCATCGCGAACTCGTCGCCGCCCACGCGCGCGGCCGTATCCACGCGACGGCTGTTGCTCGCGATGCGCGCCGCCGTTTCGCGGATCGCCGCGTCGCCCGCACGGTGGCCGTAGCGGTCGTTGATCGGCTTCAGGCCATCCATGTCGAGATTGAGCACGCCCAGCCCGCCCGCCGAGCGCACCGCCAGATCGACCGACTGACGCAGGCGGTCGTAGAACAGCGCGCGGTTCGGCAGGCCGGTGAGCGCGTCGTGCGTCGCGCGCAGATAAAGCTCGCTCGTTTCGTGGCGCGCCGCGTGGAACATCGCGGCGGCGATCAGGCCGGACATCAGCGAGAGCGTTTCGATGTCGTCGTCGTCGAAGGCGCCGACTTCGGGGGCCACCACCTTCAGCACGCCCACGGTCGCGTCCAGATGCTTGAGCGGCGTGACGATCATCGAGCGCAGGCCGACGCGGCGGCACGCTTCGCGGTCCACGCGCGGATCGGCTTCGGAGTCGTCGCAACGCAGGATTTCGCCCGTGCTCACGCATAAACCGGAAAGGCTCGATTCGCGCGCGAGGCGCAGGCCGAGCATGCCGGCCACGCTGCCCGAGGCCGCGCGATAGACCATCTCACCGCCTTCGGCGAGTTCGACGGCGGCGCCCTGCGCGCCGGTCAGATGTTCGGTGCGTTCCGCGACGAAGGCCATCACGCCGCCGAGATCGAGGCCGAGTCTCGCGATGTCGGATTGCGCGCGGATGATTTCGAGGAGCGTGGCGTTGTCGAGCCGAGGGCCGCCGAGGTCGTTTTTCATGGCGTCAAACGTTTGCGTAAAGGCCCTTTCGGCGCAGCAAGGCGCACCACGGGCGGGACGCGCAAGCATAACAAACTCGTGTCCCTGCTTTCAGCGTTGTCTTTTTACGCGGCGTTTCGCGCTGGACTCAACCTGCCTCAGCCCTCGATACGCTCGCGCGTCAGGCGCAGCAGCGCAGCCATCGCCTCGCGCGCCGTGAGCGCGTCGCGCCGCGCGATCGCGTCGAACACCTTCGTGTGGTCCGGCAGCGCCGCATTGAACACATCGGCGCGCTTGGCGTTCACGCGCAACTGCCCTTCGAGCGTGCGCTCGATCAGCGTGCCGAGCGGCACCAGCAGTTCGTTGCGGCAGGCGGCGAGCACCGCGAGGTGAAAGCGCAGATCGGCGCGCACCCATTCGTCGACGTTGCGCGCATCGGTCATCGCCGTGTGGGCCTCGGCGAGGTCGGCGAACGACGCTTCGTCGTGCGCGCCGGCCGCAAGCTGCGCGGCGTACGGCTCGATCATCTCGCGCATTTCCTGCAACTTGAGCGCGAACGCGAGCGGCGGCGCGACGCGCGCGTACCAGTCGAGCACGTCGGCGTCGAGCAGGTTCCACGCATCGCGCGAGCGCACACGCGTGCCGACTTTCGGCCGCGATTCCACGAGCCCTTTCGAGGTGAGCGTGCGCAGCGCCTCGCGCAGCACCGTGCGGCTCACGTCGAAGCGCTCCATCAGGTCCGCTTCGCGCGGCAGCGTCGCGCCGGGCGCGTAGTCGCCGCGCAGGATCGCGCTGCCGAGTTCGAAGGCGACGGTGCCGTGCAGATCGCGCTGAATGACGTTCTCCTTGTGTGCGAGGTGCGGGTACGTGGTGCGATCGCCCAGATAATGGGAATCGATGCAAAATAATACTATTAATAGCACTTAAACGCGAGTTTTGCAGTAGCATGTGCTCCGAGACGCGCCGGGCACGCCGCTCGCGCCGAGCGCCCATCGAACCGTTCTGGAGACACCGCATGAAAATCACCAAGCTCGAAACCTTCGTCGTGCCGCCCCGCTGGCTCTTTCTCAAGATCGAAACGGACGAAGGCATCATCGGCTGGGGCGAGCCCGTCGTCGAAGGCCGCGCGCACACGGTCGCCGCCGCCGTCGAAGAACTCGCCGACTACCTGATCGGCAAGGATCCGCTGCTGATCGAGGATCACTGGCAGGTGATGTATCGCGCGGGCTTCTATCGCGGCGGCCCGATCACGATGAGCGCGATCGCGGGCGTCGATCAGGCGCTCTGGGACATCAAGGGCAAGCATCACGGCGTGCCGGTGCACGCGCTGCTCGGCGGTCAGGTGCGCGACAAGATCAAGGTCTATTCGTGGATCGGCGGCGACCGTCCGAGCGACGTCGCGAACAACGCGCGCGCCGTGGTCGATCGCGGCTTCAAGGCCGTGAAGATGAACGGCTCGGAAGAACTGCAGATCATCGACACCTTCGACAAGGTGCAGGGCGTGATCAACAACGTCGCGGCCGTGCGCGAGGCCGTGGGCCCGAACGTCGGCATCGGCGTGGACTTCCATGGCCGCGTGCACAAGCCGATGGCGAAGGTGCTCGCGAAGGAACTTGATCCGTTCAAGCTGATGTTCATCGAGGAGCCGGTGCTCTCGGAGAACGTCGAGGCGCTGCGCGACATCGTCAATCAGACGAGCACGCCGATCGCGCTCGGCGAGCGTCTCTATTCGCGCTGGGATTTCAAGCACATTCTCGCGGGCGGTTACGTCGACATCATTCAGCCCGATGCCTCGCACGCGGGCGGTATCACCGAGTGCCGCAAGATCGCGTCGATGGCCGAGGCCTACGACGTCGCGCTCGCGCTGCACTGCCCGCTCGGCCCGATCGCGCTCGCGACCTGTCTGCAGATCGACGCGGTGAGCTACAACGCGTTCATCCAGGAACAGAGCCTCGGCATTCACTACAACCAGGGCAACGACCTGCTCGACTACATCAAGAACCCGGAAGTCTTCAAGTACGAAGACGGCTTCGTGTCGATTCCGCAAGGTCCGGGTCTGGGCATCGAGGTGAACGAGGAGAAGGTGCGCGAGATGGCGAAGGTCGGTCATCGCTGGCGCAATCCGGTCTGGCGTCACGAGGATGGCAGCGTCGCCGAATGGTGATGTGTGCTAGCGCACAGATCGGCGCGTGATGGTGTGTATGCACGCTTGAGCGCACTTGATCTCACGTTTCGCGAAAGCTTCATCCGCGAACCACGCAGCGCGTCTCGCACGCGTTACGTGACGCGTTGCGTGCGCCACGTTTCAGCGCCGTAACGTTTCAGGCCGGTTTGAGACCACAACGCCGCGTCTCGCCTTCGGGCGGGCGCGGCGTTCGTCGTTTTCGCACATAGCGAGCGTGTTCGCGCGTGACGCTAAAGCCTTGCCGCGCAAGGCGAAATGCTGCGGCATCGCCATCACGCACGCGTCGCGCGGCGCGTGCGCTTCAGCGGCGCGCTGCTTTGGCCTGCTCCTTGCTGAATCCCCTGTACGACAAATCGAACGATACGGGGATTCACATGGACGCGATGCTGCCCGACTACCTGATCCGCGAACAGGCTACCGTGGGTGCGCTCGTCACCTTCGGCCTGATGCGCGTGATCGCCGCCGCCGTCGCCTGTACGCGCGGCTGGCGCATTCTCGCCGTCGAACAGAGTTTCATCGGGCTCGCGGTGCTCTGGTGTGCGCCGCAACTCGTCGAGCTGATCGCGCATCCGTCGTCGGTGCTCGCGCTCGCCGAACTCGAAGGCAAGGCGATCGGTTGCGCGATCGCCCTGTTCTTCTCGCCGATACTCAGTCACAAGCTCGGTTACGAATAAGCGCGAGTCGGCGCAAGTCAGCGCGCGAGGGGCGCGTGTTTCAGCCCTGCAACACGTAGCCCGGCACGCTATGGCCGAGCACGGCCGCGATCACGAGCACGGCCATCATCACCAGCGCTTCGAGATGCAGCACGTTGACGAAGCGGCGCGCCGCGCCCGTCGAGGCCGAGCGACGCAATTCCGGCATCGCCATCATGCGGTTGAAGCCGCCCAGCGCGAGCGCGAGCGCGACCAGCGCGAGCTTGGCGAGCAGCACGCGGCCCCACTCGCTGCCCGTGAGCGCGTCGAGCGAGCCGCCCGTGCCGCGCAGCGTGTTGAACACGCCGGTCGCGAGCACGAGTCCGACCGCGAACAATGCGACGTTCGAGAGCTGGCCCGCCGTGCGGATCAGCACGCCGCGCGCCGTCGACGCGCCCAGCGCCGGCAACACCGCCAGCCCGCCCGCCATCACGATGCCGCTCCATGCGCTCGCGCTCAGCACGTGCAGCGTGTTCAGGCCGAGCGCGGCCGAGGCGAAGCCGGCGTCGGCGGCATGGCCGAGTCCCGCGCGGCCCGCGGCCACGGCGATCAGCGCGAGCCACAGCACGCCGTCGCGCAGCGGGCTCGCGCCCGCGAACGCGGCGAACAGCACGACGAGCGCGCCGCCGAACGCCACCGACCAGGCGTGGCCCACGTGCGTCTGCGAGAGCACCGTCGGCACCACGCCGAACGACGCGGGCAAGCTCTGGCCGCTGATCGACGCGCTCTCGTAGAGCAGCCACATGACGAGCGCGATCACGAGCACGAGCGAGGCCGTGCGCAGCGAGCGTTGCGCGCGCAGCCAGGCGGGCCGCGCGGGCGCGACGGCGCTGCGAGCGTCCTTTTCGAGCCACGCGCCGTAGAGCGTCGAGCCGAGCGCGAAGGCGTAGGCGAGATTCACGAGGGCGGCCATCGCGACCTGCCCGATCCAGAGCCAGTCAGCTTTCATCGGCGCGCGCCCTCCCGGCATTCGGGGGTTCCGGCGAAGGTTCCGGCAAGTTGAGACGGGGACGGCAGCTGCATCGGCGGGGAAAGTGCAATGGGAGTCATCGATACGAGTGGCAAGGAAACAACAAGAAAGCAAACGAGGATCGCAGCGAGAACCGGGCGAGGCCAGAGGCGATCGTGACGCGGCGCAGGGCACATAGCCCCGCAACGACCCGTGCAACGACCCAGGCGACGGTGCGTAACGATGCGCGACTTTCCGGCAAGCGCCTGCTTCGATAGCCGCCGCGCCGTTCGGTTCCGCCGTTCGGCTCAATACGGGATCGAATCATGCGACGAGGCGAAACGTCAGCGCAACGCCGAAGACGCGCGGCAAAAGCGAAACGCCTTCGCCGCCATCCCGTCGCGCGCGCTTTCACTGCGCTTCATCAACCGCCATGCGGATGGCATCGAAGCGAGGTCAAGCAGGGTCAATCCCGAGTCACGAATCGGCCAACGGGTGCAGAATCATAACCGGCGACGTCGCGACCCTTGGCCGCAATCCTGGAGATCGGATCCGGGCCGGGTCACCGCGCGTTCGGGCAAGCCCGCGTAGGCGGCCCGGAGCGCATGTGGCAAATAGTCACTATGAGGCGATGCTAGAATCGGCTGCGTCGCCGCAGCGCGCACGGGTCGTCTGCTTTTATCGCGCGCAACCTGGAAGCCGGGTCGCTCGAAGCCTGGCAGGTCCACGATAAAGAATGGAGTCACGCGTGTCCCCAAGACGTCTCGTCCGACCGCTCATTCCGCTCGCCGCGCCGCTCCTGGCCGCCTTGCTGTTCGGCACGTGTGGAATCTTCAGCGCTGCTTGCGCCCAGACCCCGCAACCCAAAGCCCCCGACACGATCGAATCGCGCGTGCAGGGCTGCACGGCGTGCCACGGCACGCACGGTCAGGGCACCGACAACGACTACTTCCCGCGTCTGGCCGGCAAACCGGCCGAGTATCTCTACAACCAGCTGATGAATTTCCGCGAGGGTCGCCGCAAGTACCCTCCGATGAATTATCTGGTCACCTATCTCTCCGACGATTACCTGCACGAGATCGCCACGTACTTCTCGCAGCAGCGGCCGCCCTACCCGCCGCCCGCGAAAGCCACGGTGAGCGAGAGCACGCTCGCGCGCGGCCAGGCCATCGTCCTGCGCGGCGACGCGGCGCGCCAGGTGCCCGCCTGCGCGGCCTGCCACGGCGCGAAGCTGACCGGCATGGAGCCGGCCATTCCGGGCCTCGTCGGGCTGCACGCGGACTACATCAGCGCACAGATCGGCGCCTGGCGTTCGGGCTCACGTCACGCCAAGGCGCCCGACTGCATGCATGAGATCGCCACGCGTCTCACCGACGACGACGTGAACGCCGTCGCGGCCTGGCTCGCCACGCAGAACGCGCCGCAAAATCCCGTGCCGGCCCCGGCTGGCTCGTTGAAGACGCCGCTCGCATGCGGCAGCGAACCGCAATAAGGCGCCGGGGGAGACAGCCATATGAACCGCAAGTCCCTGTTCGCTCTGTCCGCAGTCGTGCTCGCCGCCGCGGCGGCGCTCGTGCCCGTGCTGTGGACCGGCAACACTTATCTGCACAGCGCCTCGGCGCAGGCGGCCACGCCCGCCGACCAGGCCGAGCTCATCAAGAAGGGCGAATATCTGGCCCGCGCCGGCGACTGCGTCGCCTGCCACACCGTGCGAGGCGGCAAGACCTTCGCGGGCGGCCTGCCGATGGCGACGCCCTTCGGCACGCTCTACACGCCGAACATCACGCCCGACGACCAGTTCGGCATCGGCAAATGGAGCAGCGACGACTTCTACCGCGCCATGCACACGGGCCGCTCGAAGGACGGCAGCCTGCTCTACCCGGCCTTCCCGTTCACGAGCTACACGAAGGTCACGCGCGCCGATTCAGACGCGATCTACGCCTATCTGCGCTCGGTGCCGCCGGTGCACGTGGCGAGCCGCCCGCACGAGCTCAAGTTCCCGTTCAACAACCGCAACCTGCTGATCGGCTGGCGCACGCTGTTCTTCCGCGAGGGCGAGTACAAGCCCGATCCGACCAAATCGGTCGAGTGGAACCGCGGCGCCTATCTGGTCGAAGGGCTCGGCCACTGCGGCATGTGCCATACGTCGATCAACATGATGGGCGCGCCGGTCAACTCGTCGGCGTTCGCGGGCGGGCTGATTCCGCTGCAGAACTGGTACGCGCCCTCGCTCACGTCGAGCGAAGGCGGCCTCGGCGACTGGGATATCAAGGACATCTCCAATCTGCTGAAAACCGGCGTTTCGGAGCGCGGCGCCGTGTTCGGGCCGATGGCGGACGTGATCCACAACAGTCTGCAATACGTCTCCGACGACGACATCGAGGCGATGGCGACCTATCTGAAGACCATCCCGCAGCGCAAGGAAGCGCCCGAGACGATGCAGATGGAAACCTCCGAAGCGTTCGGCGGCGAACTCTTACAGCAAGGTCAGAAGATCTACCATGACCAGTGTGCAAAGTGCCACGCGGAGAACGGCCTCGGCATGCCGCCGAATTTCCCGCCGCTCGCGAACAACCAGTCGATCCAGATGAAATCGGCGGTGAATCCGATCCGTATGGTGCTCAACGGCGGCTATCCGCCCAGCACGCAGGGCAATCCGCGCCCGTACGGCATGCCGCCGTTCGCGCAGTCGTTGTCCAATCAGGAAGTGGCAGCGGTCGTGACCTTTATCCGCATGTCGTGGGGGAACAAGGGCACGCCGGTCTCGCCGCAACAGGTGTCAGATCTGCGTTCCGCGCCGCTCGACTGAGCCACGTTTGTTATAGTGGCGTCTGCCTGACAAGGGCGCAGCCGGCAAAACGCCGCCGGCTGCGCCCTTCGCTATTTGGCCGCGCGCCGCGCGTTGATTGCGGCACGAGGCCGCGCGGCGCGAGCCGCACGCTGTCGAATTCGCTCTCGAACTGATGGTTTTGAAGCAGAAACGCAGGGCAAGAAGAACAAGGAGTGGTCGTCATGCACGCTGGTGAGCGTCTGAACAGCATTACTCACCTGGTGGGCGCGATGTTGTCGGTTGCGGGGCTGGTTTCGCTCGTGACGCTCGGGGCGCTCGATCACGACGCATACAAGGTCGTGAGTTTCGCTGTGTACGGCGCGATGTTGTGCGCGCTCTACACGATCTCCACGCTGTATCACGGCGTGCGCGGACCGCGCCTGAAAGCCGTGCTGCAGAAGTGCGACCATGCCGCGATCTATCTGCTGATCGCGGGCAGCTATACTCCGTTCACGCTTGTCACGCTGCGCGGGCCTTGGGGCTGGTCGCTCTTTGGCGTGAGCTGGGGGCTCGCCGCGTTCGGCATCGTGCAGGAGCTCACACTCGGGCGCCGCACGCGCATGCTGTCGATGGTGCTGTACGTGGTGATGGGCTGGCTCGCGCTGGTCGCGGTCAAGCCGCTCATCGGCGCGCTGCCCGCAGCGGGCACCGCGTGGCTGCTGGCCGGCGGCATCATTTACAGCGTCGGCATCTATTTTTTCATCAACGACGAGCGCATCCGGCACGGACATGGAATCTGGCATCTGTTCGTGCTCGCCGGGAGCGTCTGTCAATTCGTGAGCGTCGCGGGCTACGTCGCCTGACGCATCCCACCGGGAATCTCCACGAAGATTGTCGCGCGGCGGCCGCAGTGTCCGCGGCCGCGCGATGCAACTTTATGCCAGCCGACGGGTCTGCATGAACCGTCGACAAGCGGCGCGCGCACTGGCGCGCCGTCCGAATACACGCGAGCGCCCGCGTTCAGCTTTACGCGGCGCGCCGTCACCGGCAGCGCCCAGCCGCTCGCGATACTGCAATACAACAGGTCTTTATGTCTTTCGATTCTCTCGGCTTGTCCGAACCGCTGGTCCGCGCTGTCAACGAACTCGGCTACACCACGCCCACGCCCATCCAGTTGCAAGCCATCCCCGCCGTGCTCGGCGGCGGCGACCTGCTCGCGGGCGCGCAGACGGGCACCGGCAAGACCGCCGGCTTCACGCTGCCGATCCTGCAACGCCTGACCGACATGCCGGCCGCCGCGGGCGGCAAGCGCGTCGTGCGCGCGCTGATCCTCACGCCCACGCGCGAACTCGCGGCGCAGGTCGAGGAAAGCGTGCGCGCCTACGGCAAGTATCTGAAGCTCAAGTCGACCGTGATGTTCGGCGGCGTCGGCATCAATCCGCAGATCGACGCGCTCAAGCGCGGCGTCGACATCGTGGTCGCCACGCCGGGCCGTCTGCTCGATCACATGCAGCAGAAGACCATCGACCTCTCGCAGCTCGAAATTCTCGTGCTCGACGAAGCCGACCGCATGCTCGACATGGGCTTCATCCACGACATCAAGCGCGTGCTCGCGAAGCTGCCGCCGAAGCGCCAGAACCTGCTGTTCTCGGCCACCTTCGCCGACGAAATCAAGGCGCTCGCCGACAGCCTGCTCGATTCGCCCGCGCTGATCGAAGTCGCGCGCCGCAACACCACCGCGGAAACGGTCGCGCAGAAGGTTTATCCGGTCGACCGCGATCGCAAACGCGACCTGCTCACGCACCTGATCCGCCAGCACAACTGGTTCCAGGTGCTCGTGTTCACGCGCACCAAGCACGGCGCGAACCGCCTCGCGGAACAACTGACGAAGGACGACATCAGCGCGCTCGCGATCCACGGCAACAAGAGCCAGTCGGCACGCACGCGCGCGCTCTCCGAGTTCAAGGACGGCACGCTGCAGGTGCTCGTGGCCACCGACATCGCGGCGCGCGGCATCGACATCGACCAACTGCCGCACGTGGTCAACTACGACCTGCCGAACGTGCCCGAGGATTACGTGCACCGTATCGGCCGCACGGGCCGCGCGGGCGCGACGGGCGAAGCGGTGTCGCTTGTCTGTGTCGACGAACACCAGTTGCTCAAGGACATCGAGAAGCTCATCAAGCGCGCGGTGCCGCAGGAAGTCATTCCGGGCTTCGAGCCGGACCCGAACGCCAAGCCCGAGCCGATCCAGCGCCGTGGCCAGCAGCAAGGCCGTGGTCAGCGTCAGGGGCAAGGTCAGAGCCAGCAAGGCCAGGGACGCGGTGCGTCGAACGGCGGCGCGCCGCGCGGCGGCCAGCGTGAAGGCGGCCAGCGGGGCGAAAGCCGTGGCGAAGGCCGCGGTGAAGGCCGCGCCAACGCCGGTGGCAACAACGGTGGTAACCGCGATGCAAACCGCGGCGAACAACGCCAGGCCAAGCCCGCGCAGAACGGCATCCGCACGGCCAAGCCGGTGAAGCAGCAAACGGCGTCGAATCACGGCGCGCAAGGCGCGCGCGGCGAACATACGCGCCGCGAAAGCCAGCGCGGCGTCTCGCACGAAAGCGCGCTCGGCCGTCAGCAGCGCAAGCCGCAATCGAATCCGGGCGCCCTGCTCGGCGGCCGTCCGGGCGGCAACTCGCGCCGCGACGGTCAGCGCGGCGATCGCTAAGCCAACGCGCGGCCCCACGCCGCGCGGCAAGCAGCCATGAAAAAGGCCCGCTTCCCAGCGGGCCCTTTTGCATCCTGCGCGAACGTGTACGAACCGCCGCGCTCAGCGGAAGTTCAGCGGAAAAACACGTGCTGCGTGATCTTCGCGAGCGGATACAACACGCTCGGCTGGATCTTCGCGGGAATATCGAGCGGCTTGAGCAGCATCTTCAAGCACATGTCGGCAGACAGATTGTGGCGCACGAGCTTGTTCACGCGCGTCGTGAGCTCGCGGTTATAGGCCGAATCCTTCGCGCGGTCGGGATAGCGGATCGCGAACACGTGACGCAGCGCGATCTCCGAATCCTCGTTCTTGATCTCCATCACGCGGCGCATGAGCGCACCGAGCACCGCGAGGCGGCCATGCCCCTCGACCTGGTTGTACTTCTTGAAGTAGCGGAAAAAGTGCTTGTAGTGGCGCACTTCGTCCGAGCGGATGTTGTCGGTGATTTCCTTGAGCACGGGCTCGCTCGAGCATTCGCCGATCGCGCGATACAAGGTGGCCGTCCCCGTTTCGACGACGCAGCGCGCGACCATTTCGAGCGCGCGGGTCTTCTCGAATTCCTCGAACGAACAGGTCTTCGAGTATTCCTCGAAGAAGCTGTTGAACGCCGTGTCCCAGTCGAACTCGGGCCAGACGTAGTTGATGTAGGTCTTCAGCGCGCGGCCGTGCTGAAGCTCCTCGTGCTCCCACTCGTTGTTGAGCCAGGCGGAAACTTCCGGGTCGCCGTTGAAAAACACGCTCAGATTGCTCGTGTAGAGGTCCGAGCCGCTTTCGATGAACGATGCCGCGCACAGCAGCAGCAGCAGGTCTTCGTTGGCGGCCGCGAGCTTGCGGTCGATCCGCGTGAGATCGATGTCTTCGATGCGCCAGGGCATCACGTGGCCAGGCTCAATGTCGTTACGCATTGTGTCGTACTCCGAAAGCGGTATCTGCTCGCGCGGCGCCTCGCGCCCGGAACCGGCTCGACTCGCCGCCGGTGCCCTGGATTTGCTCTCTCGCCGCGTAGTGAAAGGTACCGGCCATATTTAATTCATATTAGCCGTTGTTTCTTGAAGCTGCAGTCTGAGAGCACAGACCAGTCCCGCAAGCGCCAGTTCCGGGAAGAGTCGACTTGTAAGGCAGTCGTAGCGTTGATTTTGTTACGCAGCAATACCGAGTGCCGCGAGCACGACGCTACGTCATACCGCGCACCGATAGCCTGAAAGCCGCAAGCCACGGGCCTGGCGGCGATACGCGACCGGACCGCGAAGCGCCGCAGGCATGTTGAAGTGAAGGCTCACATTAAACGCGCGACGCGAACCGAAGAAAACTTCCAAACCGCCCGGTTGACGGAGCGCAATTTGAGCGTCGTCGCTGCGTCCGTGCGCGATGCGTGGCGAATCGGTGCCCGAGCGCGGACGTGAACCCGTCCGCATTGCGCGCTGCGCCACGAACTTCAAGTGAATTCGCGGATTCGTGGGCGCGCCGCGACCGCCGCCGCAGGCAGCGAATGTCAAAGGGAATATTTTCGGGGTGTGGTTTGTACAACGCAAAGGCGTTGACTACACTCCAGTTCCCCGGCGCCGCGTCCGGGCTGGATGCTGTTTGAGTTGCCAGGGCAAGGTCGACGGATGATCGCGAACGACACGCCCGGACAGCCTCGAACGGACCGCCAACCATCCAGCCGATTCCCGACCGCGCGCCGTTGCTGGCTTTCGCTCACGCCCACCGCATGACTGTCGCCGCGCCGCCCAACGACGGGCCGCGAACGTCGACCTCTGATGCGGCAACATGGAGAGAACGATGCTGAGTCCGCATGAATTCGCCACTCTGCTGCTAGTGAAGGACGCCCCCAACCAGCTCGATATGGAACGTGAAGAACTGGACGCCCTGCTCGAACGACAGCTCGTCCAGCTGGAACGCCTGGCCTCCGGCCTCCAGCGGTGGCGACTCACCGAAATCGGCGACTCCGCGTTACGCGCCATCAAACGATGTTCGTGAGACGGGCGCTGCGCGGCCATTGCGCGGCGACGGCCTGACGGACCAGCACGCGGCCACGACGCCGCCGGCCCTTCCAGTCTCAACCGCCGCTCGATCACCGCTCAACCCAACCAACGCCCGACCTTTTCTCGACCTGCGCGGACGCCGGGATCGTCCGCCAGAACGTTGTATCGAGCCCATCCCCGATGCAGGCGCACGGCTGTAGACGTTCGCGCCTGCAGTGCATGGTCACGCGGACCCGCGCGCTTCATGCCCGCGTGACCATTTTTTTCGCGCCGCGCCCACGCTCCGCCCTGCTCGCGGACGGCCCGCTTGTGCTCAGCCGCCGCGCAAGGTCGGATCGACGGTCGCACGCCAGTTCAGCGCCTGCGCGCGCTGGTCGTTCAGATACGCCACCCACTGATCGCGCGACTGCGCGTCGCCGCTTGCGCCATGCGCCGCGTACTGCTGCGCGAGACCCGCCTGGAAGCTGCAAAAGCGCTCCTGCGGCAGCTTGCCGTGACGGTTCGCGACATAGGCGTCGTAGACCGCCGAATAGACCGCCTGGGTGTCCGCGCCATAGTCGCGCGCCTCGCCGCCACACATCTGCTGGAGCGTGGCGAAAGGCGGCGGACTGCTCCACGCGCCCACCAGGCCCGACGAATTGGCGCATCCCGCGACGAGCATCGCCGCACCGATCATCGCAAGTCCACGCATTGCGTTCTCCCCGAAATCGACTGATTGTTCCAGCGCTCATTGTCGCATCGCGCGGCGCGTGCCACACCCTGGCCGTACGGCTAACGTCGCCCTGGCGCCGACGGGCAGCCGTCGCCGGGAATCGGAAAACATCCACGCAATAGCCGAGCCGCGCGTGCAAAAGCACGTATCATGAGGCTTTCAGCGTCCCGCCTTGCCGGTCCGCGCGGCACGCCTCGCGCGTCCGAGCGCCGCCACGTGTTTTCGTCCGCCCCTAAGGCCTCTACGGCTGCTTTTTCGTCTTACGCATGATCGACCATCTCATCTGCGACTGCGACGGCGTGCTCGTCGACAGCGAAGTCATCGCCGACCACGTACTCTTCGATACGCTCAGCCGCACCTTTCCCGGCGTGGATTTCCGCGCCGCCGTGGCCTCCGCGTTCGGCCAGCAGACCTCGCGCTTTCTGGCCGACGTCGCCGAGCGCTTCAATCTCACGATGCCCGAGGATTTTCTCGAGACGATCGATCACAACTGCGAAGTCGCGATCGCCGAATCGGTGAGCCCGATCAACGGTGTGCGCGACGCGCTGCGCAAGGTCGCGCTGCCCGCCGCCGTGGTCTCGAACAGCCGCCTCACGCGCGTGCACGCGTCGGTGCGCCGCGCCGGGCTCGACACCCTCTTCGGCGAGCGCATCTTCAGCGCCGAAATGGTCGCGCGCCCCAAGCCTTATCCCGATGTCTATCTGCATGCGGCCAAAACGCTCGGCGTGGAGCCGGCGCGCTGCCTCGTCGTCGAGGACAGCCTCTCGGGCCTGAACGCCGCGCGCGCGGCGGGCATGAAGACCATCGCGTTCGTCGGCGCGAGCCATATCCCGTCGGGCTATGCCGACGTGCTGCGCGAGATGGGCATCACGCGCATCATGGAACACATGGACGAGTTGCCCGCGCTCGTCGAAGCGGGCGTGCACGGCGAGTTCGGCGACGTGCAGTCGTAACGCGATCCGTCGACAAAAGCCGATAAAAAAACGGCGCGTGAACCGCAAGGCTCACGCGCCGTTTGCATTCCGGGGCCGGTCACGCAGGACCGGCCGCCTGGTCACGAATCGCGAGAATCATGCGAAACGCGAAAAACGCGCCTTACACCAGCTCGGCGCTGCGCTCGCGCGCCACGGCGAGCGAGGCGCGGAATGCCGCCAGCTCGGCGATCGTCAGCATCGGCAAGTTGTGCAGCTTCGCGAAGTCGTCGACTTGCTGGCCGCGCGCCATCGTGCCGTCCGGGTTCATCAGCTCGCACAGCACGCCCGCGGGCTCCAGACCGGCGAGCGCGGCCAGGTCGACGGTGCCTTCGGTGTGGCCGCGGCGCGCGAGCACGCCGCCCGGCTGCGCGCGCAGCGGGAACACGTGGCCGGGACTCACGATATCGGCGGGCTTCGCGTTGGCGGCGATCGCCGCGCGGATCGTCGTCACGCGGTCGGCGGCCGACACGCCCGTGCTCACGCCCTCGCGCGCCTCGATCGAGACGGTGAAGGCGGTGCGGTTGCGGCTCTCGTTGCGCGCGACCATCGGCGGCAACTCGAGCGCGCGCACTTTCTCGTCGGAGAGGCACAGGCAGACGATGCCGCTGCATTCGCGGATGAACAGCGCCATCGTTTCGTTGGTCAGGTTTTCGGCGGCGCAGACGAGATCGGCTTCGTCCTCGCGGTCGTGATCGTCCTGAAGGACGACGGGACGGCCTTCGCGCATGGCCTGCAGCGCGGCGGCGATGCGCGGCGGCACCGGCTCGGTGTCGAGCAAGGGAAGATCGGCGATGGCGTCGAGCGGCTGCTCGACCGGGGTGTTGCGGCTGAAAGACGTAAAGGACATGTGAAACGCTCCTCGCAAGAGTTGGGCGAAAAACGTTTCAGGGCATTGCAAACAGACAGGAATCCCCGGCACGCGGAGGCTCGCGAGCGCGACGCGGCGCACCCGGCACGACGCCGGACGACGCCACGCGCACGCAGGCTGGACGCCGCGGCGGATGGGCAAACATGACCATCTGCACATCTTCTCTCATCCGGACTATGACCGTCGGCTCTGGCTTCGCACCAGATCTGCTGACCCTGCGCGCGGGAAAAAACAACGCGCAGGCGCTCGCGGGCTCGCTGGCTGGCCTTGCGGCGCGGCCGGCATACCGCCGGTGGGGAATTGCACCCCGCCCTGAAGACGCACTGATTACCGGTTGAACCGGAGAACGGAGCATACCGCGTCGCGCCTGATCGTGCAGCGCGGTAAAGATCCACTAGACAAGGCGGACAAACGGCGGCGCACGCGTCGTGTGCGCCGCCTCATCGCGGGAATTCCGAAGGAATTCGCGAGCTCAGAGCGGCTGCGGCGCGGCTTGCGGCACGTCCCAGCGCGGCGGCGTTTCGGCGTTGCGCGTCACGCGGAACACGCGCGCCTCGGTGTCGCCGGGATTGCGCAGGCTGTGCGGCTGGTCGGCGTCGAACACGATGGCGTCGCCGGTCGCGAGCAACTGGCGGCGGTCGTGCACGCTCACTTCGAGCGTGCCTTCGCTGACCACGAGGTTCACCGTCGTGCCCGGCGCGCGGCGCGTGCCCGGCTCGGTGTGCAGCGGCGCGATGCGCAGTTCGTGAAACTCGGCGGCGGCGGGCTCGTCCTCGGGATAGAGGGCGCGCGCCGAATAGCGGCCGTCGGCGCTCACGCGGCGCGGCGCACGGTCGGCGGGCAGATGCTCGAAACCGTTGACCGCATGCCGCCGCAGAAACGCCGACACCGACACCTTGAGCGCCGCCGCGACCTTGCAGAGCACCTTGATCGACGGCACGCTGCGCGCCGACTCCACTTGGGCGAGCATCGCGCGCGACACGCCCGAGGCGCGCGCCAGCGCATCGAGCGAAAGCTGACGCTCGGCGCGCAGACGCGCGAGGTTCACGCCGACCAGATGTTCGAGCGCGTCGAACGCGTTGGCGGCGCTGTCGTGCGCCTCGGTTTGCGCCGATGTTTGCGCGACCTGCGCGGCGTTGAACGCCGAACGTTCGTCGATGCCGCGAACGATTCCTTCGTGATCCGAAACAGTGTCGATGTCGACGGCGAGATCGTCGTCGCGGCGATGCGCCGTACCGCGATGTGCGGCCGGACGATCGGCCTGCGCGTGGCTCACGAGCGCGAGCGGTGAATGCATGGCAGCCTCCCAGACGCGCCGCGAACCGGCGCAAGTGCTTGAATGGAGGCAAGACTAGCATCGCGCCCCGCCGCGCCCAACGAAGTTATCTTCACACTGATATCAGCATTGCAGAGCGCGTTTTCGGGAATGCTTGTGCGCGGGAGCGATATGTCCAGACTGTGCGCTCAGGCCGCGATACGGGCGACCTGAGCGACGTAAGCGAACCAAGCGCGACGTCAGCGATACGCGATCAGCAAGCGTCCTGCCCAACCGCCACGCGCGCCGCCGACACACCGGTCTCGCGCGCATCGAGCCGCGCCGCCAGCCAGGTCAGCACAAGCGCCGCGATCGAAACAGCGGCGGCCACCCACGGCAGCGCGTCGAGCGCGAGGCCGCGCGTGATGACGAGGCCGCCGAGCCACGCGCCCATCGCATTGCCCACGTTGAAGGCGCCGATGTTCAGCGTCGAGGCCAGGTTGGGCGCGGCGGCGGCCTTCGCCACGACGCGCATCTGCAGCGGCGGCACGGTCGCGAACGCCGCGATGCCCCAGACGAACACCGTGATCGCCGCCGGAATCGCCGCGTGGCTCGTCTTCGTGAAGATCGCCATGACCACGGCGAGCGCGACCAGAATGCCCATCAGCGAGGGCATCAGCGCGCGGTCCGCCAGCTTGCCGCCGAGCATGTTGCCGAGCGTGAGGCCCACGCCGAACAGCACGAGCATCAGCGTCACGCCGTGCGGCGAGAAACCGCTCACCTGCTCCAGAATCGGCGCGATATAGGTGAACACGACGAACACGCCGCCGAAGCCCAGCACCGTCATGCCGAGCGCGATCCACACCTGCGGGTCGCGCAGCACGCGCACTTCGTGGCCGAGTCCGGCGGGCGCGTGATCGTGCAGATTGGGCACGAGCGCGGTCACGCCGATCAGCGAAATCACGCCGAAGCCGCTGACGATCCAGAACGCCACGCGCCAGCCGAACTGCTGGCCGATCGCGGTGCCGAACGGCACGCCGAGCACGGTCGCGAGCGTAAGTCCCGTGAACATCATCGCGATGGCGCTGGCGCGCTTTTCCTGCGGCACGAGCGAGGCCGCGACCACGGCGCCGATGCCGAAGAACGAGCCGTGCGCAAACGAAGCGACGACGCGCGCGACCATCAGCAGCGAATAGTTGTCGGCGACCGCGCACATCACGTTGCCGACGATGAACACACCCATCAGCAATTGCAGCGCGAGCTTGCGCGGCATGCGGCTGGTGAGCACGGCGAGCAGCGGCGCACCCACGGCGACGCCGAGCGCATAACCGGTGACGAGCAGGCCCGCGGCGGGAATCGTCACGCCGAGATCGCGCGCGACGTCGGGCAGCAAGCCCATGATCAGGAACTCGGTGGTGCCGATGGCGAAGGCGCTGATCGCCAGCGCGAGCAAGGGAATAGGCATCGAAATCTCCAAATGACAGCCTGGGTACTGCGTTGTGTGTGCTGGTGCGTTTGCGTGTGTGCGTTTGCGTGTCTGCGTTTGCGCGCGTTGTGCGATTCAGGCCGCGCCTTCCGACGCGGTCACGAACTCCACGACCACGCCCGGCGCGAGCGCGACGAACGCCTGGCGCTCGCCGCTCAGTGGCACGTCGGCGAGCTGGTACGGCACGCCGTGCGACCGAAGCCGCGCAAGCAGCGCGTGCCATTCGTCGCCGGGCGCGACGCGCAGCGCGAAATGATCGAGACGCGGCGCCGTGCGCATGGCCGCCGAGGCGCGTTGCGCAGGCACGGTCGCCTCGACCAGATGGATCACCGCGCGGCCCTGCGCGTAGAGCCAGTGCCCATCGACGGAAAACGGCGGGCGCGGCCCGTCCTCCAGCCCCGCGATCTCGCAGAAGAAGCGGCGCGCGCCGTCCAGATCGGGCGTGACGAGCGTGACGTGATCGAGTTGCATGGCGGCGTCCTTGCGTTCGTGAAGCGCGGCGCGAACTCTCAAGCGCAGCGCGAAACTCTGAAAACAGGCGCATTGTCCGGCTTCTGCGCAGACTTGATAATTGGCGTAGCATTTGAAGGATTTTCAAACGCGGTCTAATAATCGTCGCGGCAATCCGCCCGGCAATCCTCCTGGTATCGACATGGACAATCTCGGCGACGTGCGCCTCTTCGTGGAAGCCGCGCGGCTCGGCAGCCTGTCGGCGGCGGGCCGCAAGCTCGGTCTCACGCCGGCAGCCGCGAGCGCCCGCCTCGCGCGGCTCGAAGCGGAGCTGCACGCGCGCCTGTTCGACCGCACCACGCGCCAGTTGCGTCTGACCGACGAAGGCCGCGCCTATCTCACCTGTAGCGAACACGCGCTGCGCTCGCTCGACGACGCCAAGGCCGCGCTCCAGGAGGGCCAGAACGCGGTGCGCGGCAAGGTGCGCATTTCGGCGACCTCGGATTTCGGGCGCAATCTGCTGATGAAGTGGCTCGACGAATTCCGCGCGCGCTATCCCGACGTGCGTTTCGCGCTCACGCTGACCGACTCGATCTCGAATCTCGTGCTCGAGGACATCGATCTGGCGATCCGTTTCGGCACACCGCAGGACAGTTCGCTGGTCGCGCGGCGGCTCGCCCCGAACCCGCGCGTGCTGTGCGCCGCGCCCAAGTACCTCGCCCAGCACGGCGAGCCGCGCGAGCCCGCCGATCTGGCCCGCTTCGATTGCATCGTGATCGGCTCGCCGGCGGGCCCCGTCAACGAGTGGCGATTCACGCGAGGCAACGAGTCGCAGACCTACGTCGTGCCGCTGGAGAACGCGCTGGAAAGCTCCGACGGCGAGGCCGTGCGCCAATGGACGCTGTGCGGCTACGGTTTATCGGTGAAATCGATCTGGGACGTGGCCGACGACCTGCGCGCCGGACGGCTTCAGATCGTCATGCCGGAGTGGCGTTACGCCGAGCAGCCCGTGCACGCGCTCTACCACCGCAACCGCTATCTGGCGCCGCGCGTGCGCGCGCTGCTGGAGTTCCTGACCGAGCGTTTCGCGCAGGCCGCGCACGAGCTGAACGCGCTCGCGCCGTGCACCGATCCCGAGCCGCCGCGCCCCGCGCGACGCGCCCGGAACGGCGCGAACGCCTTGAAGCAAAAGGCTATAATGTCGGATTACGCTGAAAGCGATCCGCGGCCGCCGGGCTGACGCGCATCGTCATCGTTCATGGCGGTGTCGATGTGCTTTCCTCTCCGGCGAAGACCAGAAAAGCAGCACTGAAGCAACACGGCAGCAGCACCATGCGCGCGGAGCGCCCCACCGGACAGCCAGGCAGACGCGGCCAACGCGGCCCGGCCACCCGTTTCAGCCCTCATTATTTTCACCGTAGTCCTGAAGTGCACGCGTGCATCAAGCGGACAACGCCCCCAGGTGAACCACTGCGAACGGCGAACCCCGATGACCAAGAAAGTTTATGTAAAGACCTATGGCTGCCAGATGAACGAGTACGACTCCGACAAGATGGTCGACGTACTCGGCGCCGCTGAAGGACTCGTGAAGACCGACACGCCCGAAGACGCGGACGTGATTCTGTTCAACACCTGCTCGGTGCGCGAAAAGGCGCAGGAAAAAGTCTTCTCCGAGCTCGGCCGCGTGCGCGAACTGAAGGAAGCGAACCCGAACCTGCTGATCGGCGTGGGCGGCTGCGTGGCGAGCCAGGAAGGCGCGGCCATCGTGCAGCGCGCGCCGTATGTGGATCTGGTGTTCGGTCCGCAGACGCTGCACCGCCTGCCGCAGATGATCGACGCGCGCCGCGCCTCGGGCCGCGCGCAGGTCGACATCACCTTCCCCGAAATCGAGAAGTTCGACCATCTGCCGCCCGCGCGCGTGGAAGGCCCGAGCGCGTTCGTCTCGATCATGGAAGGCTGCTCGAAATATTGCAGCTACTGCGTCGTGCCCTACACGCGCGGCGACGAAGTCTCGCGCCCGCTCGACGACGTGCTCACCGAAGTCGCCGGTCTCGCCGACCAGGGCGTGCGTGAAGTCACGCTGCTCGGCCAGAACGTCAACGCGTATCGCGGCCAGCTCACGCAAGGCGCGACCGAAATCGCCGACTTCGCCACGCTGATCGAATACGTCGCCGACATTCCGGGCATCGAGCGCATCCGCTACACGACCTCGCATCCGAAGGAATTCACGCAGCGCCTGATCGACACCTACGCGAAGGTGCCGAAGCTCGTGAGCCACCTGCACCTGCCCGTGCAGCACGGCTCCGACCGCGTGCTGATGGCGATGAAGCGCGGCTACACCGTGCTCGAATACAAGTCGGTGATCCGCAAGCTGCGCGCGATCCGCCCCGACCTCTCGCTCTCGACCGACATCATCGTCGGCTTCCCGGGCGAGACCGAGGAAGATTTCGAGAAGACCATGAAGCTCGTCGAAGAGATGAGCTACGACACGAGCTTCTCGTTCATCTACAGCCCGCGTCCGGGCACGCCCGCCGCGAACCTCGAAGACGACACGCCGCGCGAAGTGAAGCTCAAGCGTCTGCAACATCTGCAGGCGACAATCGAAGAGAACGTCCAGCGCATCAGCCAGTCGATGGTCGGCCGGGTCGAGCGCATTCTGGTCGAAGGTCCGTCGCGCAAGGACCCGAGCGAACTGTCGGGCCGCACGGAAAACAACCGCGTGGTGAATTTCCCGGCGCCGCTCGCCTCGCACGCGCGCCTGACCGGCCAGATGATCGACGTGAAGATCAACCACGCGTACCCGCATTCGCTGCGCGGCGAGCTCGTGCTCGCGCACGAGGGCAATTCGTCGCTGTCGCACTAGGTTGCACCAAGTCGCTGCGGGCGGCCATCACCCGGCACCTGCAGCGCGCCATTCACGGAACACGGGAGTTCAGAGACACCTTGAAGCCGAATCAGCAGCATCTGGAATTCACCGCGCCGCACGACGACAACGCGCGGCTCGCCAACCTCTGCGGCCCGCTCGACGAAAATCTGCGGCAGATCGAGCAGGCGCTCGACGTGACGCTCGCCCGACGCGGCCATCGCATCACGATTCGCGGACGCGGCGCGAGGCTCGCGCTCACCGCGCTCGAAAACTTCTACAACCAGGCCCGCGATCCGCTTTCCGTCGACGACATCCAGCTCGCGCTGGTCGAGGCACGCCATCAGGCGAGCCGCGCGAATGCGCGCGCGAACGGTAACGGCAACGGCAAGTCCGACGACGGCGCGGAAATCGATCCGCGTTTTCGCGGCGATCCCGACCATCCGTTCGACGAACCGGCGGGCAACGACATCGACGTCGAAGAACAAGGTCCGAAGCTCTACACGCGCCGCGCCGACCTGCGCGGCCGCACGCCCGCACAGCGCGAGTATCTGAAGCAGATCATCTCGCATGACGTGACCTTCGGCATCGGTCCGGCGGGCACGGGCAAGACCTATCTCGCGGTGGCCTGCGCGGTCGACGCGCTCGAACGCGATCAGGTCAAGCGCATCGTGCTGACGCGCCCGGCCGTGGAAGCGGGCGAACGTCTGGGCTTTTTGCCCGGCGATCTCGCGCAGAAGGTCGATCCGTATCTGCGTCCGCTTTACGACGCACTTTACGATCTGCTCGGCTTCGACAAGACGGCGAAGATGTTCGAGCGCCAGATGATCGAAATCGCGCCGCTCGCGTACATGCGCGGCCGCACGCTCAATCACGCGTTCATCATCCTCGACGAGGCGCAGAACACCACGCCCGAGCAGATGAAGATGTTCCTCACGCGGATCGGCTTCGGCTCGAAGGCGGTCGTGACCGGCGACACCACCCAGGTGGATTTGCCGCGCGGCCACAAGAGCGGCCTGATCGAAGCGCAGCATGTGCTCGCGAACGTGCGCGGCATCGCCCTCACGCACTTCACGAGCGCGGACGTGGTGCGTCATCCGCTCGTCGCGCGCATCGTCGAGGCTTACGACGCGCACGCGAAGAAGGACGACAGCGGCGCCGACGCGCGCTGATGCTGGCTGAACCGGATCGACAGTTCATCATGGCCCGCGCACCGAAACTCAAACTGAACCTTCAGTTCCCCGCCGCGAAGGCGTTTCCCGAGCACAAGGCCGCGCTACCGCGCGCGACCGTGGCGGCCTGGGTGAAGGCGGCGCTGTTCGCCGACGCGGAACTGACCGTGCGCTTCGTCGACGCCGAAGAAGGCCGCACGCTCAACCGCAGCTATCGCGGCAAGGACTACGCGACCAACGTCCTCACCTTCGCCTACGCGGAGAGCGAGGACGATCCGGTCACGGGCGACCTGATCCTCTGCTGCCCGGTGGTGGAGAAGGAAGCCGCCGAGCAGAACAAGCCGCTCGCCGCGCACTACGCGCATCTGCTGGTGCACGGCGCGCTGCACGCGCAAGGCTACGATCACGAGGACGACGCCGAAGCCGAAGAGATGGAAGGCATCGAAACCGACGTCCTCAACTCGCTCGGCTTTCCCGACCCGTACAAATAAGGACCTCACCGCGCCACGCATCGCGCGCCTTCCGCCATGAACGACAAGAGCACGCCCGCCTTCGACGATCCCTCCGCGCAACCGCAGACGGAGGGTGCCGCCGGCGCGCGTGACGGCAACGCTTCAGGCAAGGCCGTGCGCGCGCCGTGCCCCGGCTATCCGCCCGCGCTCGGCGATCCGCGCCTGCTCACCGAAGACGATCTGCGCGCCTCGCTCGACTGCACGCTGCGCGACTGGGACCGCGAAAGCGATCTCTGGCTGTTCGGCTATGGCTCGCTGATCTGGAATCCGGGCCTGCCGACTGTCGAGAACGTGCGTTCGCGCGTGCACGGCTACCATCGCGGCCTGTATCTGTGGTCGCGCGTGAATCGCGGCACGCCCGAGCAGCCGGGCCTCGTGCTCGCGCTCGACCGCGGCGGCTCGTGCGCGGGCGTGGCGTTCCGCCTGGCCGCCGAAGGCGTGATGCCGCATCTGGAAGCGCTCTGGCGCCGCGAAATGCCGATGGGCTCGTACCGGCCCGCGTGGCTGCCGTGCCTGCTCGAAGACGGCCGGCGCGTCGCCGCGCTGGCGTTCGTGATGCGCCGCGACGTGCCCACGTACACCGGCAAGCTCGACGAAAACACCGTGCGCACCGTGTTCGGCTGCGCCACGGGCCGCTACGGCACGACGCTCGACTACGTGCGCCGCACCGTCGACGCGCTGCGCGAGAGCGGCATGCCCGACCGCGCGCTGGAGCGCCTGCTCGCGCGCTGCGCCTGACGCCCGCCGTGCTCCGATCGCGCCCCAGGCCGAATTTCGTCCGGCGCGCGATTACGCCGCATCTGCGTTAGGATTGATGCGAAGGCGCGTCGCTTACACGGTCGCGCCACGAGCATGTTGTATCCTTTCCCTTCCGCAACAGCGCGCCCGCCCTTCGAGGGCAGACGGGCGCACCACCATGAACGACTCTTATCCCAGTCGAAGACAAGCCGACAAACCGCAGGAAAAGCGCTCGCTGCTCGAGCGTCTGACCGACTTCATCTCGCCCGAGCCCGACTCGCGCAGCGAACTTCTCGAAATTCTCCAGGACGCGCACGCCCGCAATCTGATCGACGCCGATTCGCTGTCGATGATCGAAGGCGTGTTCCAGGTGTCCGACCTGAGCGCGCGCGACATCATGGTGCCGCGCGCCCAGATGGACGCGATCAACATCGCCGAAAGCCCTGACGAATTCATCCCCTTCGTGCTCGACAAGGCGCACTCGCGCTATCCCGTCTACGAAGGCAATCGCGACAACGTGATCGGCGTGCTGCTCGCGAAGGATCTGCTGCGCTACTACGCCGAGGAGGAATTCGACGTGCGCGGCATGCTGCGCCCGGCCGTGTTCATCCCCGAGTCGAAGCGCCTGAACGTGCTGCTGCACGACTTCCGCCAGAACCGCAATCACATCGCCATCGTCGTCGACGAATACGGCGGCGTGGCCGGCCTCATCACGATCGAGGACGTGCTGGAGCAGATCGTCGGCGACATCGAGGACGAATACGACTTCGACGAGGAAAGCGGCAACATCATCGCTTCGCCCGACGGCCGCTTCCGCGTGCGCGCGCTCACCGAAATCGAGCAGTTCAACGAGGCGTTCGGCACCCATTTCCCCGATGAGGAAGTGGACACGATCGGCGGCTTCGTGACGAATCATTTCGGCCACGTGCCGCATCGCGGCGAGAAAGTGCGCATCGACGACCTGATCTTCGAAGTGCTGCGCGCCGACGCCCGCCAGGTGCACATGCTGCTGGTGCGCCGCGACCCGCTCGCGGGCCAGCGCGAAGCCGCGCTGCAGCCGCCGGCCTGAGCCCGCGGCGCCGCGCCACACGCGTGACGCGGCACGCCCGACGAGAACGCCGGCCTTCGCGCCGGCGTTTTGCTTGATCGTCGCCCAAACACGCAGACTCGATCGCGCCCCGAAATTCGCCGAAAGCCGGCGAAACCTGCGCGCCCCGAAACCGACGCGCGAAAATGCTATCGTTGCGCTCGCCGCTGCACGCACGCCGTGCCAGCAACGTTACGGACCCCGCGCCTCGCGCGCCCCCGCAGCCGCACGGCTGATTCCCGCACATTCATGGCTGAACCGATCGACTCCCGCTCGCGCAACGGCGCACGCGCCGCCGCCAGCAACGACACCGCCGCGCGCCGCGCGCTGCCCGCCTGGCACTATCTCGCCGCCGCCGCGCTGGGCGCGCTCAACACGCTTTCGTTCGCGCCGACACCGCACGGCGGCTGGCTCGAAATCGCGATCTTCGCGGGCTTCTACTTCTGGCTCACGCGCACCACCGGCTGGAAAAGCGCGCTGTTCACGGGCTGGGCGTTCGGCTTCGGCAATTTCGTGACGGGCGTCTGGTGGCTCTACGTGAGCATGCACTTCTACGGCGGCATGCCCGCCGTGCTCGCGGGCGCGGCGCTCGTGCTGTTCTCGCTCTATCTGGGGCTGTATCCGGCGCTCGCGTCGCTCGTCTGGTCGTTCTGCGCCGGTCATGCGCGCAACGGACGCAGCAGCGAGTTGCCGTTCTCGCCGACGTGGCACGGCGCGTTCGCGTTCGCCAGCGCGTGGGCGCTCGGCGAATGGGCGCGCGGCTATATCTTCACGGGCTTCCCGTGGCTGTCCAGCGGCTACGCGCAGGTCGACGGCCCGCTCGCGGGCTTCGCGCCGATCGTCGGCGTGTATGGCGTGGGCTGGGTGCTCGCGCTCGTCGCGGCGCTGGTCGTGCAGGCGCTCGTGCGCGCGTTCGGTCGTCGGCAGGCTCCGAAGAATGAAGTCGCGGACAAAACCGCCAACACGCGTGCGGCGTCGCCGTTCGCCACGTTCGCCACGCCTGCCGTGGCCGCCGTCGCGGTGATCGTCGCCGGTCTGCTGCTGCCGCTCGTGCCGTGGACGCATCCGGCCAACGCGCCGCTCAACGTGCGCCTGCTGCAAGGCAACGTGAAGCAGGAGATGAAGTTCTCCGAGTCCGGCATGATCGACGCGCTCAACGAGTTCCAGAAGCTCATCACCGAAAAGCCCGCCGATCTCGTCGTCACGCCTGAAACCGCGGTGCCGCTGCTCGTGCAGCAGGTGCCCGAGAAGTTCGGCCGCGACATCCGCGCGTTCGCCGACACCACCGGCACGGCGATCCTGTTCGGCGCCGTGGGCGCGACCATCACGCCCGACGGCCGCGCGACCGACTACACCAACAGCCTGTTCGGCATCACGCCGGGCCAGAACGGCCTGTACCGCTACGACAAGCACCACCTCGTGCCGTTCGGCGAGTTCGTGCCCTGGGGCTTCCGCTGGTTCGTCGATCTGATGAACATTCCGCTCGGCGACTTCGCGCGCGGCGCGCCCGTGCAGCCGCCGTTCCTCGTGCACAACCAGCCGGTCGCCGTCGATATCTGCTACGAGGATATTTTCGGCGAGGAGATCGCGCGCACCGTGCGCGAGAACCCGGTTTCGCCGGGCATTCTCATCAACTCGACGAATCTTGCGTGGTTCGGCGACACCATTGCGCTCGACCAGCATCTGCAGATCGCGCGCATGCGCTCGCTCGAAACCGGCCGCCCGATGCTGCGCGCGACCAACACCGGCGCGACCGCCGCCATCGACGCGCACGGCAAGGTGATCGCGCGCCTGCCCACCTTCACGGCGGGCTCGCTCGACGTGCGCGTGGAAGGCACGGCCGGTTTCACGCCCTACGTGACGAGCGGCAACAACACGGTGATCGCTATTTCGCTGCTGTTGCTGGCGTTCGGTTTCGCGTTCGGGCCAGGCCGTCCGGGCCGCAAAAAGGCGTGATGCACGCATCAAACCAGCGTCACGCCGACCTCAAGCCGACCGCAAGCCGACCTCAAATCGACCTCAAACCGACCTCACGCACGCGTGACGTCGCCACGCTGAATCGATCCAATCGCCGCGCCGAGGCCCGTCCAGGTCTCAACGCCCCGGCAATCCGGTAAAATTCAGCGTTTTAGCACCAGGCCGCCTCCAGGCCGGGGCCGCAACCCGCGCAGGGCGAGCGGCGGCAAAGCCGCCGTGCCCCAAGCGGGCTCGCCAGGCCGCCAACCGCCGGAGCCCGCGCCTCCCGCCCTAAAAGACACTGCAGGCACACATGCTCACGTTTCAGCAAATCATCCTGACGCTCCAGTCTTACTGGGACAAGCAGGGCTGCGCGCTGCTCCAGCCGATCGACATGGAAGTCGGCGCCGGCACCTCGCACGTCCACACCTTCCTGCGCGCGATCGGCCCCGAGCCGTGGCGCGCGGCCTACGTGCAGCCGTCGCGCCGCCCGAAGGACGGCCGCTATGGCGAGAACCCGAACCGCCTGCAGCACTACTACCAGTACCAGGTGGTGCTCAAGCCCGCGCCGGAAAACATCCTCGACCTGTACCTCGGCTCGCTCGAAGCGCTCGGCTTCGACCTGAAGCAGAACGACGTGCGCTTCGTCGAAGACGACTGGGAAAACCCCACGCTCGGCGCCTGGGGCCTCGGCTGGGAAGTCTGGCTCAACGGCATGGAAGTCACGCAGTTCACCTACTTCCAGCAGGTGGGCGGCATCGACTGCAAGCCGGTGCTCGGCGAAATCACCTACGGTCTCGAACGCCTCGCGATGTATCTGCAGAAGGTCGAGAACGTCTACGACCTCGTCTGGACCGAGTGGGAAGAACAAGGCCCGAACGGCCCCGAGATCCGCCGCCTCACGTATGGCGACGTCTATCACCAGAACGAAGTCGAGCAATCGACCTACAACTTCGAGCACGCGAACGTCGACCTGCTGTTCACGTTCTTCAACGCGTACGAAAGCGAAGCGAAGCGCATGATGGAGCACCAGCTCGCGCTGCCCGCCTACGAACTCGTGCTCAAGGCCGGTCACACCTTCAACCTGCTCGACGCGCGCGGCGCGATCTCCGTGACGGAGCGCGCGGCGTACATCGGCCGCATTCGCACGCTGTCGCGCAGCGTGGCGCAGTCGTACTACGAATCGCGCGAGAAGCTCGGCTTCCCGATGCTCGGCAATCCGGTGCACGGCGTGCCCGGCCTGACCACCGACGAACAGGACGCCGCGATGCCCGCCTGGGCGCCGCCGCTGAAGGTCGAACGCAAGTTCGCCGAGGAATGACCGGATCTCCAGAACAATGACCCAAGCTCATCACGCCACTCTCCTCGTCGAACTGCTGACCGAGGAACTGCCGCCGAAGGCCCTCGCGCGTCTCGGCGACGCATTCGCCGAAGGCATCGCGCAGCGCCTCGCCGCGCGCGACCTGATCGAAGGCGATCTGTCGTTCGAACGCTTCGCCACGCCGCGCCGTCTCGCCGTGACGATCAAGAACGTGCGCAGCGTCGCGCCCGAAAAACAGGTGCGCGAAAAAGTGCTGCCCGTCTCGGTCGCGCTCGACGCCAACGGCCAGCCCACCGCGCCGCTCGCGAAGAAGCTCGCCGCGCTCGGCTTCCCCGACTTCCCGGTTGGCGACCTCGAACGCGCGAGCGACGGCAAGAACGAAGCGTTCTTCCTGCGCTACTCCGCGCCGGGCGCCACGCTCGCCGACGGCCTGCAAGCCGTGCTCGACGAAGCGCTCGCCAAGCTGCCGATCCCGAAGGTCATGAAGTACCAGCGCCCGGACGGCAGCGACGTGCAGTTCGTGCGCCCCGTGCATCGCCTGACCGTGCTGCACGCCGACCAGATCGTGCCGGTGAGCGCGTTCGGCATCGACGCCGGCGACACCACGCGCGGCCATCGCTTCCTCTCGGAAGGCCTGATCGCCATCACCCAGGCCGACGACTACGCGCACACGCTCCAGCACAAGGGCCGCGTGATCGCGAGCTACAGCGAGCGCCGCGAATCGATCCGCGCGCAGCTGATCGAAACCGCCGGCGACGACAAGGTGGTCATGCCCGACTCGCTGCTCGACGAAGTGAATTCGCTCGTCGAATGGCCGGTCGTGTACGCGTGCCAGTTCGAGGAAGAGTTCCTGCAGGTGCCGCAGGAATGCCTGATCCTCACGATGCAGACGAACCAGAAATACTTCGCGCTGACCGACGACGAAGGCCGCCTGCGCTCGCGCTTCCTGATCGTCTCGAACATCGAAACGGCCACGCCGGTCGAGATCGTCGAAGGCAACGAGCGCGTCGTGCGCCCGCGTCTGGCCGACGCCAAGTTCTTCTTCGAGCAGGACAAGAAGAAGCCGCTGGCCGACCGCGTGCCGCTGCTCGCGAATGTGGTCTATCACAACAAGCTCGGCTCGACGCTGCAGCGCGTGGAGCGCCTCGAAGCACTCGCGGGCGCGATCGCCCTGATGTGCGGCGCGAACATCGCGCTCGCCGAACGCGGCGCGCGCCTGGCCAAGGCCGACCTGATCACCGACATGGTCGGCGAATTCCCCGAGCTGCAAGGCACGATGGGCACCTACTACGCGCGCCACGACGGCGAAGCGGAAGAAGTCGCCATCGCCTGCTCCGAGCACTATCAGCCGCGCTTCTCCGGCGACGACCTGCCGACGACGGCCACGGGCACGATCGTCGCGCTCGCGGACAAGCTCGAAACGCTGGTCGGCATCTGGGGCATCGGCCTCGCGCCCACCGGCGAGAAGGACCCGTTCGCGCTGCGCCGCCACGCGCTGGGCGTGCTGCGCATTCTGGTCGAGAAGCAACTGCCGCTCGACCTCGTCGAACTGCTGCGCACGACGTATTCGCAGTTCGCGGGCGTCGAAGCCGTCGCGGAATCGACTCAGGCGATCTACGAGTTCTGCATGGACCGTCTGCGCGGCCAGCTGCGCGAACGCGGCTACGCGGCGCAGGAAGTGGACGCAGTGCTCGCGCTGAACCCCACGCGTTTCGACGACGTGATCGCGCGTCTGGACGCCGTGCGCGAATTCGCGGCGCTCAACGAAGCGGCCTCGCTCGCGGCGGCCAACAAGCGCATCTCGAACATCCTCAAGAAGTCCGAGGGCGCCGAAGATGCGGGCGTGCAGATCGCGCTGTTCACGGAGAACGCCGAAAAGGCGCTCTACGCGCAGCTCGAACAGGTCGCGCCGCGCGTGGAATCGCAACTGGCCGCGCGCGAGTACACGGGCGCGCTCACGGCGCTCGCGGCGCTGCGCGAAACCGTCGACACGTTCTTCAACGACGTGATGGTCAATGCCGAAGATCCGGCGCTGCGGGCCAACCGCCTCGCGCTGCTCAAGGCGCTGCATCGCCAGATGAACAGCGTGGCCGACATCTCGCGCCTCGCGGCGTGATGACCGGCACGGACATCCGCCAGCCCCAACCAGACGCGACGCCATGCCGACCAGCAACAGCCGCAAGATTGTGATCCTCGACCGCGACGGCGTGATCAACGTCGATTCCGACGCCTTCATCAAGTCGCCGGACGAATGGATCGCGCTGCCCGGCAGCCTCGAAGCGATCGCTCGCCTGAATCAGGCGGGCTATCGCGTCGCCGTCGCGACGAACCAGTCCGGTATCGGACGCGGTTTGTTCGACACGACGGCGCTCAACGCCATGCACGCGAAGATGCACCGCCAGGCCGCGGCCGTGGGCGCGCGCATCGACGCCGTGTTCTTCTGCCCGCACACCTCGCAGGACCACTGCGAGTGCCGCAAGCCCAAGCCCGGCATGCTGAAGATGATCGCCGACCGCTTCGAGATCGAGCCCGCCGCTACGCCCGTCGTGGGCGATTCGCTGCGCGACCTCGAAGCCGGCGCGGCGCTCGGCTGTCCGCCACATCTCGTGCTCACGGGCAAGGGCAAGAAGACGCTCGCCGCGGGCGGCCTGCCCGAAGGCACGAAGGTTCACGACGACCTGCGCGCGTTCGCGCTCGACTTCCTCGCGAACGACAACGCATGACCCCGGCGAGTGCGCGCATGACCTGCCCGCACTCGACCGAAACCGCATCGTCCGGCGCAGGCCGGCGCCGATGCCTGTTCCCCACCGCGCGGCGGCGCGTCTGACGACGCCCGCCCTGCCGCGCACGCTTCACGAACGGTCCAACCGATGCGCTTCATCCGCTCCCTGCTGCTGTTCATCTACCTGATCGTCTACACGATGCCGTATGCGACGGCGTGCTTCATCGCGTTTCCGTTCCTCAACGCCACGCGGCGCTACTGGATGGCCGTGGGCTGGTGCCGCTCGACGCTGTTCGTCGCGCGCTGGCTCAACGGCATCCGCTACCGCATCGAAGGCATGGAGAACCTGCCCAACGGTCCCGCCGTGCTGCTCTCGAAGCATCAATCCGCCTGGGAAACGCTCGCGTTTCCCGCGCTGATGCCGCGCCCGCTGTGCTACGTCTTCAAGCGCGAACTGCTGTTCGTGCCGTTCTTCGGCTGGGCGCTCGGCATGCTGAAGATGGTTCACATCAACCGCAAGGAAGGCAAGAACGCGTTCACCTCGGTGATCCGCCAGGGCAAGGAGCGCATGGCCGAAGGCGCGTGGGTGATCATGTTCCCCGAAGGCACGCGCATTCCTGTCGGCAAGACGGGCAAGTACAAGACCGGCGGCCCGCGCTTCGCCATCGAAACGGGCGCGCCCGTGGTGCCCATCGCGCACAATGCGGGCCACGTCTGGCCCCGAAACTCGTTCACGAAATATCCGGGTATAGTCACGGTGTCGATCGGCAAGCCGATCGACACGACCGGGCTCTCGCCCGACGCAGTGAATACCCGCGTGGAAAACTGGATCGAAGCCGAAATGCGCCGTATCGATCCCGACGCGTATCGCGACACGGATGGCACCAAGGCAAACGCGGCGAAAGCCTGACGCGCGGCGCACGCCGCGCACGCGTCGCGTCGGGCGGACAGCCTTCGCGGTTGTGCTGCGCGCGTTGTCTGTCTTTTTCGCGGTGCTGCGAGCCGTGACGCGTGCGGTGTTTGTGCCGCACGATCCGCCTCCGCGCGGTCCGGCACGCGGTTCGCCGACACGCCCACGCGCTCCACGCCGCACACGCAATCCCGCTCCAGGCCCGACGATGCAGAAGCCCCCTACGCAGCGCCCTTCCGCGGCGCTCGACAACCGGCAACTCGATCTGCCGCTATTCGCGGAGCCAGCGCCTGTCGCCACACCGACGGGGGATGCGTCATCGCCGGTTGTTCCCGTTACACCCTCTCCTCCTTCCACACCGCCAAAGGCGCCGCTCGCGCCGGACGGCACCAGATTGCGCACGCTCGTGCTCGGCTCGCGGACGCTGTATTACCAGCTCAAGCGCTCGTCGCGGAAATCGATCGGGTTTGCGATCGATGGGTCGGGGCTGACGATCACCGCACCGCGCTGGGTCACGATCGCCGATATCGAGAATGCCATCGCCGAGAAGCAGCGCTGGATTTTCGCCAAGCTCACGGAATGGCAGACGCGCGTCGAACAGCGCGCGCTGCCGCGCGTGGAATGGCGCGATGGCGCGGAGCTTCCGTATCTCGGGAAGCCGATGCGTGTGGCGCTCGGGGCTTCGGTGCTTTTCTTCGATGAGGAAACGCGCGTGCTCGCGTTGCCGCTGCCGATGAGCGCGGATGGGCAACAGATCAAGGATCGTGTGACTGGGTGGCTGCAGAGTGAGGCGACGCGGATTTTTGGCGAGCGGCTCGCTGTGTATGCTGAAAAGCTCGGCGTGAGCTTTCGCTCGTATGCGCTTTCTTCGGCTATGACGCGCTGGGGAAGCTGTTCAAGCGAAGGACGGATTCGACTCAACTGGCGGTTGATCCATTTTCCGCTTTCGATCGTGGATTATGTGGTCGCACATGAACTCGCGCATCTGCGCGAGATGAATCATAGTCCCAGGTTCTGGCAGACGGTCGAGTCGATCTTTCCGGAGTTTCGCGAGGCCAGGAAGCAGCTTAAGCAGCATCCGCCGGAGATGGTGCCGGGGATTTGAGGATCAATCGTATTTGGGATTCGCAGATCGCTCCCGAACTCTCACCGGGCCGAAAAAGACCGTACGCTCCGTGACATCACTTGGAGCATCCGTCCATCGCCACTTATAGATACCCAACTTAAGGTAGGCGTTATCGTCATCCAGATACGCATTAGCACACGGCCTTAAACATCGAGCCACAAGTTCTCCGTCCTTATAGAGATCGGTAAGCGCACGATCTCCTGCATGGTCAGCGCGATAACGCAACTCCCAATGCACTCTGCTACCCAAATCATTTGAAGCGTTACCGAGATCAAATCGTTGCGCGACCGCCTTGTCCGAATCACGTAACTCCATCACATAGCGCTGGCCATCGAGAAGAATTGCGATGGGTGGAGATCCGGAATTGGAACCTTGATGAATTTGCATGAAAATCTCAGGTTGATCGCGATCAAATTTGAAATTTCCCGGGAAAAAAATCGACCAAGAAATTTGGTAATCTTTATTGCGCTCGATAGAAAAAATCCTTTTAAAACTTATTTCTGCGCGTGGACTTCCATTCGCAACCCTGCTGAAATCATCTGTACGTCGTAAGTAAAAACGCAACATTGAATTCGAAGACGGATACGAGCCCTCAATTTCAATGGATTTTTCATTTGGCGCCTGAATTGACAATCTTGGATCGATCCCGGAACGCCAATCCGAAACAAATATCGTTTTCCAGTCATCTACTTGCGAAGATCTGCCGTCAAGGGAAATAGCAATGATAAGAAAAGCCATCACTACATTTCGTATAAGGCACATAAATTGCCCCCAATATCATTCATCTACCCAGAAAACGCCCAATTTTCTCTGCCAGGAGCATCAACGCAAATTTGCTGTTAGTTACAAGGTAACGTCTCATCATTCGACGCGGCTCCTGCATCACCCGGTAGGCCCACTCCAATCCACTCAGTTGCATCCACAATGGAGCGCGGCGCACTTTGCCAGCGACAACATCAAAGGTCCCACCAACGCCCATCACAAAATCCGCACCAAGAGACTCTTTCCATCTATTTATAAAATTTTCTTTATAGGGAGATGAAATCGCAACAAATAATATTTTTGCCCCAGAAATACGAATATCTTCGACCACCGAATTTTCCTCATCACGGGAAAAATAGCCATTCCTAAATCCGGCAATTTTGATATTTTTATATTGAGCCACACATTTCTCAACCGCCAACTTTACGACATCCGAAGTTGCACCCAAAAAATAGATTGAAATTCCACGCTCACAAGCCAGCTCCATGATTTTGTGAAATAGATCTATTCCCGAAACACGCTCCGATACCGTATACCCCAAAGCACGTGCAGCCCAAACGACGCCCATCCCGTCGATATTAACAATATGGCAAGACGCCACGGAATTCGCCAATTTTTTATCAGTTTGCATATTGACGATTTTTGCCACATTCACTACAGAATGCTGCGTAAACTCACCCCGACTCATTCTTCCATCAATGAGATCCACAGTTTCCCGCATAGTCAGGACATTCATTTCACACCCAAATAAAAATATCGTTTTATTCAACAAGTCACTCACATCACCACCTTAAAATATAAATCATAAATTACACAGAAAATTAACCAACATTCAAAACGTCGAAGTATATTAAGCTCACTTCACGTATCATTTTATGAACAGAAAAATTATTCAAATATCGATGTCTTGCAGCATTCCCGAATCTCGCCCGCAAACTACTATTCCTCGTCAGTTTTCGAATGGCGTGCGCTAGGGCGCTCGCGTTATCGGCAGGCACAAGAAGTCCGTCAACGCCATTGCGGATCGCGTCTACAACGCCCGGAATCGATGTTGAGACGATCGGCAAGCCATATGCCATAGCCTCAAGTAACGCAACAGAAAATCCTTCGCTTCGGGACGGCAACACGAAGATATCCGCGTGCTCAAACGCAAACTGTTTATCATCACCGCCTATCCAACCACCGAAAGTGACGGATTTGCCTAAATTACGACTCGCAACCTCCCCCTCAAGGTCGAGATCTTTCTCGCCATATAGGCAGACATCTAAAATTTCCCCCTGATTCGTTAAAAATTCAACTGCATCCAAAAGAACAGGTATGCCTTTTTCTACGGAAATAAGTCCCATGAAAACGAGCTTTGTCGTATCGTTTAAAGTGCGAATTCGAGGCGGGCTTTCTGACAATGGATCAGCTATCCCATTAAACACCAAGGCACACTGATCGGAACGGACAGTCCCACTGTCGATTGCAATATTGCGCATATGCTGAGACAGCACTACGACCCGCTTCGCACCGGACAAGGCCCGTCGAATAAAAAATCTCCTCACGCTATTTTCGCTTAAATATCTCTCGAAAAACCTACCATTATGAACGTGAAATATATAAGGAATTCTAAGTATCAAACAAATAAATGAAAAAACTATCTTTCTGGATAGCGACCCCTTAAGGGCGCTATGTATATGCACAACATCAACATTTGACTTAAAAAATTCCCTCAAAAGTAAAAATATTGCCCTGAGAAAATAAAAAATCTTCCGGACAATATGATCCTCACCATTTGATGCCGAACCAATGAAATTAACATTAACCCCACCATCTTTATATAAGTTGACATTCTCTGACATAACCCTAAGCATTGAGGATATGCCACCTCTAGCATTTTGGTTCGGCCCAATATGGAGAACATTAATATTGATTCGTCGCACCTTACCCATAATTTTAAATCACTTTATGATTCACTTTTAATTTTCTCACTTTCTTTACACGTCCAGCGACCCAAGCAAAAACTATACACAGATAGAGTGCCGGAGTTTTTGTCGCGAGCGAATTATTTGTTATCGCAACCAAGAAAAACACGAGAAATATTGCGTAAACAGTTTCTTTTGACTCTACCTCACCAACTCTGGCCAAACATTGCACAATCACCCAGAAGCAATAAAATATTATTATTGTGCAAACGACACCAAACAAAAAAACATAGGCAATCAAAAAATTTTCAACAACACCAACATTCGCGTTTTTCATGATTTCGATAACTCTGTCTGGATCGACTCCAATCAACAAGTTACCCCAATTCAAATCTTCCATCATCTTAATGGAATGCAAACGAACATCCGAGCTGTCATCGTAAGCGCCGACATTTGCGATCCGATCGCCCAAGGCACCAGACAGCAACAACCAGCCCAAAACAATCAAAATTATCGGCGAACTAAAGAGAACGACAGATAATCTCCCTGAGGAACGCAATCCAAATCTCACAAACATCAGGCAGTTTGTAGTCAAATAAACTGCCAACGCCCCTCTTGCTCCAAACGCCGTTAACGCGATCGTGGAAATTAAAAATAGAAAAACGGATATGCGCCTGCTTGCACTCAACTGAAGAGAAAATACGACGCTCAAAAGTACTAACGCATTATTGAGCGGATGACCGTGAAGCGCAGTCGCTCGGAAATAGCTTCCATACCATGTATCGATTGGAATGAATTGATATTTCGCGACCACTTCGGCGGCAGCAATTGCGCACTCAATCACTACAAATACAAAACCCATACGCCATATACGAGTAGCAAATTTTTCGGACAAGAATGGCACGACTGCTGCAGCCCATAGCGCAGAGACGAGCGTATCTACCGCGAATCCCAACGATTGACGAGCTCCTGATTGGAACTTTATTATAAGTATAAAAATAATAATAATTGAAAAAACAATTGATCTGCGGGACATCCGATTCGAGAGCATCACATTTCTCGACGAATTAGACCAAAACAAAACAAATAGGGAGGCGGCCGTTAAAATAACATAAGGATGAATTTTCACTCCTGACGCGGCGTCGTCACCTGAGTAGTTAAGCCCGATATAATTGAGCGAGGCCCCGCTAACGAATAGCGATAAAAATATCGCCATCGAAAATAAATGCGAAACACATCTTGCGCGGGAGAATATCATTCTGCATATCCCTTCTGCGCTCGATATCTACAGCTAAAGGCGGCAAGCCCAACTTTCTCCAAATAGAGATTGCCGATTACATCCAAAGAATACTCCCTTGCGCGCGCGATTTGCGATTCGGAGCTAACGGGAGAATGTAATGCCTCTACAATCGCGTTAGCGAGCGCCACATCGTCATTGACGGGAACAAGCACGCCGAAGCGCCCATTGGCGAGAATCTCTTGCGGCCCGTGGGGGCATTGCGTCGACACAATCTTCAATCCAAACGACAAGGCTTCGACGATAACGTTGCCAAATCCCTCTCGACGCGATGAACAGATAAACAGATCCGCGCCTCGATAGAGAGTGCGAACGTCGCGTGTGAATCCCGGCATTCTGACGCATTCCGTCAAACTATAATCTGCGATCAGCTTCTCCAATTCTGGCCGACAAGGCCCTTCCCCAGCGATGATGAGTTGAAAATTGCCAATCCTCGATCGTGCGTTGGCAACTGCTCGAATCAGTACATCAAAGCCTTTATCGTCAACGAGCCGGCCTACCGCTAATAGTGAAATTTCAGTTTTTTCAGGCCTGAATATAAAATCTTCTGCATCCGGTATAAAACACGGGTTGTTAATAACTGAAATTTTATCGCGAGCGCCCCCCATTAATGTACCACGCAGATCGTTCGCTACGCCCTCAGAAACCGCAACAATAGAATCACTATATTGATAAAAACAACGCACCAATATCCATTTTAAAAAATGCATCAATCCAATCTTTTTTTCGCCTATACACGTCAGGTGCTCACTTACGACAATCCGGGGCGTTCGACGCAGGCCTATGATTGCAGAAATGGAAATCAGGTTTGCATACGGCAAAAAAGACAAAATTGCTACCGGAACTCTCCGCTTAATTAGTCTTCTTAATTCCAACACACGGGAGATATGCCCAGACTTCGATGAAACGATTAGCTCGACACCATCCGGCAATGCATAAGAATTATTCTTCGTGTGTACAAAAAATATTGGCCTCACTCCCGTCGACAAGAAATATCTGGAAATTTCTACGGCGACTCGCTCCGCTCCACCACCAAGCAAGCTCGGTATATGAAAAATCACTTCGCTCGCTCCATTCATAGCCGCCTCGACAGTCCATAACGAATTAGTCCAAAATTTCCGATGAGGTACGTCCCAACGAATAAAATCACGCCAATCGCGGTAGAAATAATTGTCGCGAGAGTCGAAGATTGCAACTCGATTTGAATTGCTTTTCGCAACACCTCACCAAACCAAATTGAAAAACAAAAAATCGCTAGAAGATATCCACCATTTTTCAGCACCCTTCTCATATCTACCAACTTTCTTGCAAAAAATCCGCTGATAATCAACGATAAAAAATTCACAAAAATCATGGAACCTATAAGACCGTGCAGTCCAAATAAATACGCGCCCGCGTAAATTCCACACACAGCCATTATCAATGTCGATATATTAATTACCATCAACGCCTTTGTTCTGGCGTGCAGGTGATACGCCTGGTCGAAGAAGTGTGTCCGAAACGCCCCGATTACAGCGATCGTCAGCAGCGGTTCTACGATTGGCTGCGCAGCAATTCCAATCGTGCGGCCTAACAATATTGGTATTGCAAGGTCACGCGCGAGAACGATCACAATCGACAATGCGAGCACGCCCGTCAGCATGAGTAGGCCAATTTTTGCGTGGAGCGCCCGGTGCTCCAGTTCCGAACGCAGCTGCTTTTCCCTCAATAGCCATGGATACGACGGCGTAACTACAAGCAAGCAAGCCGCAGCAATCGCATTCGCGACTAAACCGGTCGTTGCTGCATAGATACCGACGACAGACGAATCTTCGAATCCAGCAAGAATTGGCCTATCGATTCTTGTAAGTGCAGTAGTTGCTAGGAACACGGGTACGAGAGGCAAACCATAGGCCAGCATCGTCCGCAGTTGCGCCTTGTCGAAACAGGCCCGCCAAATCACTCCAGCGTGGTCGTAACCGCACAGAACTGTCTGCAAGATAAAAGTAGCTGCCGTGGCGAGCAATGTCAGCGTCATAGAATGGCTTGCTAACCAGGCGAAGATGCCTATGCAAGTTGCGCCCACGGTGAGAAGCAGCGAGGCTAACGCGTATCGGATCACTGAACCCGACGCGCGCGCGATCTCCTGCGTGTAAAGCGCAGCACTCTTCCCTAAAGCAACAAAGGCGACAACGGCCCATTCACCTCGATGCCCACCGGAAAAGATGACGACAACGAGCCAAACGAAGGTGCCGACTATTGCGATAAAGATCCATGTTAGGTGACTAGTCTTAAGGTATGCGTCGGCTTCCGCGTGACCCAAGCCGCCCCAAAACCTTACAAGGGCCAAACGATGCCACTGAAAGCATATCCCTTGAAATGCTTCGACCAAGGCTAAATAGACCGCCAACCTACCGTAGGTTTCAGGCCCTAGCATCCGTGCATAGATCGTAAGCGAAAGTAGGCCTCCGATTAGCGACATACCATATCCGACAGTCAAGCCAATGCCGGTCTTACCCACGCGCCAACACCCCCCGCGTATCAATCACCACCTTCGCCTGCAAGCGAATCGGATCGACGTCCTTGAACTGCGCGTGATCGACGAGAATGACGATCACATCCGCTTCCGCCAGCACCGTGCGCAGGTCACAAAGCCTCACCACACCCTCAAGCTCGCGCGGCAGTTCACGCACATTCGGCTCGACCGCCACCACTTGCCCCGGGAATCGCTGACCAAGCTCCTTAGCGATTTCCACCGCCGGGCTTTCGCGCAAATCGTCGATATTGGCCTTGAAAGCGAGCCCAAGGCACGCGATCACTGGCTCGCGGAAACGCTTGGCCGCGCTCTCGGCACGCTCGACCACCCAATGCGGCTTGTCATCGTTGACCGTGCGCGCAGCACGAATGAGGCGCGCCTGCTCCGGCGCGGAATCCACGATGAACCACGGATCCACCGCGATACAGTGGCCGCCCACGCCCGGTCCCGGTTGAAGAATATCCACGCGCGGATGACGATTCGCGAGTCTGATCAACTCCCACACGTTGATATCGAGCCGATCGCAGATCACCGAAAGTTCGTTTGCAAAAGCGATATTCACGTCGCGGAACGAGTTCTCGGTCAGCTTGCACATTTCCGCCGTGCGCGCATCGGTGAGAATGCATTCGCCGCGCACAAAGATCTGATACAGGTCGCGCGAAGCCTCACTGCAACGGCGCGTCATACCACCGATCACGCGATCGTTCTCGACGAGTTCGCGAATCACGTGGCCCGGCAACACGCGCTCCGGGCAATGCGCGATGCGCACATCAGACGCCTCGCCCGCCTGCTGTGGAAAAGTCAGGTCCGGCCGCATCTCGGCCATCCACTCGGCCATCTTCTGCGTCGCGCCAACCGGCGACGTAGATTCCAGCACCACCAGATCGCCCTTTTTCAGCACGGGCGCGACCGCGCGGCTCGCAGCCTCGATGTAGCTCAGGTCAGGTTTGTGTCCGTCCGAGAACGGCGTGGGGACGGCGATGAGGAAGGCGTCGGCAGGCTCCGGCGTCGTCGTCGCGCGCAGATGGCCCTGCGTGACCGCTGCGTGCACAAGCATGTCGAGTTCCGGCTCGACGATGTGAATGGCGCCGCGATTGATCGTGTCGACGGCATGCTGGTTCACGTCTACGCCAATCACTTTTTTGCGGCGCGCCGCGAAAGCCGCTGCCGTAGGCAATCCAATGTAGCCGAGTCCAACAACCGAAATCGTTTCGAAGTTCATGGTAGTTATGCTTTGATTGGTCAACGTCTTCACGCCGCGCGCGCGCAGGCACGCCAACGGGACTTCAGTGCTTCCGCGATGCGCTCGCACGCCTGTCCATCGCCATATGGGTTGTCTCCGCGGCTCATGGCCGTGTACGCCGCGTGGTCGTCGAGCAGACGCGCGACACCGCCGACAATCGCCTGCACGTCGGTGCCCACGAGTTGCACCACGCCCGCGTCGATGGCTTCCTGACGTTCCGTGGTGTCGCGCATGACGAGCACCGGTTTGCACAGCGAAGGCGCCTCCTCCTGAATCCCGCCCGAGTCGGTCAGGATCAAATGCGAACGGTCCATCAGGCTCACGAACGGCAAATAGTCGAGCGGCTCGATCAGGAGAACGTTGGCAATGCCGGTCAGCAGACGGTTAACCGGTTCGCGCACGCTCGGGTTCAAATGCACGGGATAAACAATGTCGACGTCGGGATAGGCGTGTGCGAGTTGCGCGAGCGCCGTGCAGATACGCTCGAATCCATCGCCGAAGCTCTCGCGGCGATGGCCGGTGACGAGGATCAGTCGCCGGTCGGCTCGCAGCGGAGGCAGGACGCTTTGCGCCTCGCTGCGCAAACGCGCGTCGGTTGCCAGGCGCTCGCGCACGTGCAGCAGCGCGTCGATCACCGTATTGCCGGTGACGACGATCGAATCGTCGCGCGTGCCTTCGTTCAGCAGGTTTTGACGCGCGCGCGAAGTCGGTGCGAAATGCACGCTCGCCAGCGCGCCGGTCAGCGTGCGATTCGCCTCCTCCGGCCACGGCGAAAGCAGATTGCCCGTGCGCAGGCCCGCCTCGACGTGTCCCACAGGAATGCGCTTGTAGAACGCCGCCAGTGTTGCGGCCATGGTCGTGGTGGTGTCGCCGTGCACGAGAACCATGTCAGGCTGCGCGCGTTCCAGCACGCCGCGCATGCCGGAAAGAATCGAGGTCGTGACGTCGTAGAGGTCCTGCCCGCGTTTCATCACGTTCAGGTCGAAATCTCGCGTGATGGCGAACAGATCCAGTACCTGGTCGAGCATTTCGCGATGCTGCCCGGTCACACAGACATGGCATTCGAAGTCCGGGTCGCGCTGAAGGCGTTGGACGAGCGGCGCCATCTTGATCGCTTCAGGACGCGTTCCAAATGTAAGGAGTACTTTTTGTTTCATCGATGTGATCCCGCGCAATGCTTCCCATCCATCAGGTTGCGTGCGTTAGTCGCCCTTCTTCCGGTAATCCGAATACGCGCCGTAGCTCTGCCCGCGCAGCGGAACGTCCGTCAGCAGCAGGCCGTCGACCGTCACGCCCGCGCTAGCCATCTGACGCGTCGTCTCGCGCAGCTCGGCAGCCGAATGCCGGCCGTGGCGGACCACCATCAGCGTCGCGCCCGCTTCCTTGCCAATCAGCCCCGGGTCGGTCACCGCCAGCACGGGCGGCGAGTCCACGATCACCATGTCGTAAGTCGACGCAAGCGACTTGAGCACGGCGCCAAAACGCTCGCGCAGCAACAACTCGGACGGACGGTCCGGGATCGTGCCCGCCATCATGACGTCGAGATTCGGCAAGGCCTGGCGGTGAATGACCTCTGCGGGCTCGCGTCCCGTCAGTACTTCGGAAAGGCCCGGCTTGTTGCTGATCGAGAAGTAGGAATGCACGTCGCCGCGGCGCATGTCGGCGTCAATCAGCAGAATCCGCTTGCCGGTTGCCGCCAGCACGGTCGCAAGATTGACGGAGATAAACGATTTGCCGACGCCCGGGCGCGGCCCGGTAATCATCACGATGTTGTTCTCAGGCTTGAGCACGCCGAACTGAAGCGCGGTGCGCAGACTACGCAAGCCTTCGACCGCAACATCGTCAGGAAAGACCGCCGCCAGCACGTTCGGCCGGCTCGGTCCGCGCCGCGCCGACTGCGCGAGCGCAAGCTGTTTATCGCTGTGCGAAATGATCGCGTACACCGGCACTTCCACGGCCTGCTCGATTTCCGCCGGACTTTCGAGCCCGCGATTGAGCATGCGGCGGCCAAGCGCGATGGCGCAGCCGAGCAGCAGCCCCAACGCCGCGGCAAGCGGAATCACGAGAATCTTCTTCGGGCGCACGGGCCTTTCCGGCACCACGGCAAAATCGACCGTGCGCACATTACCCTGCTGACCCGCCTTCAACACGCGCAGTTGTTGCGTGCTGTCGAGCAGCTTCATGTAGAGGTCGGTGTTGACCTTCACATCGCGCATGAGGCGAAGTGCGTCCTGCTGCGTTTGCGGCAGACCGGTCACCTGGCGCTCAAACTGATCCTGCTGATGCTCCATCTCGGCGATGCGCGCATCGATTGCGGCAACGGACGGATGCGAAGCCGTAAAGCGCTGGACGAGATCGGCGCGCTGCTGCTGCAACTCAAGCAGGCGCGACTTTGCATCGACGACGGATTGCAGCAACAGCTTGCCCTGCGCATCCAGGTCGATTGCGCCATTCTTTGCGCGAAATTCGTTGAAGCGCGCCTCTGATTGATCGAGGCCCGCACGCAACTGGGGCAACTGGTCGCCGAGAAAATCGAGCATCTGTTGCGCCTGCGCCGACTTGCGGTCGACGTTGCGCTGCACGTAGAGGCTCGAAATCGTATTGAGCGTCGCGGTAATGCGCTGCGCGTCATCGCCGTCGAGCTTGACGCCGATAATGCCGGACTGTTTGGTTTTCTCCGCAATATCCAGCTTCTTCTGAAGATCCTCGACGGTTCGCTGCGTGGAATAACGCTTGAGGTCAAAGCGCGTGCCGGGTCGCGCCAGTAGAGACACGACCTCCAACGTCACAGGACCTTCAGCAGTCTTGCCGCTCGCGGCTTCGCCCACTTTCGCGCGCAGCACGACATCGCCATCGGGGTCGATCAGTTCGTAGTTCGTGGCGCTGAGCGCGCGTACCTTGAACGACTTTTCGTACAGCGCGGCGGGCACTTCGAACTGCGTCACGCCGATCCGCTCGCCGCCCCAGGCAAAACTGCTCAGCCCGAACACGGGCGCTTCCAGTTCGCCGTTGTCCGCGGCTTCCTTGCCTCGCGCCATCGCCGCCCCGATCAGCGGGAAATAGTGCGGCGTCGCGCTCACGTCCAGGCGCAGTCGATTCACCGTTTCGCCCACGACCATGCGCGAGCGGATCAGCTCGATTTCGGCGTCGGCGGTTGCCTTGCTCTGGAACAGCGACGCCAGGTCGCCGAGCTTGTCGTTGATCGAGCCCATGCCCGAGTCGTCGTCGACCTGGATCACGGCGTCCGCGCGATAGACGGGCGTGCCGAGAAGCGCGTAAAGCGCCCCCAGCAACAGCACGCCGACCGCCACGGTCACGATCAGGCGCCAGCTTTCACGCAGCGCGTTGAAGAGTTCCGAGAGATCGATTTCATCGTCGTCCGGCTGGTTGGCCGAACGGTTTTGTTTAAGGAGAGTCATGATTCAATGAGCCAGTCCAGCCAATACACCGCGCCAATGCGCCACGCCATGCTCGATTTGTGCGAACGCCAGTTCGAATGTCGTGCGATGGCGCCGGTAAGGGTCGACCACGTCGACGCCGTCATCCTCAGCGAGGCGGTACACCTTCCCGCGCGCATACGGCCACGCCAGCTCGATCTGTTCGCGCTGCACCTTGGTCATCGTGAGAATGAGATCGGCGGCACGCACGCGCTCGTCGGTGAGCGGCGTCGCGACGTGCTCGTCGAGCGGCACACCGCGCTCGCGCGCCATTTCGAGCACGAGCGGATCGGCGCCTTCGCCCACCCGCGCATGCGTGCCGGCCGAACTGAAGCCGATCTCGGGCAGCGCCTGCGCGAGCATGGCGCAGGCCAACGGACTGCGGCAGATGTTGCCTTCGCAAACCACCAGAACGCGATCGATCATTTCGTCACGATCCCCGCAGTAAGACCGGCGTTGATCGCCGGAATCAGCAGCGTCAGCACACGGTTAAAGCGAACGAGCGCATTGCCGTCGACGTACACGACGTCCTTGGGTTGCAGGTCGAACTCCTTCGCGACCAGCATCGCCACCGGCGAACGTCCGTCGAGATGGAAGACCTGCGGCGTGCCGTTGAGCGCGCCCCGGATCACGAACATCTGCGCGGCGTCGGCCGTCGATGCGTTGACACTGCCTGCCTGCGCGAGCGCGTCGGCCAGCGTGATGCGGCCTGTTCGACGTGGGATCGCCGAGATGGGCTTGTTCACTTCACCCATCACGTACACGTCGTTTTCGTCGCGCGCGACCACGCGCAGCAGGTCGCCAGGCTGCAGATACAGCCGCGACGGACTGACGCCGCTCGCCAGCATCTGCGTGAGATTGATGCGATGCGTGGCGCCGCCGCGCACCAGCGCGAGATCGCTCTGGTCGGCGGAATCGGCAAAGCCTCCAGCACGCGAGATCGCTTCGTAGAGCGACATCGGCACGTCGTTCACGGCCACCACGCCGGGGCTGCGTACTTCGCCATCCACATAGACTTCGTGCGCGCGATAGGACGCCATGCGCACCGTCACCTGAGGCTTGACGAAGTACCGTGCGAGCGCGGCGCTCAAGCGGCGCTGTACCTCTTCCGTGCGCAACCCCGCGACATGCAGCGTTCCCGCATAAGGGAACGTCAGTTCGCCCGACTGATCGACAACGAAGCCGGAAGACGGGTCGCCCGGACGCGTCGACGCCTGAGATTGCGTCGAGCCCACCGCCGCCGCGATTTCCGGGTGGTCCCAGACCACGATTTGCAGCACGTCGCCCGCGCCAATCGTGTACGCCTGCGGCGCCGTCGAGAGCATGTTCACCTGCTGCCGTTGCTGCGCCTGGCGCGCGTCCTGAAGCTGCTTGACGAGCGCGACGTCGAGTTCCGTGATGGGAATTTCCGGCACAGCACCGCTGGCCTCGGTCGTGCGTGCCGAAGGTGCTGCGTTCGCGGTGGATTCCGCGCCCGCGGCTTGCGGCGCGTCGTCGGCCGTGGCCGACGTTCCCGCTGCGGCGTGGCCGTTCGGCTCAGCGTTCGCGGGCGCCTGTATCGACGACGTCGTCATGCGCATGCCCGGCGCAATCGCGCAGGCGCCGAGCATCGAGCACAGCACGACGACTGCGCTCGCACAGGAAATCCGGCGCACACCAAGGGAGGCAGTCTGGCGCGCCGCTGAAGCTGACGGCGGTTTCATTCGTTTGAGCACTTCTGCGTTCCAGCTAGTCAATAAGCGTTGCGATGGACGAGTCCCTTGAAGGCCGTCATGAAAACGATGCGCATGTCGAGGCCGAAGGACCAGTTGCTGAGGTAATAGAGATCGTGTTCGACGCGGCCCTGCATCTTTTCGATGCGGTCGGTTTCGCCGCGAAAGCCGTTCACCTGCGCCCAGCCCGTGATGCCGGGTTTGATGCGATAGCGGTGGATGTAGCCGTCGACGATGTTCTGGTAGAGCGTGTCGTGCTCGATCGCGTGTGGACGCGGCCCGACCACCGACATCTCCCCGCGCAGCACGTTGAAAAACTGCGGCAGTTCGTCGAGGCTCGTGCGACGCAAGAACGCGCCGACGCGCGTAATGCGCGGATCGTTGCGTGTGGCCTGCTTCACGATGCCGGCAGTCGGCGTGTGCACGCGCATGCTGCGGAATTTGTAGATGTCGAAGACCTTGCCGTTAGCGCCCTTGCGCCGCTGCGTGAAAAGCACGGGGCCGCGCGACGTCAGCTTGATGGCGAGCGCCACGGCAATCAAAACCGGCGAAATGCCCACCAGCGCGAAAAGCGCGAAGACACGGTCGAAGACGTCCTTTTTCGCGAGTGCGTCCGAGGAAAGCGGCGAGCCCACGAGATTGATCGCGGACGTGCCGTCCAGATCGACCATTTCGCCGTCGAATAGCGCAAGGCCGCTCACGTCCGGGATGAAGCGGATGTTGATCAGGTCATTGCGAAACAGTTCGGTGAAGCCAAGAATCGTCTCGACTTCGGCAAGCGGCAGCGCGAGCCACAGTTCCTCGACGCCATAACGACGCACGAATGCCGCGAAGCCCTCGCGATCGCGAAAGGCTGGCACGTTGCCCGCAGCGGCACCGACCTCAGGCCCCGTGTCGAAGATGGTTGCGACGCGGTAAAGCGAATCGGGCGTTGATTCGACCTTGCGCAGCAACTGCCGACAGTGCGCGCCGCTCCCCACAATGGCGACCGCGCGCGAGTGCACGCCCTGCTCCGCACGCCGCAAACCCAACGCGGATTCGGTCAGCCGGAGCGCGATCAGACCCGCGCCCGATACCAGCGCCCATTCGGCGATCCATACGACATCGGGCCTGTAAGGGCGATGCATCGCCGACACGAGCACCACCGCGCCCGCGAGCGCGAGCAACCAGCCCAGTGCAGGTACGCAGGCGCATCGCCAGAACAGATGACGTCTCGCGCCACGGTGTGTGTCGAACGCGGGAAAGAGCACCACGGAGAAAAGCAAGGTGAACGCAACCAGTGCGCTGTCGTAACCGGCGCGCACCGGTTCGCTATACGTGCGCGCTGCAATTGCAGCGCCTGCGACGATCACCAGCACATCGAGCAGACGCAACAACGCTCGCGCCGGACGGCTCGATTTGCCAACCTCGGTTTGTGTAGACAGGTCCATACCGTAATCGCCGAAAATACGAGTGGCCGCGCAAGATGCTGCGCGGATCTGCGCGAGGAAGCTGGCCAACTGGCGCTCCCGTGCAGAAGACTCATTCGATAAATTTCCAGCCACGAACACTGCCCATAGAGACAATAGAAGGACTACTTACCAGAAGTACAACCTGCATATCCGCCCCTCTCTCAGCAAGCTCGAAAGCGCACGCGTGCGCGAACGACGTAACGGCAAGCACTTTCGGGGCTGGCGCGTACGCTGCTCCGAATCCTTCCTTGCGCAAGGCGTTCGTCAGATGTTTTTAGTTAAAGAGCGAGAGCGAAAGTCTCTGCTGGACGGCAATTTCCGTATATAGGAACAATCCGAATTGGCTTTCAGTGCCAGGCCATCGAACATCGCAGCGATGTCTGGAAATCCAATGCGCCGCACAGGCGCCAGGCGCATACCGCGATCGTGAATTTTACAAACGCAGACAAGCACTTGAATTCAATGCGAATCTTTGTTTGACGATTGGAAATTCAGATAGGAAATATCCGTGACTCGCGTGCGCCGCTATCGGATAAACGGGAGTGCCGCCTATTGACAGGTCTAAATCAGGTGGGGTGTTTTAAATTCATATAAATCGCGCTGTATTTTTTCTAATTTCTCGGCGATTTACATATATCAACGATCGCAATGTCAGGATCGTCAAACAGGACCGGAATAGTCCGATCCTGTCTCGGCTCATTCTTACTTCTTCTGAATAAACTCGATCTTATACCCATCCGGGTCGGTAACAAACGCGATGACCGTCGTGCCGTGCTTCATCGGGCCGGCTTCGCGCACGACCGTACCGCCCTGCTCCTTGATCTTCGCGCACGCGGCGTACGCGTCTTCGACCTCAACAGCCAGATGGCCGAAGCCCGTGCCGAGGTCATACGACGGCGTGTCCCAGTTGTGCGTCAGTTCGATGACGGTGCCGTCGCGCTCATCGGTGTAGCCGACGAATGCGAGCGTGAACTTGCCATCGGGATAGTCTTCGCGGCGCAGCAGTTTCATGCCGAGCAATTCGGTGTAGAACTTGATCGAGCGATCGAGGTCGCCGACGCGGATCATCGTGTGCAGCAGGCGCATTGTGGTGGACTCCGTTTTTTTGCCAACGTCAAAACCCGGACTGTACCAAAATCCCGCCGGCCCTGCCGACGCCACCCCAACCGATCACCCACCGCTCCGCCGCGCCAGGCAAGCCCGCGCGATTTGCTCTAGCATGTTCGCCATCCCGATTTCGCCGGGCGCCGCTTCGGTGGCGGTCCGGTCTGGCTTGCGTTCAACGAAAGGATAGAAAGGAGTCGATATGCGGATTCTGGTGGTAGGTGCGGGGGCGACAGGGGGCTATTTCGGCGGGCGGCTCGCCGCGGCCGGGCGCGATGTGACGTTTCTCGTGCGCGAAGCGCGCGCGGCGCAGATGCGCGAGCACGGTCTCGTGATCCGCAGCCCGCACGCGGGCGATCTGACGCTGCGCGAGCCGAAGACGGTCACGCGCGAGGCGCTCGAAGCGCCCGGCACGCAGCCGTTCGATGTCGTGCTGCTCAGCTGCAAGGCCTACGATCTCGACAACGCGATCGACTCGTTCGCGGCGGCCGTCGGTCCCGATACCGTCATCCTGCCGCTGCTCAACGGCATGCGTCATCTCGAGGTGCTGCAAGCGCGCTTCGGCACCCAGGCCGTGCTCGGCGGCATCTGCCTGATCGCGTCGACGCTCAACGAGCAGCGCGAAATCGTCCATCTGAACGACTCGCAGGCCATCACGTTCGGCGAACTGGGCGGCGGCATCTCGGCGCGCGCGCAAGCCATCGCCGATACGTTCGGCAACGCCGGTTTCATCATCAAGGCGAGCGAGCGCATCCTGCAGGAAATGTGGGAAAAATGGGTGTTTCTGGCGTCGCTCGCGGGCAGCACGTGTCTGTTTCGCGCGCCCATCGGCGCGATCGTGGCGACGCCCGACGGCGCGGCCACCATCGAGCGCATCTTCACGGAATGCCGCGCGATCGCGGCGGAACACGGTCATGCGGTGCGCGACAGTTTCCTCGAGCGCTCGCGCAGCATGCTGTTCGCCACCGGCTCGTCGCTGACGGCGTCGATGCTGCGCGACGTGCAGAACGGCTCGCGCATCGAAGCCGATCACATCCTCGGCGATCTGATCCGCCGTGGCGGCGCCGCACAGCGTGCGTCGAGCGAGCTGTCAGTGCTGCGCATCGTCTATAGCCAGCTCAAGGCCTACGAGGCGTTGCGCGACGCGGCCTGAGCGGCGGGCGCGATGGATCGCACGTAAGCGGCACACATACGCGCCACGCAAAATCGGCACGCGCAAGCATCGCGCAAACGCGTCGCACAAAGAAGAAGGGCGCGGTGGCCAACGCCACCGCGCCCTTTCCTTTTGCTAGCGCCGATGCGTCAGGCCGACGCGCCGCCGAGCGCCTGCGCGACGCGCACGTATTCGTCCACCGGCACGTCTTCGGCGCGGCGTTGCAGGTCGAAACCGAGCGCCTCGAAATCCACGCGATCGCGATAATCGGACAGCGTGTTGCGCAGCATCTTGCGACGCTGCGAAAACGCGGCCGTCACCATCTCGCCGAGCAGCGCGGCGTCGACCTTCGGCAGTTCGTGCGGCGCGAACGGAATCATGCGCACGATCGCCGAATCCACCTTCGGCGGCGGCTGGAACGACTCGGGCGGCACGTCGAGCATCTTGTCCATCACGTAGCGGTACTGGAGCATCACCGTGAGGCGGCTGAACGCCTTGGTGCCCGGCTCCGCGACCATGCGGTCGACCACTTCGTTCTGCAGCATGAAATGCTGGTCGATCACGCGATCGGCGAAAGTGGCGAGGTGAAACAGCAGCGGGCTCGAAATGTTGTACGGCAGATTGCCGACGATGCGCAGCGTGGGTTTGTCGCCCGGCGCGGCGAGCGAGCCGAAGTCGAAGGCGAGCGCGTCGCCCGCGTGCAGTTCGAGCAGCGGCCCGAACTTCTTCGTCAGGCGGCCGATCAGGTCGCGGTCGAGTTCGACCGCGTGCAGCGGCGCTTCGGGCGTGGCGAGGCGCTCGATGAGCGGCCCGGTGAGCGCGCCGAGGCCCGGCCCGATCTCGACCATGCGTTCGCCTCGCTGCGGGCGAATGACGTCGACGATCGAGTCGATCACGCCCGTGTCGACGAGGAAGTTCTGGCCGAAGCGCTTGCGCGCGGTGTGGCCCTGGTGCTTGCTGCTGCTATTGGACATCTTCGTGAAATCAGTGACGGCGGTCAGACGGTGCGCCGGTGGCGCGCCATCGAAACCGCCGTGTCAATGGCGGCGATCAGGCTGCCCGCGTCCGCGCGGCCGGTGCCGGCGAGGTCGAGCGCGGTGCCATGATCGACCGAGGTGCGCACGATCGGCAGGCCCAGCGTCACGTTGATGCCCTCCCCGAACGTCGCGTATTTCAGGACCGGCAGGCCCTGGTCGTGGAACATCGCCAGCACGCAGTCGGCGTCTTTCAGATAGCGCGGCTGGAACAGCGTGTCGGCCGGATACGGGCCGCGCGCGTCGATGCCTTCGGCGGCCGCTTTGGCGAGCGCCGGCGAGATGGTGTCGATTTCCTCGCGGCCCAGATAGCCGTTCTCGCCCGCGTGCGGATTCAGCCCGGTGACGAGAATGCGCGGCGTGGGCACGCCGAAATGGTGGCGCAGGTCGTGATCGATGATGCGCAGCGTGTCGACGAGGCCGTCGATCGTCAGCGCCGCCGAGACGTCCTTGAGCGGCAGGTGCGTGGTCGCGAGCGCCACGCGCAGCGGGCGCGTGCCGGTGCCCGCGAGCATCATCACCACGCGCGGCGTGCGGGTGCGTTCGGCAAGGTATTCGGTGTGGCCGGTGAACGGCACGCCAGCGTCGTTGATCGTGCTCTTTTGCAGCGGCGCGGTGACGATGGCGTCGTATTCCTGCGCCACGGCGCCGTCGATGGCGCGGTCGAGCAGCGCGAGCACATAGGGACCGTTGGCGGCGTCGAGCTTGCCAGCCTGCGCGGGCGCGGCGAGCGCCACGTGTTCCACGCTGACCTGGCGGCCCGCCAGCACGGCGGACCAGTCGACGCCGACGGCGGCGGCGCGCGCCGCGATAAGGGCTTGATCGCCCAGCACCACGAATTCGGCGCCGGGCCAGTGCGCCGAGGCGCCCGCGAGCGCGGCGGCAGTCAGTTCGGGACCGACGCCCGCCGGTTCACCCGTGGTGATGGCGATGCGGAGCGGCCGCGGCCCCCGCGGAGCTGAAGTCGAAGAAGCGGGGGCGTTCACGGCATGCGTCCTTTCAGATCGATCAGCGTTGTTGCGGCGGCGTCATGCCGCTGATCTTGTAGTCGACGTAGGCGCTGTCGCGCAGCTGGCGCAGCCAGTCGGCGTAGGCCTGTTCCGCCTTGCGCTGGCCGATGGCCTGACGCGCGAGATCCATCTGCTGAGCGACCGAGCCTTCGGCTTCGCGGCGGCCCAGCACCTGGATCAGGTGGTAACCGTATTCGGTACGCACCGGCTCGCTGAGCTGGCCGTCCTGCAGCGTGTTCATGGCGCGCTCGAATTCCGGCACGGTTTCGCCCGGGCTGATCCAGCCGAGGTCACCGCCCTGCGAAGCCGAGCCGTCCTGCGAGTAAGTACGCGCGAACTTGGCGAAGTCGCCGCCCGCGGCCACTTCACGGCGGATTTCCAGCAGCTTCTGACGCGCTTCCGGTTCCGACATGCCGTCACCCACGCGCAGCAGGATGTGGCGCACGTGCGTCTGCACCAGTTGCGGCGCCGATGCGCTCGTGCCCTGGCCCTGGCGGCGCTCGACGAGGCGAACGATTTCAAAGCCGTCGTTGGTGCGGATCACCGAGGGATTCACCTCGCCCGGACGCAGCGTGGACGCCGCGGTCACGAATTCCTGCGGCAGCTTCGACGGCGCGAGGAAGCCCATGTCGCCGCCCTTGCTGGCGTCGGGCGCCTGCGAGTTCGACTTGGCGAGGCTCGAGAACTTGCTGCCCGACTGTGCTTCCTTGAGCAGCGCGTCGGCCTTCTTCTGCGCGGCTTCGATGTCGGTTTCCGACGCGTTCAGCGGCGCCTTGATGAAGATGTGCTCGAAGTGCAGGTCGCTCTTCTGGCCCGCGTTCGGTCCGCGCTGGCTCGCGATGTAGTTCGCGACTTCGGCGTCCGACACCGAGATCTTGCTGTCGACTTCCTTCTCACGCAGCTTCGAGAGCGTGAGTTCGGTGCGCGCGTCCTTCGTGAAGGTCGTCCACGGCACGCCGGCGGCTTCGATGCGCGCGCGATACGTGGCGAGATCCATGCCGTTGGCCTGGGCGAGGCGCTCGAGCGTGCGGTTCACGGCGGCGTCGTCGATCGAGATGCCGTCTTCCTTCGCCTTTTGCAGCTGGATGCGTTCGAGCACCATCTGGTTGAGCACCTGCGCGCGCAGCTGGTCGGTGGGCGGCACCGGCGCGTTCTGCTGGTTCAGGCGGCGCGTGATGAGCGCGGCGCGCTCGTCGAGTTCGCGCTGCGTGATCACGCCATCGTTGACGACCGCGGCAATCGTGTCGACTGTCTGGCCCCCCGGGGCCGACAGTTGCTGTGCTTGCGCCGGCGCGGCCGGCAACAGTCCTGCGACGGCGAAGAGGCTCGCAGCGTACGCTGCCAGGCGAAGCTTTTTCATGATTCCCACAGATACTCCAAAGTTGGCGGGCAGCTTCGCCCGTCTCTAAGCAACCCACTGCGCGCCGAGCCGGTCCAGCGGACCGGATGGCGCGTCATTGATAGTCCGTGAAGCGCGACGGCAGCGGCGCCTGGCCGGGCAGCGACGTGTAACCCGGCACAGCGGCCTTGAATGCCGCGACCAGCCCGTTGTCGACGTTCGACAGCCCCTTGAGCGTGAGCTGCGCGAGAAAACGCGTGGACGAGTTGTTGCCGCCCGTCGTGGTGACCCCGTTCGCGTAGCGCTGGATACCCACGCCCAGCGCCCAGCAATCCGCGTCGTACTGCATGCCCACCAGCCCGTCGACGATCTTGTGACCGTTCAGATCGTAGTTGAAGCGGCCCACAGCGTACACCCGGTGCGAAAACGGCCATTGGGCCGAGATCAGGATCTGGTTGATCGGCTGATTGTCGAGCGTGGTGTTGTTCTCGCGCGTGTAGCGGTACGCGACATTGAGCACGCGGCTCGGGCCCGGGCTGTAACCGAAGCCGACGCTCGCCTTCTCCAGACGATTGTCGTCGGCATTATATTGGAACGCAGTTTCCGACGCGAAACCGCCCCCGATCTTCAGCGACATGCCCGCGATCAGGTCCGAATGGGCCGAGCCCGTGCTCGTCTGATCCTGCGTGAGCGTGACGCGCTGGTCCTGGAAGTAGTACTGCTGCGCGAGCACGAAACGCGCGCGCTCGTCGCCGGTGGCCGGGTCGAGGAAGCGCGTGGTGATCGCGGCCGTCAGGCGGTTCGCGTCGGCGATACGGTCGTTACCGACGAAGGTGTTCGGCGTGAAGATCTCCGCGAGCCCGAAGTCGGCCTCGGCGGTGTCGAAAAGGGGCGCGAAGTCCTGATTGCGGTAAGGCGTGTACACATAGTACAGGCGCGGTTCCAGGGTCTGGATGTAGTCCTGGCCGAACAGATGCACCGAGCGGTCGAACACGAGACCCGTGTCGAAGCTGAGGGTGGGGATCGATTCGGTGAAGCTCTTGGGCGTGCCGACCGGCGAGCCGAACGTCGTGCCCGGCGTGCCGATATTGCTCAGGTTGTACGACGCGACGTGCCACTGCACCTTCGGCGTGACGAAGTAACCCGGCCCCATCAGCGAATACGACAGGTACGGATTGAAGACGACGCGGTCGCCTTGGGTCGCGTCATCTTCGGTGATGCGGAAGCGCGAGTAGTCGGCTTCCATGCCGTAGTCGAAGCCGCCGACGTTGTACTTCGAGTACTTCACGTTCAGCTCGGGCTCGCGGCCGTACGGCGCGACCGACGGCGAGAGCGTCTGCCAGTGCTGGTAGCGGCCGAGCACGGACCACGGTCCGTTGTTGTAGGTGACGCCGGCTTCCTGCTGGTACAGCAGCTGGGTGCCGTTCAGGAACTGGTTGGCCGGCGACGCCAGGTCTTCGGGATAGGTGTTGTCCGAGACCTTGTTGTAGTAGATATACCCGCCGAACCCGTTGCCGAAGTTCTGGTTGTGCTGGATGAACAGCGCGTAGCGGTTGGTCTTCGTGAGCGCGTCGTCGGGCAGGAACGTGCCGGTGATCGAGCCGGAGTAATTGGCCGACAGATACCGGTAGTTGCCCTGCAGGAACACGCCGCGCTTGGTGATCAGCTCGGGCGTGAACGTGAGGTCGCGATTCGGCGCGATGTTGAAGTAGTACGGCAGCGCGATTTCATAGCCGTTCGTCGAGCTCAGCGAGAACGTCGGCGGCAGCAGGCCGCTGCGGCGGTCGCCCGAGAGCGGGAACGAGAACCACGGGCTCGCGAAGATCGGCACGTCCTGGAAGAACAGCACGCTGTTGTGCGCGACGCCTTCGTCGGCGCCCGTGTCGAAGTCGAACTCCGTGCCCTTGATGTACCACGCCGGATTCGTCGAGCACTGGCAGGCCGTGTAGGTGCCGCTCGTGAGCACCGAGCGCTCGTTGTCGAGCATGTCGGCGCGCTCCGCGCTGCCCGAGCCGCCCGTCGCCGAAAAATGGTACTTCGGCGCCGGCATGAAGCCTTCGCTCGCCTCGATCCGCAGGTGCGCCTCGGGGCCGGTGAAGCTGGTGCCGTTCTGCACGACCGTGACATTGCCGTATGCGTCGGCCATGTCGGTGTCCTGGTCGTAGTGCAGCGCGTCGCCCTTGACGATGTTGTTGCCCTGGCGAAGCTCGGCTGCGCCCTTGACGGCGGCGTCGGTGCCCGAAGTGCCGGTGGTCGATTCGCCGAGCACGAACGTGGCCGGACGACGGCCGGGAGCGGACGGGATGTCTTCGAGCTGCGGCGCGATGCGCAGGCTCCACGCGCCGTCCAGCGGCACGGCCTGCGCGGCGTCGCCCGTCAGCTGCGCGTGCGCGAGCACGGGCACGAGACCCGGCATGGCCACGAGCGCCGCGATGAGCCGCCGCTTGCCCGGCACGCCGTCGTCACTGTTAGAGATCGTCTGGAAAAACTGTCTGGGCGGCATGTATGGTTTTGGCGTATCGGCCCGGCCGCCTGCCCGCTGTCCCGGTCGCCGCCCCTCGCGCCCCGGCGCCGTGCCGGGCGAGAACCGGACCGGCGGCGAACCAGGCGTATCAAGGCAACTGCACGCACCAATCTTCACAATTCATCGGACGATGGACTGGATATCAGTGCGGCGGGGGCGAACCGTCATGCGGGCTTTGGCGCGAGTCGCGTCAAAAAAGTCGTGGGGTATTATATGGCAAGACGTTGCCCCACTGATTTTGCTTCCGGTTACATGACCTTCCCTGCCCCGACCAACACCGCGCCGTCGTCCTCCGACGGCCGCCGCGACCTGCTCGCCGCCTGGCTGTCCGGCCATGCGCAAAAATACGCCCTCGACCTGTCCACGCTCGCGCCCGCCTCCGCCGACGCGAGCTTTCGCCGCTATTTCCGCCTCGCGAGCGCAGGCGAGCATGGCGCGACGCTGATCGCCGTCGACGCCCCGCCGCCCGAAAAATGCCGCGAATTCGTCCAGGTCGCGCAGCTGCTCGAGCAGGCCGGCGTGCATGTGCCGCGCGTGCTGGAGGTCGATTACGACGCCGGGCTGATGCTCGTAACCGATCTCGGCACCGCGTCCTATCTGGCCGAGCTGACCGAGGCCGGTCCCGGCCCGCGCTCGCGCGCGCTGATGCACGACGCGCTCGACGCCCTGATCCGCTTCCAGCTCGAAACGAAACCGGGCGTGCTGCCCGCCTTCGACGAAGCCTTCCTGCGCCGCGAGATGGAGCTGCTGCCCGAGTGGTTTCTGGAGCGCCATCTGGGCCGCAAGGTCGACGACGCCACGCGCGCCATGCTCGACCGCACCTTCGCGCTGCTGATCGCGAGCGCGCGCGCCCAGCCGCAGGTGTTCATGCTGCGCGATTTCATGCCGCGCAACCTGATGATCGCGACGCCGAACCCCGGCGTGCTCGACTTCCAGGACGCCGTGGAAGGCCCGATCACCTACGACGTCGCCTCGCTGCTGCGCGACGCCTTCCTGAGCTGGGACGAGGAGTTCGAGCTCGACTGCTTCGTGCGCTACTGGGAACGCGCGAAAAAGGCCGGTCTGCCCGTCGATCCCGACTTCGGCGAGTTCTACCGCCAGCTCGAATGGATGGGCCTGCAACGCCACATCAAGGTGCTGGGCCTCTTTTGCCGCATCAATTATCGTGACGGCAAGCCGCATTACATGGCCGACCTGCCGCGTTTCCTCGATTACGCGAGCAAGGTCGCGCACCGCTATCGCCCGCTCGTGCCGTTCGCGCGCTTCATCGACGAGCTGCGCGGCACGGCGGTCGAAACCGGCTATACCTTCTGATCCCGCCCCTCTCACCGCAACCTCGTGCAACTTCATGACAAGGCCGATTCCATGACGCGCGCCCGTTTCGAGCGCACGGCGATGATCTTCGCCGCCGGACGCGGCGAGCGCATGCGCCCGCTCACCGATACCTGCCCGAAACCGCTGCTCGAAGCCGGCGGCAAGCCGCTGATCGTGTGGCAGATCGAGCGGCTCGCGGCGGCGGGCTATACGCGCATCGTCATCAATCACGCGTGGCTCGGCGCGACGCTCGAAGCGGCGCTCGGCGACGGCGCGCGCTTCGGCGTGCGTCTGCTCTATTCGCCCGAGCACGAGGCGCTCGAAACCGCGGGCGGCATCGCCCAGGCGCTGCCGCTGCTCGAAAACGGCGATGAGCCGTGCGTGTTTCTGGGCGTGGCCGGCGATATCTACAGCGATTTCGATTTCGCGCGTCTCGATGCGCCTGCGCAGACGCTCGCGGCCGCCGCGCAGCCCGGCATGCATCTCGTGATGGTGCCGAACCCGCCTTTCCACGCGAACGGCGACTTCGCGCTGGGCGCCGACGGCGTGCTCGCGCTGGATGGCGCGCCGCGCTGCACGTTCGGCAGCATCGGGCTCTACGACACGCGCATGTTCCGCGATCTGCCGCGCGGCACGAAGCGCGCGCTCACGCCGTATTACCGCGAGACCATCGCGGCGCGGCGCGCGAGCGGCGAACTGTTCGAAGGACGTTGGGAGAATGTCGGCACGCCCGCGCAACTCGCGGCGCTCGACGAGGAATTGCGCGCCCAGGCGGCGCGCTGATGCGGTAACTGCACGCATACGCGCGCGCCGGACGGCCTGAGGCACACACGGCGCGCGCGGCGCATTCACCGCGCATTCACCACGCGCTCATCGCGCGCTCACAACTACACACCGCTTCAATGCGCCCCGTTCGCGGGCGCTGCCACGGGCTGACCGGCTTGTTCCGCCTGATCTTGCTGCGCAGGCTCGCTGGCCTTCTGCTGCTGCAACGCCCACATCTGCGCGTAATGCCCTTGCGTGCGCAGCAGTTCGTCGTGCGTGCCGCGCTCGACGATGCGTCCGTGATCCATCACGATGATCTGCTCGGCGTTCACGACCGTCGAAAGCCGGTGCGCGATCACGAGCGTCGTGCGCTCGCGCGCGATCGAATCGAGTTCGTGCTGGATCGCGCGCTCCGAACGCGAATCGAGCGCCGAGGTCGCCTCGTCGAACAGCAGGATCGGCGGATTCTTGAGCAGCGTGCGCGCGATCGCCACGCGCTGCTTCTCGCCGCCCGAGAGCTTCAGCCCGCGCTCGCCGACGGGCGTCTCATAACCCTTCGGCAGACTCTCGATGAACGCATGAATATGCGCCGCGCGCGCCGCCGCGATCACTTCCTCGCGGCTCGCCGTCGGCCGGCCATAGGCGATGTTGTAGTAGATCGAATCGTTGAAGAGCACGGTGTCCTGCGGCACGATGCCGATCGACGCGCGCAGCGAATCCTGCGTGACGTCGCGGATATCCTGACCGTCGATCGTGATCGCCCCGCCGTTTTTGCCCGGATCGGTGCGGTCGAGATCGTAGAAGCGGAACAGCAGGCGCGCGAGCGTCGACTTGCCTGAGCCGCTGTGGCCCACCACCGCCGTCGTCGTGCCCGCGGCGATCGTGAAGCTCACGTCGTGCAGGATCTGCCGCGACGGCTCATAGGCGAAGTCCACGTGCGTGAATCGCACCTCGCCGCCGCGCACCGCGAGCGCGGGCGCGTTCGGCACATCGGGCACTTCGCGCGCGACCGTGAGCAGCGTGAACATGCGGTCCATGTCGGTGAGGCTCTGCTTCAGTTCGCGATACACCACGCCGAGAAAATTCAGCGGAATGTAGAGCTGCAACATGAAGGTGTTGATGAGCACGAGGTCGCCGAGCGTGAGCTTGCCCGCCATCACGCCTTGCGTCGCGCGCCACAGAATGAACACCAGTCCCGTGCCGATGATCGCCTGCTGCCCGAAGTTCAGCGCCGACAGCGAATGCTGCGACTTGATCGCCGCCGCGCGATAACGGTGCAGGTTTTCGTCGTAACGCTTCGTTTCCCACTCTTCGTTGCCGAAGTACTTCACCGTCTCGTAGTTGATGAGCGAATCGATCGCACGCGAGTTGGCGCGCGAATCGAGTTCGTTCATCGTGCGGCGAAAATGCGTGCGCCACTCGGTCACTTTCACCGTGAAGACGATGTACGCGGCCAGCGCGCACAGCGTGACGATCGCGTAATACGCCTCGTATTTCACGGTGAAAAAGATCAGCACGAGGCCGACTTCGACGAGCGTCGGCAAGATGCTGTAGAGCGAATACGAAATGAGCTGCGTGATGCCGCGCGTGCCGCGTTCGATGTCGCGCGACATGCCGCCCGTCTGCCGCTCCAGATGAAAGCGCAGCGAGAGCGCGTGCAGATGGCGGAACACCTTGAGCGCGAGCTGGCGCACGGCGCTCTCGGTCACCTTCGAGAAGAGAATTTCGCGCAGTTCGGTGAACAGCGAAGTCGAGAGCCGCACCGCCGCATACGCGACCACCAGCAGCCCGACGCCGCCCATCAGCACGATGCCCGGCGCGTGTTCGGCCCGGCCGAGCGCGGTCAGATGCTGCACGGGCGCGAGGCCGTCGACGATGTGCTTCATCACCACGGGCACGCCCAGGTTAGCCACCTTCGCGCCGATCAGGCAGGTGAGCGCGAACGCCACACGCCATTTGTAGGCTGTGAGATAAGGCAGCAGCGAGACGATGGTCTGCCAGTCGTTGCGCGGCCCGGTGGCGAGCGGCGCGGGTTCGTTGGAAGCGGAAAAACGGCGCATGGGTGAACGGCGATGAGCGTGCGGCGCGACGCGATAACTTCGCATCGACGCGCGGCGCACGGCGAGATTGGGGGACGCCTGAAAAAGCGCGGACGACGGGTTCGGCAAAGGCCTCTAGTTCGGCCGGCGAGCCTGTCTGGCCGCCCGCCCCGCCTGCTGCTTTCCCGTACAATTCCTGATCACCGTATTGTCGCAGAAGGCGGCACGCGCCGCTGAGGGCACCTGGCCTGCACGGTTCACCGCGCAACCGCGCGACGCGTCCGGGGCCGTGGCCATCGACCCATCGGCCACGCCGTTCCTTCCCCGCTTTCCTTTTTTGACGGACTCCCGATGACCGATGCCTTCCCGCTCCCCCAGAAGTCGCCCGCGCTGCGCGTCGTGCCGCAGCCCTCGGACGCCAACGTGCATGGCGACGTGTTCGGCGGCTGGATCATGTCGCAGGTCGACATCGCCGGCTCGATTCCGGCCAGCCGCCGCGCCAATGGCCGCGTGGCGACCGTCGCCGTGAATTCGTTCGTGTTCAAGCAGCCGGTGTTCGTCGGCGACCTGCTGAGTTTTTACGCGGATATCGTCAAGACCGGCACGACGTCGGTGACCGTCGAAGTCGAGGTGTACGCCCAGCGCATGCGGCTCGCCGAGGAAGTCGTCAAGGTGACCGAAGCGACGCTCACCTACGTGGCGACCGGCACCGACCGCCGTCCGCGCGCCCTGCCGCCCGTCGAACCCGCCGTCTGACGTCAAGCACGCAAGCCCGCTCGCCGACGGGCTTGCGCTGTACTTCGTCAACTTCACTGCGTCACGTTCGCTGCATCGCCGTCACTGCGCCCACGCGAGCGCCGCGCCTTCCTCATACGACGCGCTCGCGCCCAGCAGCGCGGCCACTTCGGGCCCCGGCAGCGGCGGCGCGAAGAAATACCCCTGCAACTCGTCGCACGCGCGTTCGCGCAGGAACGCGAACTGTTGCGACGTCTCCACGCCTTCCGCGATCACCTGCAGGCGCAACTCGTGCGCGAGCGCGATGATGGCCGCCGTGATCGTCTCGTCGTCGCCGCTGGTGCCGATATCGGACACGAACGAGCGGTCGATCTTGAGCCGGTCCACCGGCAGCCGCTTCAGATAGCTCAAGCTCGAATAGCCGGTGCCGAAGTCGTCGATGGCGATGCCCACGCCCTGCTCGTGCAGCGCGTTGAGCATCGACACCGCCTCTTCCGCGTTGCGCATCAGCGTGCTTTCCGTGAGTTCGAGTTCGAGCCAGCACGGTTCGAGCCCCGTCTCGTCGAGCACGCCCTTCACCAGCTCGGCGATGTCGCGCTGATGGAAGGTCTTCGCCGACAGATTCACCGACACGCGCACATGCGGCAGCCCGGCGTCCTGCCATGCGCGGTTCTGGCGGCACGCCTCGCGCAGCACCCAGTCGGACAGCGGGCCGATCAGGCCGCTTTCCTCGGCGATCGGGATGAACTTGGCCGGCGAGATCAGCCCGGCTTCCGGGTCGAGCCAGCGCACCAGCGCCTCCATGCCGACGATGCGCCCGCTGCCGATCTCCACCTGCGGCTGATAGTGCAGCAGGAATTCGCCGTCACGCAGCGCGCGGCGCAGACGCCGTTCGAGATCCATGCGCGCGCCCGCGGCCGCGTTCATCTCCGGCTGATAAAACTGGAAGGTGTTGCGGCCCAGTTCCTTCGCGCGATACATCGCCACGTCGGCCTTCTTGAGCAGCGCCTCGGCGTCGGTGCCGTCCTGCGGGTACACGCTCGCGCCCATGCTGCAGCCCACGTACAGTTCGGTGCCGTCGATCAGCACCGGCTCCGAGATCATCGCGCGCGCGCGCTCCATCCAGTTGATCAGCGATTTTTCGTCGATGGTGTCGGTGAGCACGATCACGAACTCGTCGCCGCCGTGGCGCGCGACCGTGTCGCTCGTGCGCGTGCAGCGCGTCAGACGCTCCGCCACCACGCCGAGCAGACGGTCGCCGACGCTATGGCCGAGACTGTCGTTGACGTTCTTGAAGCCGTCGAGGTCGATGAACACCACCGCCACGCCGCGCTGGTGCCGCTGCGCGGAAACCAGCGCCTGTTGCAGGCGGTCGCGCAGCAGATTGCGGTTGGGCAGCAGCGTGAGGCTGTCGTAATTCGCCTGATATTCGAGCTGTTCCTGATAGCGGATCAGCTCGGTCACGTCGTTGATGATGCCGATGTGATGCGTGATGCGCCCGTCGAGATCGGGCACCGGCGCAATCAGCAGCTGATTCCAGAACAGCGCGCCGTCCTTGCGGTAATTGCGCAGCACGGCGCTCACCTCGCGGTTCGAGAGCAGCGCCTGGCGGATCGCCACGAGGCCGTCCTGATCGCGGTCGTCGCGTTGCAGCAGTCGGCTGTCCTGACCGACCACCTCGGCGGGATCGTAGCCCGTGATGCGGCGGAACGCCGGGTTCGCGTACTCGATCAGATTGCTGCCGCCCGGCCCCGGTCCGGTGATCAGAATCGCGTTCACGCAGGCGTCGAGCGCGCGGCTTTGCAGACGCAGCGCGAGGTCGGCGCGCTTGCTTTCGGTCGTGTCCGAATAGGTGCCGAGCACGCCCATCACGCGGCCGTCGCCGTCGAGCAGCGGCAGCTTGCTCGTGATCGTCGTGCGATGCAGGCCGTCGATCGTGAGATCTTCTTCGAAGTTCAGGCGCGGCAAACCGGCGACGATCACCTCGCGGTCCTGCGCGCGCATCGACTCGGCGTAGGGGCGCCAGGGCAGATCGTCGTCGGTCTTGCCGATGATCTGCTCGGGATACGCGAGCCCCGCGTCGCGCGCGAAGGTCATGTTGCAGCCGAGATAGCGCGACTCGGCGTCCTTCCAGAAAATGCGCTGCGGAATGTTGTCGATCACCGCCTCGAGCATCTGGTTCGAGCGCTGCGCCTCGACTTCGGCCTTGATCTGCTCGGTCACGTCGTCGGCGAGCACGAACACGGCCGCGCGGCCCTGGAAGCTCAGCGAGTGATGCGAGATGTCGGCGCTGATGAGCGTGCCGTCGCGGCGCACGTGATGCCAGATGCCCGCCATCGTGCGGACGTTCTGCGTGAGCGTGTCCGAGCGCGCGAGATGCTGTTCGAGCCGCGTGACGTCGTCTTGCGGACGGATGTCGCGGATCGTCATCGCGAGGAATTCCTCCTCGCTGTAGCCGTATTGCTGGATCGCCGCCGCGTTGACGGCGAGAAAGCGCAGCGTCTCGCGATCGAACACGTACATCGGCACCGGATGCGCGTCGAACAGCCCCTGGAAGCGCTCGTTGCGCTGACGCAGACCGGCGAGCGCGCGCAGCTTTTCGCGCGCCGCGTTCTCGCGCACGCCGAACATGTAGATCAGGAGCGTCGCGCCCGCGAGCATCGTCACGATCAGCAGGATCGACGCGCGGCTGCCCGCGCGCGCCGATTCCGCCAGCACGCCCGCCAGCGCGAGATCCTGCTCGCCCTGCAGCGCGGAAAGCAACGCGTCGATGCGATCGACGCGGCGATCGAGCCGGATGTATTCGCCCGCGATCCACGTGGCCGTGGACGCGAAGGCCGGCGTGGCGGCCAGCGGTGTCGGGACGCTCGAAGCGGAGTTCGGGACGGCGGCGAGTTGGGTGGGCGCGTTCGGGGTGGCGGTCGGGGTTAGGGTCGAGACGGCGCCTGCTGTGGTCGTCGCGCCGTTTGACGCTCCATTCGGCGCACCATTCGTCGCGGCTGCATAAGGCTGCGCAAGACTCGACGCACGCCCCGACGACGCCGCCGCCGCATACGGTTCGCCAAGCCGCCCGGCGCTGCCGGACGGCGCGCCCACCGCCGCATACGGCGACGTGAGCGCGTGCGCGGAACCATTCGAACCATTCGAGCCATTCGAGCCCGCCGCCGAATACGGCGCGGCGAGATTCGCGGCGCCCGCGACCGCGCCCGAAACGTAGGGCGAGGCAAGATTCGGCGCGCTCACGGCTGGCGCGGCGACGCGCATGATCGACACGCCGGGCGCGCGCGCATACGGCGACGAGAGATCGCCCTCCTGCACCGTCGCGGCAATCGGCCGGATGCGCCCGGTGTGCGGCGCGTGGGAGTGCGGCTTGTTCGCATTCGTTGCGCGTCGATGCGCTGGGGCCGAAGTCGCGGCATGCGGCGCGTGAGTCGCCGCCGGAGCCGAAGCCGCAAGCGGCGCGCTTGCGGCGCTGACGGCACTCGCAGCGCCCGGAGCACTCGCGGCACTCACCGCACTCGCGCCATTCGCTTCCTCGCTCTGCGGCTCCAGCGCCGCCGCGCTCGCCTGCACGCGAACGTCGGCGAGACGCTGCTCGGCGCGCGCGAGGGTGCTGTCGATTTCGCGGGCGAGCGTCGCCGCGTCGGTCGAGAGCGCATCGAAACGGCGCGCGAGCGGCGCATTGTCGGCCAGCTCAACGCGCAGCGCGCGGGCGGTATCGTCGAGTTCGTCGATGCGCGCGTCGCGGGCCGCGGGCGATTCGGCGATGCCGTCGGCCTGCAGGCGGCCTAGCGCCACGAGGCCGCCGTTGAGCGCGCTCCGATAGCGGTCCAGATCGTGCCGCACACGCCCGGCCTGAGCGGCCCGCTGCTCGATTTCACGCTGTGCGCCGATCTGCGTCCAGGCCACGAAAGCGTTTGCGCCCACGGCTGCCGCTACGACCGCCAGATTGATGAGGTGCCGCTTCGAAAAATGAAGAGTCATTGAAAGCCGAACGTCGTTCGTCCCCGCGCGAAGGCACGGGCGGTCCGATCACGACCTGCGCGCAACAGGCTGGCGCGCCATGCGCCATTCCCGGATAACGGCAGTCGTCGGCAAGGCTTGAGGGGAAATCGGCGGCGAATTCACTCGAATCCGCACAAACCGAGGAGAACCTCGAAAACGCCCGCGCAGCCTGGCTTGCGCGCAAACGTTTCACTGGGGAAACCGCGCGGAGAACGCGGAAAAAACGCCCGAAAAAGCGTAAAAGCGCGGCGCGAAAAAACTTGCGCTCAGCGCGCCGCGTTGCGCGGCACCGCGAGGCCGAACTCGCGCATCGCCGGCACGAAATCGTGATTCGCCTCCGGCTTGCGCGCGAGCTTGGCGAGCACGTAGCGCTGGAACGGCGCGAGCTGCGCCCAGTCCTCGACATCGGGCGTGCGCAGTTCGGCGAGCGCCGCCTGGTTGGCGATGCCGCCCGGCACCGTGCTGACGTTGCGCCAGGCGGGCGCCTCGTCGGGCGCGAACCATTCGGGTTCGACGTTCGCGTGCGTGCGCAGCATTTCGAATAGCGCGTGATCGAAATTCGGCTCGATCTCGGTGTCCTCGTCGACGGGGAAGCGCGCGAGCAGGCGGCGGTCCTCGTAAGGCAGCAACTGCCACTGCGCGAGCGAAATGCGCAGCCCGAAACGATCCAGATTGAAACGCACGCACATGGGGATGAAGGTGAGGTCCTCCGACGATACGACCTCGAATTCAAACAGCAGCGGAGCTTCAGTCAATGCCATGGCGTTTATCCTCGCGAAACGGACAGCGGCAAACGGCGCCCGCTTGAGGTATTTTAGAACCTTATGTGCGCGGCGCAGCGTCATGCTGTCGGCGGCGTCTGCACCGATACTGAATATCGGCGCACGGCGCGAGCCGCCTGGCGCGAGCGAGCGCGGATAATGGCCGTCGCGCGGCTGCGCCCGACCAGGCCGTTCCGCCCCCGAAACCGCGCGCGCACCTGCCTCGTTGATGGAGCACCTTCGCTTGAATTCCGCGTCCCCCTTGAATCCCTCTGCTTCCAACGCCTGCGCCTCGCCTGCCGCCGCGTCCGACTCCGGCGAGCAGCCCGGCGCCGTCGAACTGCGCGTGCGCCGGCATCGCGGCGAAGACGTCGAAACGCGCGCCGATCACGTCGGCCAGGAATGGCCCGTCGCGCTCGTCTTCAACGGCATCTCGCACGCGGTCATGATGTGCACGCCGCGCGACCTCGAAGCGTTCGCGGTGGGCTTTGCGATTTCGGAAGGCATCGTCGGGCGCAACGCCGACATTCAGGACTTCGAGGTCTACTGGCACGCCGAAGCCGAGACGCCGCACGCCGAAGTGCATCTCACGGTCGTGCAGCAGGCGTTCGTCGAATTGAAGGAAAAGCGCCGCGCGCTCGCGGGCCGCAGCGGCTGCGGCGTGTGCGGCATCGAGAGCATCGATCTGCTCGATCTCGAACCGGAAATCGTGCCCGACACGGGCTTTCTCGCGCGCCTCGCGCCCGACGCAATCGCACGCGCCGCGCGCGAACTGCCGCGTCATCAGGCGCTCACAAAGCTCACGGGCGGCCTGCACGCGGCCGCGTGGTGCGACGCCGACGGCCAGATCCTGCGCGCCTTCGAGGACGTGGGCCGCCACAACGCGCTCGACAAGCTGATCGGCCAGCTGGTGCTCGACCGCGCCGACTCGCAGCAAGGCTTCGTGTTCCTCTCCAGCCGCGCGAGCTACGAGCTGGTGCGCAAGGCCGCGCGCGTGGGCATGCCGATGGTCGCGACGATCTCGGCGCCCTCCTCGCTCGCGATCAACATCGCGAAGCGCGCCGGACTGCGGCTCGTGAGCTTCTGCCGCGAGACCGGCTACGTCGATTACGACACGGCGGCGAGCGCCGCCTGATCGGCTGATCGCCGCAATCGCTCAGTCGAACTGCCGGAAATCCGGCTTGCGCTTTTGCAGGAAGGCCGTGAACGCCTCGCGCGCTTCGGGCGCGAGCAGCATCTTGCCGAAGTGCACCGACTCCTCGCTCATCTGCGTCTTGATCTCATGCTCGCTCGCGCGCTTCATCAGCGTCTTGGTCGCGCGCAGCGACGACGCGGGCAGCGCGACCAGTTTCGCGAGCTGCGCGCTCACGAACGCGTCGAGTTCGGCGGCGGGCAGCACGCGATTCACGAAGCCCATGCGATGCGCTTCGGCGGCGTCGAACGTATCGCCGAGCAGCAGCTTTTCGGCCGCGCCCTGATAACCGGCCACGCGCGGCAGCAGCAGCGACGAAGCGGCCTCCGGGCACAGACCGAGCTGCGAGAACGGCATCGCGAAACGCGCCGTATCGGCGGCGTAGACCATGTCGCAATGCAGCAGCATCGTCGTGCCGACGCCGATCGCCGCGCCCCGCACCGCCGCCACGAGCGGCTTCTCGAAGGTGGCGATGGTGGCGAGAAAGCGCATCACGGGCGAGTCGCCGCCGGTCGGCGGATTCTTCAGGAAGTCTTCGATGTCGTTGCCCGCCGTGAAGATCTCAGCGTGGCCGCGCAGCAGCACGGCGCGCACGTCCCTGTCTTCCTGCGCCGCGACGAGCGCGTCGCTCATCGCCTGGTACATCGCGGGCGTCAGCGCGTTCTTGCGCTCCGGGCGATTGATGGTGATCGTCAGCACGCCGTTCTCGCGTGCGGTCAGGATTTCGTTGCTCACTGCGATGTCTCCTCGGTTCCACCTGCCGAATATGAAAAACGGTTCGCAGACCGCGAAGTCTGCGAACCGTGTCGATAAGCGATAGCGTCTAGCGCTTACAGCCGCTCGATGATGGCCGCCGCGCCCATGCCGGTGCCGACGCACATCGTCACCATGCCGTACTTCAGGTTGCGGCGGCGCAGGCCGTGCACGACCGTCGAAGCGCGGATCGCGCCCGTCGCGCCGAGCGGGTGGCCCAGCGCGATCGCGCCGCCGAGCGGGTTGATCTTCGACTGATCGAGACCGAGGTCCTGGATCACCGCCAGCGACTGCGCGGCGAACGCCTCGTTCAGTTCGATCCAGTCGAGATCGTCCTGCTTCAGGCCCGCGGCCTTGAGCGCGGCCGGAATCGCTTCCTTCGGGCCGATGCCCATGATTTCCGGCGGCACGCCGCGCACCGCGAAGCTCACGAAGCGCGCGAGCGGCGTGAGGTTGAACTGCTTGAGCATCTTCTCGGAAACGACGATCAGCGCGCCCGCGCCGTCCGAAGTCTGCGAGCTGTTGCCCGCCGTCACCGAACCCTTGTTCGCGAACACCGCGCGCAGCTTCGCGAGGCCTTCGAGCGTGGTGTCGGCGCGCGGGCCTTCGTCCAGCTCGATCAGGCGCTCCTTGACCTTCACTTCGCCGCTGGCGAGATCCGGGAAACGCTCGACGAGCGTGTACGGCGCGATTTCGTCCTTGAACTCGCCCGCCTGTTGCGCGGCCAGCGCGCGGCGATGCGACTCGACCGAGAACGCGTCCTGCGCTTCGCGGCTCACCTTCCAGCGCTCCGCGACCTTCTCCGCCGTCAGGCCCATGCCGTAGGCAATGCCGATGTCTTCATTGCGATCGAAGATGTGCGGCGAGAGCGACGGCTTGTTGCCCATCATCGGCACCATGCTCATCGATTCGCAGCCGCCCGCGATCATCGCATCGGCTTCGCCGACGCGGATGCGGTCCGCCGCCATCGCCAGCGCCGTGATGCCCGAGGCGCAGAAACGGTTGACGGTCACGCCGCCCACGCTCTGCGGCAGACCCGCGAGCAGCGCGCCGATACGCGCCACGTTCAGGCCTTGCTCGGCTTCGGGAATCGCGCAGCCGATGATGGCGTCTTCGATCACGCTCGTGTCGAGACCCGGCACCTGCGCCACGGCCGACTTGATCGCGTGAACCAGCAGCTCGTCGGGGCGGGTGTTCTTGAACATGCCGCGCGGCGCCTTGCCGATGGGCGTGCGGCTCGCGGCGACGATGTATGCGTCCTGCAACTGTTTGCTCATCTGTAACTCCAGTCCGTTATGTGCGTACGTCGTGCCGCTTAGTTGCGCACCGGCTTGCCGGTTTGCAGCATGCCCATGATGCGTTCCTGCGTCTTCTGCGTGCCGAGCAGATCGACGAACGCGCGGCGCTCGAGCGTGAGCAGCCATTCTTCGTCGACCAGGCTGCCCGCTTCGACGTCGCCGCCGCACACGGCTTCAGCAATCCGTCCCGCGATCAGGTAATCGTGGTCGCTGATAAAGCGGCCGTCGCGCATGTTGACGAGCGAGGCCTTGATGGTCGAGATCGCCGAGCGGCCCGCGACCGGAATCTGCTTCGCGCGCAGCGGCGCACGATAACCGGACGCGCTCAGTGCGCGCGCTTCCTTCTTCGCCGTGTCGAGCAGCTCGAACACGTTGAAGACGATCGTGTCCGACGGCTTCAGATAGCCCATCGTGCGCGCTTCGAGCGCCGAGCCCGAGACCTTCGCCATCGCCGCGTTCTCGAACGACTTCTGCAGGAAACGCAGCAGATCGCTCGGCACGGCGCCGATCGACGCCGCGCCTTCGGCTGCGCGAATCGCCGCTTCCTTCAGGCCGCCGCCCGCGGGCACGAGGCCCACGCCCACTTCGACGAGACCGACATAGCTCTCGATGTGCGCGACGCGCTTCGCGCTGTGCAGCATGATTTCGCAGCCGCCGCCGAGCGCGATGCCCGACACTGCCGCCACGACCGGCACGTTCGCGTACTTCACGCGCAGCATCGTGTCCTGGAACTTCTTCACGAACGGCTCGATGCCCTTCGCGCCGCCCATCATGAAGGCGGGCATGGCTTCTTCGAGGTTCGCGCCCGCCGAGAACGGACCGCCCGGCGCGCCGAGCTTCAGCGACGTCGGTTGCCAGATCACGACGCCCTTGTAGCCGTCTTCGGCAATCTCGATGGCCTTGACGAGCGAGTCGAGCACGCCCGGACCCATCGTGTTCATCTTGCTCTTGTACGAGACGATCACGACGTCGTCTTCGCCCGCGCGGTCGTCGACCCACGCGCGCAGATGCTCGTTCTCGAACAGCGTCTTGCCGAAACTCTTCGGGTCGCGCGCGTTCGACTCGCCGAACAGCGCCGCGCGGAACACCTGACGCTCGTAGACCGGCAGATCCGAGCGCGGCACGAAGCGCGCTTCAGCCGGCGACCACGAACCGTCGGCGCCATGCACGCCGCCGTTGTTCGCGACCGCGCCTTCGAACACCCAGGCGGGCAGCGGCGCGCTCGACAGCGTCTTGCCCGCGTCGATGTCTTCCTTCACCCATTCGGCGACCTGCTTCCAGCCCGCGGCCTGCCAGCCTTCGAACGGACCTTCGTTCCAGCCGAAGCCCCAGCGGATCGCGAGATCGACATCGCGCGCGTTATCGGCGATCGATTGCAGATGCACGCCGATGTAATGGAACACGTCGCGGAAGATCGACCACAGGAACTGCGCCTGCGGATGCTCCGATTCGCGCAGCAGCTTCAGACGCTCCGCGGGCGGACGCTTGAGGATGCGGCCCACGAGTTCGTCGGCCTTCGCGCCGCCGTCCACGTACTCGCCGGTCTTGCCGTCGAGCACCTTGATCGCCTTGCCTTCCTTGCGATAGAAACCGCCACCCGTCTTCTGGCCGAGCGCGCCCTTCGCGACCAGACCCGCCAGCACGGCCGGCGTCTCGTAGACCGGGAAGAACGGATCGTCCTTGAGGTTGTCCTGCATCGTCTTGATGACGTGCGCCATCGTGTCGAGGCCCACAACGTCAGCCGTGCGGAAGGTCGCCGACTTCGCGCGGCCCAGACGGCTGCCCGTGAGGTCGTCGACTTCGTCGAAACGCAGACCGAACTTCTGCGCTTCCGCGATCACCGCGAGAATCGAGAAGATGCCGACGCGGTTCGCGATGAAGTTCGGCGTGTCCTTCGCGCGCACCACGCCCTTGCCCACGACGCTCGTGAGGAACGATTCGAGCTGGTCGAGAATCTCCGGCTGCGTCTGCGCGGTCGGGATCAGCTCGACCAGATGCATGTAGCGCGGCGGATTGAAGAAGTGCACGCCGCAGAAGCGCGCCTTGAGGTTGTCGTCGAAACCTTGCGACAGTTCCGTGATCGACAGACCCGAGGTATTCGTGGCGAAAATCGCCTTCGGGCCGATGTGCGGCGCGACCTTCTTGTAGAGGTCGTGCTTCCAGTCCATGCGCTCGGCGATCGCCTCGATCACCACGTCGCATTCCGCGAGCTTCGCGATGTCGTCTTCGTAGTTCGCGGGCGTGATGTACTGCGCGTCGTCCTTCACGCCGAACGGCGCGGGCGAGAGCTTCTTCAGCGTCTCGATGGCTTTGAGCGCGATGGCGTTCTTCGGGCCTTCCTTCGCGGGCAGATCGAACAGCAGCACGGGCACGCGGGCGTTGATCAGGTGCGCGGCGATCTGCGCGCCCATCACGCCGGCGCCGAGCACGGCCACCTTGCGAATATTAAGATTGCTCACGTTGTTCCTCCAGCGGATATGCAATGTCGAGCGGATAGGAGATGTTTCGCGGCGCGAACCGGTGTGTCGTTATTCTGGCCGGTGCGCCGCTTGAGAGATTCGGTGATGCGATTGGGTGATTCGATTCGGTGATTCGATCAGGCGATTCGAAGTCGCGTGATGCGCCCGCGTGAAGACGCGGCGCATCACGCAAGCGCTTAGAACAGCGCTTCGTCGACTTCCATCAGCGTCTTCGAACCCGCGCGCGCCTGGCGGATCGAGGTCGCCGTTTCGGGCAGCAGCTTCGCGAAGTAGAAGCGCGCCGTGGCCAGCTTCGACTTGTAGAACGGATCGCCCGAGCTTTCCTTGTCGAGCGCGATGCGCGCCATGCGCGCCCAGAAGTACGCGAACACCAGATGGCCCGCCGTGCGCAAATACGGCACGGCGGCCGCGCCCACTTCGTCCGGGTTCTGCATGGCCTTCATGCCGATTTCCATCGTGAGCTTCTGCATCTTGTCGCCGATGTCGGCGAGCGGATTCACGAACTCCTGCATCTCCGTCTTGATGCCTTCGGCTTCGACGAATTCCGTCACGAGCTTGCCGAACTTCTTGAGCTTCGCGCCCATGTCGCCGAGCACCTTGCGGCCCAGCAGGTCGAGCGACTGGATCGTGTTGGTGCCTTCGTAGATCTGGTTGATCCGCGCGTCGCGCACGTACTGCTCCATGCCCCACTCGGAGATGAAGCCGTGGCCGCCGTACACCTGCATGCCGAGGTTGGTGCTCTCGAACGCGTTGTCGGTGAGGAAAGCCTTGATGATCGGCGTGAGCAGCGCGACGAGATCGCCGGCTTCCTTGCGCTCGGCTTCGTCGGCGTGCGACAGCTCCTTGTCGATGTGCAGCGCCGCCCAGTACGTGAAGGCGCGCGCGCCTTCGGCCCAGGCCTTCTGCGTGAGCAGCATGCGGCGCACGTCGGGATGCACGATGATCGGATCGGCGGCCTTTTCTGGCGCCTTCGGGCCCGTGAGCGAGCGCATCTGGAGGCGCTCCTTCGCGTACACGAGCGAGTTCTGATACGCGACTTCCGTGAGGCCCAGACCTTGCATGCCGACGCCCAGACGCGCGGCGTTCATCATCACGAACATGGCGTTCAAGCCCTTGTTCGGTTCGCCGACGAGCCAGCCCGTCGCGCCGTCCAGGTTCATCACGCAGGTGGAGTTGCCGTGAATGCCCATCTTGTGTTCGATCGAGCCGCACTTGATGCCGTTGCGCTCGCCCACGTCGCCCGAGGCCGTGGGGATGAACTTCGGCACGACGAAGAGCGAGATGCCCTTGGTGCCTTGCGGGGCGTCCGGCAGGCGCGCGAGCACGAGGTGGATGATGTTCTCCGCCATGTCGTGCTCACCGCTCGAGATGAAGATCTTCGTGCCGGTGATTGCGTAGGAGCCGTCGCTGTTCGGTTCGGCCCGGGTGCGCAGGATGCCGAGGTCGGTGCCGCAGTGCGGCTCGGTCAGACACATCGTGCCGGTCCACACGCCTTCGACGAGCTTCGGCAGATAGGCCTTCTGCAGTTCGGGCGTGCCGTGCGCGTGCAGACATTCGTAGGCGCCGTGCGAGAGACCCGGATACATGGTCCACGCCTGGTTCGCCGAGTTGAGCATTTCGTAGAGCGCGTTGTTCACGAACGCGGGCAGGCCCTGGCCGCCGTAATCGGGATCGCAGCCCAGCGCGGGCCAGCCGGCCTCGACGTATTGCTTGTACGCTTCCTTGAAACCAGTGGGCGTGGTGACGACGCCGTCGCCGGCGTACGTGCAGCCTTCGCGGTCGCCGACCTGGTTCAGCGGAAACAGCACCTCCGAGCAGAACTTGCCCGCTTCTTCGAGCACCTGGTTGATGGTGTCGGCATCGAGGTCGGCGTGCTTCGGCATCTGCTTGACTTCGCCTTCCACGTTCAGCAGTTCGTGCAACACGAATTGCATGTCACGCAGCGGCGCGGTGTACTGTCCCATGTTTTTCTCCCTTGATAGAGCCTTAGAGTGTCGGGCTTTCGCGTACCGCCGCGGCGCTGTGCGCGGGGTGGGCTACTGGCTGACGCTCTGATACGAAACAATCAGTTTTTCGAACGCGGCCCACGTATGGTCGACTGCGTCCGGCAAGTGCAGGAAACGGCCGTCATGATGCAGACCCAGCGTTACGCTATACAGTTCGAACAACATCAGCGCGGGATCGGTGTCCCGTCGCAGATGCCCCTCCTCGATCGCCTGCGAAATGGCGCGCAGCAATGCCGCCCGCCACATCGTCACGCTCGCCACCAGCTGCTCGCGCACCTGGCTGTCCGCGCGGTCGTCGTACTCCACCGCGCCGCTGATGTAGATGCAGCCGGTCGTGACTTCGTGGATGCGCTTCTCGAACCATCGCGACAGCATCGCACGCAGACGGGGCAAACCACGCGGTTCGCGCAAACTCGGAAAGAAGACTTCTTCCTCGAATCTGCGGTGGTACTCGCGCACGACTTCGACCTGGAGATCTTCGCGCGAACCGAAGTGCGCGAAAACGCCGCTCTTGCTCATCTGCATGCGCTCGGCCAGCAAGCCGATCGTCAGGCCTTCCAGGCCGTCGCGGCTCGCGAGGTCGAGTGCTGCATCCAGAATGGCGGCGCGGGTCTGTTCGCCTTTTCGCATAGCTTTATTTACCGTAACGATGTGGCCGCGATGTGGGCTTTAACTGCTCGCATCTGGGCCGGAATTAAATCGAACGGCCGTACTATTGTTGAGGACAGCCGTCCGTGAAACAAGGACTTTATTAGAAACCGATTTCTAACCGGTACTCTAATTTTCGGGCTTCGCGCGCCGCGCACAAGGGAACATTTCTCGATTGCAAGCGGGGCGATTCATGTGGCAGGCAAGCGGCTTGCGCTGCGGCGCCGGCGCTGCCCGCAGCGGGTCGCGCGGCCTAGTCATAGCCGCCCACGGTGAGCATCTTCATGACCACGCGATACGAGTTCCAGGCGAGCCAGTTCACCGCGCGCACGTGCCAGGGCCGCGCCTCGTAGCGCGCGCGGTCGATGCGCGGGGATTCGTCGAAGGCGCTCAGGATCTCGCCGCGCAACTGCTCGATCTGCGGATGCAGCACGAGCAGCACGTTGGCCTCGTTGTTGAGCACGAGGCTCAGCGCGTCGAGATTCGACGACCCCACCGTGCCCCAGTTCGAATCGACCACGGCCACCTTGCCGTGCAGCATGGTCTTTTCGTATTCGGCGATCTGCACGCCCGCGCTCAGCAACTGGTGATAGAGAAACGGCGTGCCGTAGTCGAGCACCTTGAACTCTTTTCGTCCGATCAACAGCTTGACCGTGACACCGCGCGTGGCCGCTTCCACGAGCGCGCGGCGCAGCCGCCGCCCGGGCATGAAGTAGGGATTGGCAAGCAGCACTTCCTTGCGCGCCTCGCCGATGGCGTCGAGATAGGCCTTCTCGATCGCGCGCCGGTTCACCACGTTGTCGCGCGCGACGAAGGCCACGCAGGGCACGCGCGCCGTGCGCGGATCGGGCACGCCCGCGCGCAGACGCTCGCGCAGCCGCGCGATGATGCGCTGTGCGCGGCTCGTGCGCACCACGGGCGCCAGTTCGCGCAGCACTTCGTTGACCGCCTTGGCGGGCTGCATGACCGTGTGGCCCGTGGGATGCGGCGCCATGTATCCGGCGCTCGCGGGCACGCCCGGCGACAGCGGCGGCTGACCGCCCGGCAGCACCGGCGCGCCAAGCGGCGGACGATGGCCGAGCCGGATGCGTCGCCACTGCAGCTCGATGGCCTCGCGCACGTCCACGACCACGGGACCGGCCAGCTCGAGCGCGAAATCCCAGCGCGCGAACGGCAGCGGCTTGCCGTCGTTTTCCATGTCGTCGACGATGTTGATGCCGCCGCAATACGCGTACTGATCGTCGATCACCGCGAGCTTGCGGTGCGTGCGCGAAAAGCCGAAGCGCCCGAAGATATGCGGGTTGTAGACGCGATGCTCGATGCCCGCCGCGGGCCACGCATCGAACAGCGCGAGGTGCGGCGAGCCGATGCCGTCGGTGATCACGCGCACGCGCACGCCGCGGCGCGCCGCGCGCATCAGCGCCTCGGACACGGCCTGGCCGATCGTGTCGCTGCAAAAGATATAGGTTTCGAGCGCGACATCACGCTGGGCCGCGTCGATGCGCTCGATCATCGCCCCGAACAGCCCCTCGCCCGAGTGGAACAGGCGCACGTCGTTGCCGCTCGTGAAGCGGTAGCGCGAGCGATAGCGCTTGCCGAGCAGCGCCTCGCGCAGCCGCATGACGCGGCGCGGTTCGATCCCCGAATCCAGATCGCCCGGATCGTCGCCGGGCTGGCCGGAACGGCCGGAATCGGCGCGGCGGGTATCGCTCACGGCTGCGCTCCGGCCAGCCGCGCGGGCAGCTGCAGAATGGCCTCGCGATTCGACGACGAAAAGCACTTCGCCGCCGCTTCCTCGTAAGGCAGCCACAGATACGCCGTGTGCTCGCGCGGCGCGAGCGTGACGGGCGTGCCGTCCGGCACCTGAAGGCTGAACCAGTGCTCGGTGTTGCGCGTCACGCCTTCGGCGTAGCGGTGGCGCCAGACCGGATAGATTTCGTAGTCGATCTGGTGGCGCCAGTCGAGCAGCGCGGCGGCGGACACGCCGTTTGCGCCCACCGCGATGCCGGTTTCCTCCCCCACTTCCCGCACGGCCGTCTCGGCGAGCGGCTCGTCGAGATGGTCCTTCGAGCCCGTGACCGACTGCCAGAAGCCGGCGCGATCGGCGCGCTCGATGATCAGCACGTCGAGCCGCGGCGTATGGATGACGACCAGGACGGATTCGGGAATCTTCGGCGGCTTCTGCATGATGGGGCAAACAAAGGGTGAGGCGAGGCACGTGGAGCACGGCGCGCGGAGCACACGCCGCGCGCGGGGCGCCGCTGCGCAGTGTGCGGCGCGCTTGTGAAAGAATTTAACGCAAAAAGCAAAAAAGGCGCACGATGCGCCTTTTTTGTTTGCTGGCAGGACGACGCGCCCAAGCGCGCCGCCTGCGGATCGCGCGGCTTACTGCGCCGGCTTCTGCTCAGGCTGACGCAGACGGATGTGCAGTTCCTTGAGCTGACGCTCGTCCACCGCGCTCGGCGCCTGCGTGAGCAGACACTGTGCGCGTTGCGTCTTCGGGAACGCGATCACGTCGCGGATCGAGTCGGCGCCGGCCATCATCGTGACGATACGGTCCAGACCGAACGCGATACCGCCGTGCGGCGGCGCGCCGTATTGCAGCGCGTCCAGCAGGAAGCCGAACTTCGCACGCGCTTCTTCCGCATTGATCTTGAGCGCGCGGAACACCTTGCTCTGCACGTCTTCCTGATAGATACGGACCGAACCGCCGCCGATTTCCCAGCCGTTCAGCACCATGTCGTACGCCTTCGCGAGGCAGCGGCCCGGATCCGTTTCGAGGTATTCCAGGTGCTCGTCCTTCGGGCTCGTGAACGGGTGGTGCGCGGCCACGTAGCGGTTTTCTTCCTCGTCGTACTCGAACATCGGGAAGTCGATCACCCACAGCGGCTTCCAGCCCTTCTCGACCAGACCGTTGGCCTTGCCGAATTCCGAATGGCCGACCTTCAGGCGCAGCGCACCGAGGCTGTCGTTCACGACCTTCGCGCGATCGGCCGCGAAGAAGATGATGTCGCCGTCTTGCGCGCCGGTGCGCTCGAGGATCGCGGCGATCGACGCGTCGTGCAGGTTCTTGACGATCGGGCTTTGCAGACCGTCACGGCCCTTCGCGACTTCGTTGACCTTGATCCAAGCGAGACCCTTCGCGCCGTAGATGCGCACGAATTCCGTGTAGCCGTCGATGTCGCCACGCGAGAGTTCGGCGCCCTTCGGCACGCGCAGTGCGGCCACGCGGCCGTCCTTGCTGTTGGCCGGCGTGCTGAACACCTTGAAGTCGACGTCCTTCATGGCGTCGGTCAGTTCGGTGAATTCGAGCTTCACGCGCAGGTCGGGCTTGTCCGAACCGAAGCGGCTCATGGCTTCCGAGTACGGCATGACCGGGAACTTCGCGTCGAGTTCGACGCCGATCGTTTCCTTGAACACGTGACGCGCCATGTCTTCGAACAGATCACGGATTTCCTGCTCGCCGAGGAACGACGTTTCGCAGTCGATCTGCGTGAATTCCGGCTGACGGTCGGCACGCAGGTCTTCGTCGCGGAAGCACTTGACGATCTGGTAGTAGCGATCGAAGTTCGCCACCATCAGCAGCTGCTTGAACAGCTGCGGCGACTGCGGCAGCGCGAAGAACTGGCCCGGGTTCGTGCGCGACGGCACGAGGTAGTCGCGCGCGCCTTCCGGCGTGCTCTTGGTGAGCATCGGCGTTTCGATGTCGATGAAGCCGAGCGCGTCGAGATACTTGCGCACGGCCATCGTCACGCGGTAACGCAGGCGCAGGTTGTGCTGCATCTGCGGACGGCGCAGGTCGAGCACGCGATGCGTGAGACGCGTGGTTTCCGAGAGGTTGTCGTCGTCGAGCTGGAACGGCGGCGTGACCGACGCGTTCAGCACCACGATTTCGTGGCACAGCACTTCGATCTTGCCGCTCGTGAGGTTGGCGTTGACCGTGCCCTCGGGACGATTGCGAACGAGACCCTTCACCTGGACGCAGAACTCGTTGCGCACGCCTTCGGCGATCTTGAACATCTCGGCGCGATCCGGGTCGCAGACGACCTGGACGAGGCCTTCACGGTCGCGCAGGTCGATGAAGATGACGCCGCCGTGGTCGCGGCGGCGCTGCACCCATCCGCACAGCGAAACAGTTTGGCCCAGCAGCTGTTCGGTCACCAGACCGCAGTATTCAGATCTCATCGACATGATGTTCGTCTTTCGTTATGCGTGAATTAAACGGGAAGCGCGCGCACGGTTGCGGGCGTCCGGTATTTAAAGCGGGGGATCGATGGGGCGGCGTGCATTCGCGGCCGGCGCGACGACGCCCATCGAAACAATATACTTGAGCGCGGCATCGACCGTCATGTCGAGTTCGATGACTTCGCTCTTCGGCACCATCAGGAAAAAGCCCGACGTGGGATTCGGCGTGGTCGGCACATACACGCTCACGTGATCTTCCTGAAGATGGTTGACCACGTCGCCGCCGGGGATGCCGGTCAGGAACGCGATCGTCCACGAGCCCTTGCGCGGATATTCGATCAGGAGTGCCTTGCGGAAGGCATTGCCGTTACTCGAAAGCAGTGTATCGGAAACCTGCTGGATGCTGCTGTACAGCGGCCCCACGATCGGAATGCGGCGCACCAGCGCGTTCCACCACTCCACCAGTTTCTGGCCGATGAAGTTGTGCGTGAGCACGCCCACGACGAAGATGAACGCCAGCGTGAGCACCGCGCCCAGACCCGGCAGGCGCATGTGGAACAGGCGCTCGGGCCGCCACGATTCGGGCAGCAGCAACAGCGTCTGATCCATCGTGCCGATGACGAGATTCAGCACCCACAGCGTGATGGCCAGCGGCACCAGCACCAGAAGGCCGGTCAGGAACACCGATTTGAAGGTCGCTTTCTTGATCGTCATGTACACGCCATCCAGGCCGCGCTCGGGCGCGGCGCTTGCGCGGCCCGGCTTCGCTCAGGAAGTCTGCCGGACCACAGGGTTGTCAGGTCGAGCCCGTCGCGCTGGGCGCCGCGGCGGCCGCGCCGGTCGATGCGGGGGCGGCCGCCGGTGCAGCCGGACTTGCGCTCTCGGACTTGCCGCCTTCCGACGACGACGAAGCCGCGGCTTCGCCGCCCTTCGCGCCCGTGGCCGCAGCGCTCGTGCCACCGTTGTTGCCACTATTGCCGCCACGGAAATCCGTGACGTACCAGCCCGAGCCTTTCAGCTGGAAGCCGGCCGCGGTGACCTGTTTGCGAAACGCGTCCGCGCCGCAGCTCGGGCACTGCGTCAGGGGCGCATCGCTGATCTTTTGCAGCGCGTCTTTGGCGAAGCCGCACGATTCGCAGCGATAAGCGTAGATCGGCATGATCTCTTTCCTGATGAAACGGATGAAATTCCGGTAAATGCTTGCAAAGCCTTGAATTATAGCCGCAAACGCTCCCCTGGCCTGGTAATTGCCAGGACGGGTCGTTTGAGCGGGGCTACGCAGCAGTTTGGGGCGGATGGCGCACGATCAAGGGCGTGATCGGCGATATAAGCCGCGATACACGCGCGGCGCGCGGTTTCAGGCGACGGCGGCGTCGTTACGGCGCCACGTGAGCCAGCGCTCGCGGCCCGCGAATACCGGCAGCGATGCGCTCACATCGTGCTCGTCGAGCAGCGTGAAAAATGGGGCGAGCAGCGCGTCGAGTTCGTCGCGCGCGATGCCGAACGGCGGCCCTTTGGGCGCGTCGTCGAAGAAGAAAAAGCCCGCCAGCAGCGCGCCCGGCGCGAGCAGTTCGGCCATGCGGCGCGCGTAGGCGCTGCGCTGCGCCTTGGGCAGCGCGCACAGGAAGGCGCGCTCGAAGATCCAGTCCGGCGCGAACGGCGGACGGTAGGCGTAAAAATCGGCTTCCTCGACGACATCGGCGTAATCGCCCAGCGCGTTGCGCGCATGCGCCACCGCCGAAGGCGCGAAGTCGATCGCGCGCACGGTGCGGCCGCGCTCGGCGAGCCAGCGCGCTTCCCATGCGTTGCCGCAGCCCGGAATCAGCACGCTCGCGTCGGCGTGTGCCGTGGCGAACGCCTCGAAGTCCGGCTGCACGCCCGCCTGATCCCACGGCGTGAAGCCGCGCTCGAAGCGCTCGTCCCAGAACGCGGGCGCGCCGGGGTCGCGCGTGGCGAAGTCGGGGGCCGTGCCGCCGGGTTGTGCCGCTTGCGCGGTTTGTTCCGCCTGCGCGGTTTGTTCCGTTTGCGCGGACTGCTTTGGCTGGTCCGGTTCGCTCGTCATCGTCTCGCTCCTTTCGTCTCGCTCCCTGCCTGCGCCCTGCTCACCAGCCGGCTTATCCGCCGTAGGCGTACGCCAGCCACATGTGCGCGGCGAGCATGCCCACGCCCACCGCTACGCCGAACACCACGAGCCCCTGCAACAGGCGATTGGTGCGGCGCTGCTCGGCGAGAATATGGCGCAGCGTGTCGTCGCTGCCGCCATGCGCGGGGTCCTGGCGATGCAGCAGCACCTGATGCACGAGGCGCGGCAATTGCGGCAGCGTCTTGCTCCACTGCGGCGCCTCGATCTTGAGGCGCTCGAACCAGCCGCGCAGGCCGATCTGCTCGGTCATCCAGCGTTCGAGATACGGCTTCGCGGTCTTCCACAGATCGAGTTCCGGGTCGAGCGAGCGGCCGAGCCCTTCGACGTTCAGCATGGTCTTCTGCAGCAGCACGAGCTGCGGCTGGATTTCCACGTTGAAGCGGCGCGACGTCTGGAACAGGCGCAGCAGCACCTGACCGAGCGAAATGTCCTTGAGCGCGCGGTCGAAATACGGTTCGCACACGGCGCGGATCGCGCTCTCCAGTTCCTCGACGCGCGTCGTCGGCGGCACCCAGCCCGACTCGATATGCAGCGTCGCCACGCGGTGATAGTCGCGCTTGAAGAACGCGAGGAAGTTCTGCGCGAGGTAATTCTTGTCGAAGTCCGACAGCGCGCCGACGATACCGAAATCGAGCGCGATATAGCGCCCGAAATGCGCCGGATCGAGGCTCACCTGAATGTTGCCGGGATGCATGTCGGCGTGGAAGAAACCGTCGCGGAACACCTGCGTGAAGAAGATTTCCACGCCTTCGCGCGCGAGCTTCGGAATGTCCACGCCCGCCGCGCGCAGCTTGTCGACCTGGCTGATCGGCACGCCGACCATGCGCTCCATCACCAGCACGTTGGGCGTGCTGAATTCCCAGTACATCTCGGGCACGAGCAGCAGGTCGAGGCCCGCGAAATTGCGGCGCAACTGGCTGCCGTTGGCGGCCTCGCGCATCAGATCGAGTTCGTCGTGCAGATACTTGTCGAATTCAGCGACGACTTCGCGCGGCTTCAGGCGCTTGCCGTCGGCCCACAGACGCTCGGCCCACACGGCGATGTCGCGCAGCAGCAGCAGGTCCGAATCGATCACGGGCCGCATGTTCGGGCGCAGCACCTTCACCGCCACCGCCTTGCCCGCGTGCTGCCCCGACCTCACCTTCGCGAAGTGCACCTGCGCGATCGAGGCGCTCGCCACCGGCACGCGCTCGAAGTCGTCGAACAGTTCGTCGACGGGCGCGCCCAGCGATTTTTCGATGATGTCGATCGCCACCTTCGAATCGAACGGCGGCACCTGGTCCTGCAGCTTGGCGAGTTCGTTGGCAATGTCGAGCGGCAGCAGATCGCGGCGCGTCGAGAGCACCTGGCCGAACTTCACGAAGATCGGCCCGAGGCTTTCGAGCGCGAGACGCAGCCGCACGCCGGGCGGTTGATCGAACTTGCGTCCGATCGTGGTGATGCGCAGCAACAGCCTGACGCGCCGGTCATTGATCCGGCTCAACATCATTTCGTCGAGACCGAAGCGGATGACCGTAAAGAAAATCTTCAGGAAACGCAGAAAACGCATGTCTTAGTTGCCTTGTAGCGGGCCGGTTGTCTGGCTCGGCGCGCGCGGCGCCGCGCTCGAAGGCGTCGATCCCGCGCTGCGCGCTTGTGATTTTTGTTCAAGGCGCTCAATGCGCTTTTCCACACGCGCGAGAGCATCGCGCGCGCGTGACAGCTCCGTGTTGAAGCCGTCCAGCTCGGCGCGCCGCACGAGTTGCGGATTTTCGTCGAGCAGATATTCGGTGACGGAGCCGAGCACATTGCGCCCGGTGCGAAGCGCCTGCTGATGCACGGTGCGCGCGAAGGCGGCGACGCGGAACGCGCTGGCGTCGCCGATCAGCTTCGCGAGATCTTCCTCGGGTTCCCAGCGCAGATGTTCGGCGAGCTTGCCGATGATCTGCGCGAATTCGGCGTCGCCCTCGATCTTCACGTGCTTCATGACGGCCGACTGGCCGCCCTGCACGTACGAGGAGAGCGCGCCTGCGGGCACGGAAAGCGCGACGTCGGCGTGTTGCGCCTCGTGCTCCTCGACGGCGGCGATATAGCCGTCGGGCTGCACGAGCAGCGTGAGCACGACGGGCGGACACGACAGACGGGCCGTCTTGCCGGCGTAGGGAGCGAGGCGGTCGCGGGCCCACGATTCGCGGGCGAGCAGGTGATTGACAGCGGCGGCGAAGGGCTTGGCGGCGAGAGTCATCGGCTTGAAATAAAAAAACCCGCGCGGGCATCGAGCTCGCGCGGGTTCCTATTGTAGCGTTCGCGCCGCCGGATCGCCCCGCGCGGCGGCTGGTCCGCCAGCCAGATTCGCCTGCGCGCGCGCAGCGTCAACCGCGCGCGACGCTTGCTCAGCGCGGTTCAGTGCGATTCGACCTGCTGGATACCGGCCAGCAGCCAGCCCTCGCCCGAGCTGCGCGACTTCGAGAGATTCCAGATCTCGGTGAACGGCCCGGCGGCCGCACCCACCTCTTCGCGGATCAGGCCGGAGAAGCGCACGCTCGCGAGGTACTCGTTGCCGCGTTCTTCCACGGCGAGCAGGTCGGCGTTGAGCTGCACGACGTCGGTCTGATTCGGCTGCGCGCCGCGGCCCGCGAGATCGACGCGAATCTCGGCGAACATCTCGGGCGTGGTGAACTCGCGGATATCGTCGATATTGCCCGCGTCCCAGGCGGCCTGCAGGCGCACGAAGTAGACCTTGGCGTTACGCAGGAACGCTTCGCTGTCGAAGTCCGCCGGAATCGCGGGCGGCGTGTCGATCTGCGGCGTGCTGAGCGGGTTGCCTTCCGGCGCGAGGTACTGGCCCGTGGGCGGCGCCGTGTAGCGCGGCTCCGGCGGGTTGTAGCCGCCCATCTGGTTCAGGCTCGCCCCGCCCGTCTGATACGCAGGCTGCGCAGCACGGCGGCGGTTCATGAACTTGCGGATCAGCCAGATGGCGACGAACGCGATCAGCGCGATCACGATCATGTTGGCCATGGCGCCCGCGAACGCTTCGCCGAGGCCGAAGTGCGACAGCAGCGCCGCGATGCCGAGACCGGCCGCGAGACCGGCGATGGGACCGAGCCAGCGGTTGCGCGCCGGTGCGGCGGCGGGCGTGGGCGCCGGCGTGCCGGGCGCGCGCTGCGCGCCGGCCTGCTGGGCGGGATTCGTGGGGCTGGGTTGCGCCGGCGGCGGCGTGGTGCTGCGCTGCGACGCCACCGAGGACTGCTTGCCGAAGCTGCGGCCGCCGCCCATGCGACGGGCTTCGGCGTCGAACGACGCGAAGCTGCCCGCCACCAGCGCGCCGATCACGGCGAAGGTGCCAATCCGCCTCGCCCAAGACATTGAAAGCTTACTGGAAGCATTGTTACAGGTCTCAGGCATGGCGGTATTTCCTTTAAAGACAGATAGTTAGGAACACTAGTACTTTGTTCCGACGTGTAAGGCTACCACGCCAGCTGACAAATTGTAATATTTGACGGCATCGAGGCCGATTTGTTCCATCATCGTCTTCAGCGTTTCCTGGTCCGGATGCATGCGGATCGACTCCGCCAGGTACTGGTAACTGTCCGCGTCCTGGGCGAAACGCTTGCCCAACCACGGCAGCACCTTGAAAGAATAGACGTCGTACGCCTTCTTGAGCGGCTCCCAGACCTTCGAGAATTCGAGCACCATCACGCGGCCGCCCGGCTTGATCACGCGGCGCATTTCCGCGAGCGCGGCGTCCTTGTGCGTCATGTTGCGCAGCCCGAACGCCACGGTCACCAGGTCGAAGTAATTGTCGGGAAAGGGGATTTTCTCGGCGTCGCAGAGCAGCGCCGGCGTGATCACGCCTTTATCGATCAGGCGGTCGCGGCCCACGCGCAGCATCGACTCGTTGATGTCGGTGTGCCAGACCTCGCCCGTCGGGCCCGCCTTCTTCGCGAACGCCATCGACAGGTCGCCGGTGCCGCCCGCGATGTCGAGCACCTTCGCGCCCGGACGGATATTGGCCTGCGCAATCGTGAACGCCTTCCACGCGCGGTGCAGCCCGCCCGACATCAGGTCGTTCATCAGGTCGTAGTTCGAGGCGACCGAGTGGAACACACCGGCCACCTTCTTCGCCTTGTCCTGTTCGTCGACTGTCTGATAGCCGAAGTGGGTTTTGCTCATCGCGCTCGTCCTTTCGCGGTCTTGTCCGGCTCGCAGCCGGACTTTTTGAATGAAATTCGCCGCGTCGTGGCGCGGCGGCAGGATCGTAACAGGAAGCGTCAGTGGCAGTGGCCGTGCGCGGCAGCGGGCGGCGCCATCGGCGCGTCGCGTTCGACGCCCGCGGCCTTGAGCTTCGCGAAATAGTCGGCCCAGAGCGTGTCCTGCTGCGTGGCCAGTTCGTAGAGCTGGTCCCACGAATAGATGCCGGTGTTGTGGCCGTCGGAGAAGGTCGGCTGCAGCGCGTAGTTGCCCACGCCTTCGAGCGCCGTGATGGTCACTTCGCGCTTGCCGGTCTGCAGCGTTTCCTGACCGGGCCCGTGGCCGCGCACTTCCGCCGAGGGCGAATAGACGCGCATCAGCTCGAACGGGATGCGATAGCTCTGGCCGTTCGCGTACTGCAGTTCGAGCACGCGCGACAGCGCATGCACCACGACGCCGGTCGGCACCGGCGTATCGGATTTGAGTCCGCTCATGTTGTTTCCTGTTCGCCTGTCAAACCCAAGCCGCCAATCCTGGCACCTGCGTTGTCACCCGCGTTGACACACCTGCGTTATCACCCACGCCGGCGCAGCTCACGCGAGCGCCTGCTCCATTTCCTGCCGCACGGCCTCGCGCAGCAGCGTGGCCTGGGCGCGGCGCTGACCGAGCATCGCCTCCGACACCGTGCGCTGACGCGGCGACCACACCGACATCGGGAAATGCGCGTCGTTGCTGAAGCGCGGGATCACGTGCCAGTGCACATGCGGCACCTGGTTGCCGAGGCTCGCGAGGTTCACCTTCGACGGCTGCATGACGCGGCGCTGCGCCCGCTCGACGGCGTACACGGCGCGCATCAGATGTTCCCGGTCGGCGTTCTCGAGATCCGAGAACTCGGCGACGTGCGTATTCCAGATCACCCGGCAAAAGCCCGGATAGTCGATTTCGGCGGTCGCGAGAACGACGCGCAGACGCTCGTCTTCCCACAGCACCTCGCCGCCTTCCTCACTGCAGAATACGCATGCCATCGTCGTCCTCGAACCGTATTACGGAAAAATTAGCCGTGCCATTAAACCAGCACGCGCTCGATTCCGCCATTGTTCGCCTTCTGCACGTAGTCCGCCATCCAGTTCTCGCCCAGAACATGACGGGCGATCTCCACCACGATGTAATCGGCTTCGATGTTGGCGTCCTCGTTGTAGCGCGACAGGCCCTGCAGGCACGACGGGCAGCTCGTCAGAATCTTGACGTCCTGCGCCTTGCCCTGCCCGCCCGCTTCCTGCGGCGTGGCCGGCTGCACGCCGTTCGCGCCGTTGCCGACGATCGGAATGTCGCGCAGCTTCGCCGCGCCCTTGCGGATTTCCTCTTCCTTGCGGAAGCGCACCTGCGTCGACACGTCCGGGCGCGTGACCGCGAGCGTGCCCGATTCGCCGCAGCAACGATCGTTCTTCTCGATCTTGTAGCCGTCCTTTTCCGAACCCATGAGTTCGTTGACGAGCTTGACCGGGTCCATCGTCTTGATCGGCGTGTGGCACGGGTCGTGGTACATGTAGCGCGTACCGCTCACGCCATCGAGCTTGATGCCCTTCTCGAGCAGGAACTCGTGAATGTCGATGATGCGGCAGCCCGGGAAGATCTTGTCGAATTCATAACCGGCGAGCTGGTCGTAACACGTGCCGCACGACACCACGACGGTCTTGATGTCGAGGTAGTTCAGCGTGTTGGCGACGCGGTGGAACAGCACGCGGTTGTCGGTGACGATCTGCTCGGCCTTGTCGAACTGGCCCGAGCCGCGCTGCGGATAGCCGCAGCACAGATAGCCCGGCGGCAGCACGGTCTGCACGCCCGCCTCCCACAACATCGCCTGGGTGGCCAGACCGACCTGCGAGAACAGGCGCTCGGAGCCACAGCCCGGGAAGTAGAACACCGCTTCCGAATCGACGCTTGTCGCCTTCGGATTGCGGATGATCGGCACGATCTTGTTGTCTTCGATGTCGAGCAGCGCGCGCGCCGTCTTCTTCGGCAGGTTGCCCGGCATCTTCTTGTTGACGAAGTGGATCACCTGCTCGACCACCGGCGACTTGCCCGTGGACGCCGGCGGATGCGCCGTCTGCTTCTTGACGAACTTCTTCAGCACGTCGTTGCCGAGGCGCTGCGCCTTGTAGCCCACGCCCATCATCGCGGTGCGCGCGAGGTTGATGGTCTGCGGATTCGTGGCGTTCAGGAAGAACATGCCCGCCGCGCTGCCCGCGTTGAACTTCTTCTTGCCCATCTTGCGCAGCAGGTTGCGCATGTTCATCGTCACGTCGCCGAAGTCGATCTTGACCGGGCACGGCGTCACGCACTTGTGGCAGACCGTGCAGTGGTCGGCCACGTCGTTGAACTCGTCCCAGTGCTTGATCGACACGCCGCGGCGCGTCTGTTCTTCGTACAGGAAGGCCTCGACCAGCAGCGAGGTCGCGAGGATCTTGTTACGCGGGCTGTACAGCAGGTTCGCGCGCGGCACGTGCGTCGCGCACACCGGCTTGCACTTGCCGCAGCGCAGGCAGTCCTTGACCGACTCGGCGATCGCGCCGATATCGGATTGCTGCATGATCAGCGACTCGTAGCCCATCAGGCCGAACGACGGCGTGTAGGCGTTGCGCAGGTCGGCGCCTTCGAGCAGCTTGCCCGCGTTGAAGCGGCCATGCGGATCGACGCGCTGCTTGTAGGCGCGGAATTCGGCGATCTCGTCGTCGGTGAGGAATTCGAGCTTCGTAATGCCGATGCCGTGCTCGCCCGAGATCACGCCGTCGAGCGAACGCGCGAGCTTCATGATGCGCGCGACCGCGACGTGCGCGTCCTGCAGCATCTCGTAGTTGTCCGAGTTCACCGGCAGGTTGGTGTGCACGTTGCCGTCGCCGGCGTGCATGTGCAGCGCCACGAACACGCGGCCGCGCAGCACCTTCTTGTGGATCGCCTGGGCTTCGTCGAGGATCGGCTTGAATTCGCCGCCGTTGAAGATCTTGCGCAGTTCCGCGCGGATCTCCTGCTTCCACGAGATGCGCACCGTGCGGTCCTGCGTCACGTGGAAAACGTTGACGTCGGCCTGCACGTCGCAGCGGTCGGCGAACTTCTCCGCCAGCGCTTCGTAGCCCAGTTGCACGAGATAGTGCTGCGCCTCGCGCAGCGGCATGTCGAGCTTGTCGCCCACGAAGGTCCAGCGCTCGCGCACGCGATTGAGCAGGTCGAGCGCCTGCTGCACGCGGTCTTCGAGCAGTTCCGCGCTGGGGATTTCATTGGCGTCGTCGCTCTTGCCGAGCGGCAGCTTGCCGCCCTTGAAGAACGCTTCGAGCGCGTCGACCAGTTGCAGCTTGTTCTTGATCGACAGTTCGATGTTGATGCGTTCGATGCCGTCCGTGTACTCGCCCATGCGGTTGAGCGGAATCACGACGTCTTCGTTGATCTTGAACGCGTTGGTGTGCTTGGCGATCGCGGCCGTGCGGCTGCGGTCGAGCCAGAAGCGCTTGCGGGCCTCGGCGGAGACGGCAACGAAGCCTTCGCCGCTCTTGCCGTTCGCCATGCGGATGACTTCCGAGGTGGCGGAGGCCACGGCATCGGCGTCGTCGCCGACGATGTCGCCGATCAGCACCATCTTCGGAAACGCATTGCGCTTGCTCTTGGTCGCGTAACCGACCGCGCGCAGATAGCGCTCGTCCAGATGCTCCAGACCCGCGAGAATCGCGCCGCCCTGCTTCGACGTTTCGAACAGGTAATCCTTGATTTCGACGATGCTCGGGATCGCCTCGCGCGCCTGGCCGAAGAACTCCAGACAGACCGTGCGCGTGTGCGCGGGCATCTTGTGCAGCACCCAGCGCGCCGACGTGATGAGACCGTCGCAGCCTTCCTTCTGGATACCCGGCAGGCCCGCGAGAAATTTATCGGTCACGTCCTTGCCGAGACCTTCCTTGCGGAACACGCGGCCCGCGATGTCGAGCGATTCCGTGCGCAGCAGCTTTTCGCCCGGCGCGTGCTCGCCGTCGAACCACTTCAGTTCGAAGCGCGCGACTTCGATGTCGTGGATCTTGCCCATGTTGTGGTCGAGGCGCGTGACTTCGAGCCAGTTGCCTTCCGGGTCGACCATGCGCCACCAGGCGAGGTTGTCGAGCGCCGTGCCCCACAGCACCGCCTTCTTGCCGCCCGCGTTCATGGCGACGTTGCCGCCGATGCACGAAGCGTCGAGCGAGGTCGGGTCGACCGCGAACACGAAGCCCGCCGCGTCGGCCGCTTCGGTCACGCGGCGCGTGACCACGCCCGCGCCCGAGAAAATCGTCGCGACCTTGCGGTCCACGCCCGGCAGTTCGGTCATTTCGACCGGACCGAGCTGTTCGAGCTTTTCGGTGTTGATGACGGCCGAGAACGGCGTGAGCGGCACCGCGCCGCCCGTGTAGCCCGTGCCGCCTCCGCGCGGGATCACCGTGAGACCGAGTTCGAAGCAGGCCTTGATGAGGCCCGCGATCTCGGCTTCGGTGTCCGGCGTGAGGACCACGAACGGATATTCGACGCGCCAGTCGGTTGCGTCGGTCACGTGCGAGACGCGCGCGATGCCGTCGAAGCGGATGTTGTCCTTCTGCGTACGCTTGCCGAGCACCTTGGTGGCGCGGCGGCGCAGATCGGCCATCTTGTCGAATTCGGCGGCGAATTCTTCGATCGCGCGGCGAGCGGCGCCGATCAGCGTTTCCACGCGCGCGGCGCGCACGACGCCGTCCTGGTCGCTGTGCTCGACGAGGTCGGCGCGGCGGCGCTTCTCGATTTCGCCGATGCGGTGATTCAGCGCCTCGATCAGCATGGCGCGGCGCTTCGGGTTGTCGAGCAGGTCGTCCTGCAGATACGGGTTGCGGCGCACGACCCAGATGTCGCCGAGCACTTCGTAGAGCATGCGCGCCGAGCGGCCCGTGCGGCGTTCGCTGCGCAGTTCGGCGAGCGCGTTCCACGCCTCTTCGCCGAGCAGGCGGATGACGATTTCGCGGTCCGAAAAGGACGTGTAGTTGTACGGAATCTCGCGCAGGCGCGGTTCGATGTCGGCGGCCACGGCTGCGGCGGCGCCGTGAGGATCGAAAACTTGAGGTGCGTTCATGGTTGGACGACTCTTTGAGCCAGATCCGCGCGCGGCTTACGGAGCCGATCGGACGGATGCTGACGGGGCGCGTGGGGCGCTATTCTGAAATCGTGTCCGCCAGAGGCTCGCTCGTGGCGCGGATGGCTGGGCGGACGAAGGGGTGGGGAAGCATGGCGGAAGCGCTCACGCCGATGGTTCCCCGGCGCTCGGACTTAGCGCCACGATCGTGCGTGGCGGGCGTGCCGCTGCGCCGCGGGGCGGGTTTCGCGCCGTGCGGGCATCAAATGGGCTGTCCGAGGTTGCCAGTGCATCTTCCGATCCTTGTTTCAAAAAGCGATTTTAACGCATGATCCGCGCGTGCGCTGACCCTCGGTGGGAAGCCCGCCGACCCGTAAGGTTGAATATCGCTTACGGGCCGGCATGCCCGTGTGACAGCGCGTCGCACGCGGATTAACCGTCCGGTGGGTCGGGAAACATCGCCATCCAGCCTGCCCGCGCCCGGGCTGCCCACCCTGCCCGGCCCGCCAGCGCCGCAGCCGTTGGCGCTATCATTTACGTTTTCCCGTCCCGACCCGCGCCTGGCGCGTCCCCGCATGGCTTCCCACGACGATTACCTGAAAAAAGTCCTCACCGCGCGCGTGTACGACGTCGCCCGCGAAACCGAGCTCGAACCCGCGCCGAATCTCTCCGCGCGCATCGGCAACACGGTGCTGCTCAAGCGCGAGGACAACCAGCCGGTCTTCTCGTTCAAGCTGCGCGGCGCGTACAACAAGATGGCGCATCTTTCGCCCGAGCAGCTCGAACGCGGCGTGATTACCGCCTCGGCGGGCAATCACGCGCAGGGCGTGGCGCTCTCGGCGGCGCGGCTCGGCGTGAAGGCGGTGATCTGCGTGCCGGTCACGACCCCGCAGGTGAAAGTCGATGCCGTGCGCGCGCACGGCGGCCCGACGGTTGAAGTCGTCCAGGCGGGCGAATCCTACAGCGATGCCTACGCCCACGCCGTCCGCCTGCAGGAAGAACGCGGCCTGACCTTCGTGCATCCATTCGACGATCCGCACGTGATCGCCGGCCAGGGCACCGTCGCGATGGAAGTGCTCAGCAAGCATCAGGCCCCGATTCACGCGATCTTCGTGCCGATCGGCGGCGGCGGTCTCGCGGCAGGCGTGGCCGCGTATGTGAAGGCCGTGCGCCCCGAGATCCGCGTGATCGGCGTGCAGACCGACGATTCGTGCGCGATGGCGCAGTCGCTGAAGGCGGGCAAGCGCGTCGAACTGAGCGAAGTCGGGCTGTTCTCGGACGGCACGGCCGTCAAACTCGTCGGCGAGGAAACTTTCCGGCTCTGTCAGCAGTATCTCGACGATGTCGTCACCGTCGATACCGACGCGCTCTGCGCCGCCATCAAGGACGTCTTCCAGGACACGCGCAGCGTGCTCGAACCGGCGGGCGCGCTGGCCGTGGCGGGCGCGAAGAAGTACGCGGAGCGCGAGGGCGTCGCGGGCCAGACGCTGATCGCGATCACGTCGGGCGCGAACATGAATTTCGACCGCATGCGCTTCGTGGCCGAGCGCGCGGAAGTCGGCGAGGCACGCGAAGCCGTGTTCGCCGTGACGATCCCCGAAGAACGCGGCAGCTTCAAGCGCTTTTGCGAACTGGTCGGAACGCGCAGCGTGACGGAGTTCAACTACCGCATCGACGACGCCGAACGCGCGCACATCTTCGTCGGCGTGCAGATCCGCAATCGCGGCGAGTCGCAGCAGATCGCACAGGCCTTCGTCGAACACGGTTTTCCGTGCGTCGATCTCACCGGCGACGAACTCTCGAAGCAGCACATCCGCTACATGGTGGGCGGGCGTTCGCCGCTCGCGCACGACGAGCGCCTGTTCCGCTTCGAGTTCCCGGAGCGTCCGGGCGCGCTGATGCGCTTCCTCTCGTCGATGGCGCCGAACTGGAACATCAGCCTGTTCCACTACCGCAATCAGGGCGCCGATTACAGCTCGATTCTGGTCGGTATTCAGGTGCCCGCCGCTGAAGACGCGGAGTTCCGCCGCTTCCTCGCGACGCTCGGTTATCCGCATTACGAAGAGACGCAGAATCCGGCGTATCGCCTCTTTCTCGCCTGAAGGCCGACGATCATGGCCGTTTCGCTCACCGACAAGCTGGTCGTCGCGATTTCGTCGCGCGCGCTGTTCGACTTCGAGGAAGAGAACGGCGTCTACGAAACCGGCGACCTGCACGCCTACGAGGCGCTGCAGCGCGAGCGCCTGCACGTGCCCGCGCGGCCCGGCGTCGCCTTTGCGCTGATCCGCAAGCTGCTCGCGCTGAACAACGGCGCGCATCACGTGGAAGTCGTGATCCTCTCGCGCAGCGATCCGATCAGCGGGCTGCGCACCTTCAATTCGTGCCGCGAGCACGGCCTCGACATTCAGCGCGGCGTGTTCACGCGCGGCCGCGAGCCCTGGCATTATCTGAAGCCGCTGAACGCGTCGCTGTTTCTCTCGGCGAATCCCGACGATGTGCGCGGCGCGCTCGACGCCGGATTTCCGGCCGCGCGCGTCTTCCCACCGACCGGCGCAAATTCGGCGACAATGGCGGAACGCAACGCGCAGGAAATACGCGTCGCGTTCGACGGCGATGCGGTGCTGTTTTCCGACGAAGCCGAGCAGATCTTCCAGCGCGACGGCCTGGGCGCGTTCGTGAGCCACGAACGCGACAACCGCGAGCTGCCGCTCGCGCAAGGTCCGCTCAAGCCGCTGCTCGAAGCGCTGCACCGTCTTCAGCATCTCGCCGATGCGAACGCGAAAATGCGCATCCGCACCGCGCTCGTCACGGCGCGATCGGCACCCGCGCACGAGCGCGCGATCCGCACGCTGATGGCCTGGAACATCGAAATCGACGAAGCGATGTTCCTCGGCGGACTCGACAAAGGCCCGTTCCTGCGCGAGTTCGAACCTGACTTTTTCTTCGACGACCAGATCCGCCATTGCGAGTCGGCCCGTTCGGTCACGGCGACCGGACATGTGGCCAGCGGCGTGGCGAATCCCGCCGGCGCGGCGTCCCTCACGGGCGCGCCCGGCGTCATTACCGAAACCAGCGCATCATGACTCCCGAACAATCGCCGCTCGGCAAGGCTTCCAGCTACACCGAGCAATACGACGCCAAGCTGCTGTTTCCGATCCCGCGCGCGCGCGCGCGCGAACAGATCGGCATCGGCGCGCAACTGCCCTTCTTCGGCACCGATATCTGGAACGCGTACGAGCTGTCGTGGCTCAATGCGCGCGGCAAGCCGCAGATCGCCATCGCCACGTTCTTCATTCCCGCCGATTCGCCGAATATCGTCGAATCGAAGTCGTTCAAGCTCTATCTGGGCTCGTTCGCGCAGACGGCGTTCGAATCGGCCGACGTGGTGCGCGACACCATCCGGCGCGACGTTTCCGCGGCTTGCGGCGCGACGGTGTCGGTGAAGCTCGATCAGCCGGGCGGGTTCGGCAAGCTGCCGTTCGAGGAATTCGACGGTCTCTCGATCGACCGCCTCGACCTCGACGCCGAGATCTATCACCCGGACCCGACGCTGCTGAAGGCCGCGCAGGACGAAGCGCCGGTGGAAGAAACGCTGGTCTCGAACCTGCTGAAGTCGAACTGTCCGGTGACCGGCCAGCCCGACTGGGGCAGCGTGCAGATTCACTACGTCGGGCCGCAGATCGATCAGGCGGGCCTGCTGCGCTACATCATCTCGTACCGCAATCACACGGGCTTCCACGAGCAGTGCGCCGAGCGCATCTTCATGGACATCCTGCGCGAGTGCAAACCGGAGCGCCTCGCGGTCTACGCGCGCTACACGCGGCGCGGCGGTCTCGACATCAATCCGTTCCGCACCAACTTCAACATGCCGATGCCGGATAACGCGCGGCTCGCGCGTCAATAAGCGCGGTTAGCGCGCAGTTCGCACGCGGTTAGCACGCGGTAGAAAGCACAAAGCGCCGGCTGGACCGGCGCTTTGCATTTGTACGCGATGAACGTTGAACGTTGAACGTTGAGCGATGACCGACGAACGCGCCGCTCGCCTACTGCTGCGATTGCTGCGACTGCGGCAGCTCGGCCGCGCCCATGCGGCGCGCGATCACGCCCGCGCGCTGCGAGAGATACGGCGAGTTGCGATGTTCGTCGAAATACTTGGGACGCGGCAGCATGACCGCGAGCCGCGCCGACTGCCATGGCGTGAGCTTCGCCGCCGTCGTGCGGTAGTAGTAACGCGCCGCCGCCTGCGCGCCGTACACGCCGTTGCCCCACTCCACCGAATTCAGATAGATCTCGAAGATGCGCTCCTTGTCGAGCAGCGTCTCCAGCATCCACGTGATGATCAGTTCCTGGCCCTTGCGGATATAGCTTTTCTCGCGCGATAGAAACAGATTGCGCGCCAGTTGCTGCGTGATCGTCGATCCGCCGCGCACGATATGGCCGCGCTTCTTGTTCCGCTCCCACGCCTGCAGGATGGCGTCGGTTTCGTAGCCGTTGTTATTGACGAAGTTGGCGTCCTCGGACGCGATGATCGCGCGCTTGAGATTGCGCGAAATCTGGTCGTACGGCACCCATTGATGCTGGATCGCGAGGTCCGGGCGATCGGCGGCGAGGCCCGCCGCGTCGGTGCGCATGAAGGCCGTCGATTGCGGATCGACGACATTCCACGCGGCGATCTGCGCGAAATAGTAGAACTGCAATGCGATCCACGCGACGCCGAACACCAGCGCCGCGTAGACGATCCAGCGCAGCGCGCCGACGCGCGCTGGCGTGCGCGGCACCTGCCGGTTCGTCGCCGCTGTGCGCATGGATCGCGTCTCCCGAGATCGCTGCGGGTGTCAGGCCTGCGCGGCTTGCGCCGCGATCTGCGCGCGCAGCGCAGCGAGCACCGGCGCACCCGTGGGACGCACGCCGCGCCACACGAAGAACGACTCGGCGGCCTGCTCGACCAGCATGCCCAGACCGTCCGATGCGCGTGCGCCGAGCGATTCGGCATGACGCATGAAGACCGTCGGCTGGGCGCCGTACATCATGTCGTAGGCGAGCGTGCCCGTGCCGAACGCGCGGTCGTCGCACTCGGGCAATGCGGCGTCGAGACTGCCCGCCGTCGCGTTCACGATCACGTCGTAGGGTTTCGGGTCCACGGCTTCGGGACCGCCGCCGTTGATCAGGCAGCCGAACGTCTGCGCCGGGCCCGCGAACTGCTCGATGAGCGCATGCGCCTTCTGCGCCGTGCGGTTCACGATGGTGATCTCGCGCGGATGGCATTCGAGCATCGGCAGCACGACGCCGCGCGCCGCACCGCCCGCGCCGAGCAGCAGCACGCGCGCGCCCTTGAGCGAGACGCCCAGATTCACTTCGATGTCGCGAACGAGACCGAAACCGTCGGTGTTGTCGCCGAAAATGCCGTCTTCGTCGAAACGCAGCGTGTTCACCGCGCCCGCCGCCGCCGCGCGCGGCGACAGACGATGCGCGAGCGCGTGGGCTTCGAGCTTGAACGGCACGGTCACGTTCAGACCGCGCCCGCCCGCCGCGCGAAACGCCTGCACGTGCTCGACGAAACCATCGAGCGGCGCGAGCAGGCGGTCGTAGTCGACGGCTTCGCCGGTCTCCTGCGCGAATTGCGCGTGGATCGCCGGCGATTTGCTGTGCGCAACCGGATTGCCGACCACGGCGTAGCGGTCGCGATGCGGGGTTGGCGTTGGCGTCTGATCGGCGCTCATGCGCGCGGCTCCGTCTCGTGTTGTTCGGACTGCTGTTCGCCCTGCCCCTCTTGCGCATCCGCCTCACCATCAGTGGCGGCGTCCGGCTGACCGGATTCGGCGAGCGCTTCCGCTTCGCTTTGCGCGGAATCGTCGGCGGCTTCGATCAATTCTTCGTCGTCGCCCGACTCTTCCTCGGCCTGCTCGCCGCTCGTCACGACCGGCGCGTCGAGCACGCGCAACATGCGCACGGACGCCTCGATGGTCAGCTCGTCGATCGACATCACTTCCATCATCAGGCGCGTGCCGCGCGCGTGCACGCCGAGCGCGGGCACATGCATCAGCAGCGGCACTTCCTCGAAGCGCACGAGATCGTCCTTGACGACCGAAGCCGGGAATTCACGGCGCGGCTCGACACCGCCGTCACCGCGCATTTCCTGCTGGAGCCAGCGCAGGCACCAGAAGTACTCCATGCGGCGCTGGTGATCGGCATAGGCCGTATAGGTTTCGTCGAAGCCCTGCACGACGGCGAACAGATCGGCGTCCTTGGGCTTGAACGGCGCGACCAGCTTGGCGGCCACGCCGTGCTCCACGCACGCGAGCAACTGCCACTGGTTCACGAGGTCGACGTAACGGCGCAGCGGCGAGGTGCTCCACGCGTACTGCGCGACGCCCAGGCCTTCGTGCGGCGCGGCGTTGGTCTGCATGCGCGTGCGCTTCGGGCCCGTGGGCGCGCCGAACGCGCGCTGCGTGCGGTAGATGCCCGGCACACCGTGATCGTTGAGGAACGCGCCCCACGTGGAGTTGGCGAGAATCGCCAGTTCCGCGACGATCAGGTCGAGCGGCGAGCCGCGGCGGCGCGGCGTGATGCTGACGTGCTCGCCTTCGACGTAGAAGTTGTAGTCGGTGTTGCGCTGCACTTCGCGGCGCAGACCGTAACCGGCGCGCGCGGCCTGGCGCTTCTCGAACAGCGCCTGCGCGAACGGCCACAGCACGGCGATGTCTTCCTTGTGCGGATACTCGCCCGTGCCGGCCGCGAGCGTCTCTTCCGTCACCACTTCGTCGAGCGTGTTGTGACGCAGATTGCTCTTCACGAACACGCGCTCGGCGCGCGTTTCGGTCGCCACGATTTCCTGCGTCTCGCGGTTCACGATGCTGTAGAGCGAGAGCGCCGGGCGCAGGCCGCCTTCCTTGAGCGTGAACGCGTCGACGAAATCGTCGGGCAGCATGGTGATCTTGTCGCCGGGCATGTAGACCGTCGACAGACGCGCGCGCGCCACCGTATCGGCCGTGTCGCCGCGCGCGATACCGAGCGCGGGCGCCGCGATGTGGATACCGATGCGCACGCGGCCGTCGGCCAGATGCTCGATCGAGAACGCGTCGTCGATTTCGGTCGTGGTGACGTCGTCGATCGAGAACGCCTGCACGTGTTCCGCGGCGTCCGGCAGATCGTCGGGCAGCGCGCCCACTTCGACCGGCGGGAAGCCCGTGCCGTGCGGGAAGAATTCAGCGAGGAAACGCGCTTCGTGCAGCGCGCGCGGCGACGCGATGCCGCCGCATTCGAGCATCAGGCGCGGCATGGAAATGCCACGCGCGGCCGCGGCCGCTTCGAGCGCCTTGTACTCGATGGTGTTCTTGTCGGGCTTCGTGAGCAGGCCGAGCGCCTTGTCCTTGAGCGCCTCGGGCAGACGGCCCGCCTTCAGTTCGTCTTCGTAGCCGGCCTGCACGAGCGCCTGCTGACGCTTGCGTTCGAGCGACGCGAGCGCCATCTTGAGCTGGTCTTCGGGCGCGCGCTGATACTGGCCGCGGCCCTTGCGGCGGAAGTACACGGGCGAGCCGTGCAGGCGCAGCACGAGCGCGGCGCGCTCGACCGGACCGTAGGTCTCGCCGAAGTACTCGCTCGCGAGCGCCGTGTAGGGGAATTCGTCGGGCGGCGCGCATTCCCACAGGAAATCGAGGTCGATTTCCTGCGCGGCGGCGTCCGCCTGCTCCAACAGATCGGCGGCGGCGGGCTTCTCGAACTCGATCAGCACGTCTTTCGCGCGCACCTTCGCGCGGCGTCCGCCCGGCAACTCGACCTGAAACGCATCGCCCTGCTTCGACAGCACGCTGCCGGCCTTGAAACTGCCCGATTCCTCAAAGAAAACGTTCACTCAACACTCTCGTCTGACTTGCTTCGACCGCGGGCGCGGCGCGCCCAGACGGTGCTGTATACATATAGGCGTTCGCGCGCGCGGCGCGAACGAAAGACGACGCTCAAGGCGCGTCGCAGAAACGGATCACTTCGTCGACGTAGTCGGCGAATTCGCTGATGCCGTGGTCGCTGCCTTCGATCAGATGCGTCTGCACACCCGGATAGTGCGCGAGCATCTCGCGGTAATCGAGCACTTCGTCGCCGGTCGCGGCGATCAGATAGTAACGCTCGGGCCGGGTGATGCGCGCGACGGCCAGGGCGCGCAGTTCCTGCAAATGGCGCGGCTCGACGACGATGCTGCCGCCGCCGTGCCAGAGCGGCTGTTCGCCGAGATATTTCGACAGATCGCGCTCCGGCACCACGGCCGGATTCAGCAGCACGGCACGCCAGCCGTGCTTTTCCGCGAGCTGCGTGGCGAAAAAACCGCCCAGCGAGCTGCCGAGCAGCGTGATGCGCTCGCCCGGCCGGGCTTTCTGCGCGATCTCACGCTCGACCAGTTCGACCGTTTCGTCGGGCGAGACCGGCAGCGTCGGGCACAGCCATTCGTCGGCGCGGCCCAGTTCGGCGAGACGCGCCGCCAGCAGGCGCGCCTTGAACGATTGCGGCGACGAGCGAAAGCCGTGCAGATAGACGATCACGCCGCGCTCCGGTCCGCTTTGGCCGACAGCGCGTCGAGCAGCTTCTGATGCACGCCGCCGAAGCCGCCGTTGCTCATCACGAGCACCTGGTCGCCGGGACGCGCCGCCGCCACGACCGCCTTCACCAGCGTGTCGAGGTCGTGGAACGCGCGCGCCTTCTCGCCGAGCGGCGCGAGCGCGCCCGCGAGATCCCAGCCGAGCGCGTCCTTGCCGGCGGGCGCGCCGTAGCCGAACACGAGGTCGGCGTCGGCGAGGCTGCCCGGCAATTGCGCCTTCATCACGCCGAGCTTCATGGTGTTCGAGCGCGGCTCGAGCACCGCGAGGATGCGCGTGTTGTCGCGGCCCACGCGCGTGCGCAGACCGGCGACGGTCGTTTCGATGGCCGTGGGATGGTGCGCGAAGTCGTCGTAGACGGTCACGCCGTCGACGCTGCCGCGCACTTCCATGCGGCGCTTGACGTTGCGGAACGACGAAAGCGACTGCGCGGCCTGCGCGGGCGGCACGCCGACGCTGCGCGCGGCGGCGATCGCCGCGAGTGCGTTCTGACGATTGTGCTCGCCCTGGATCTGCCAGTCGACCACGCCCACGCGCTCGCTGTTGTGATAGACGGCGAAGCGCTCGTCCACCGTCACGCCCTCTTCGGCCGGCAGCGCCTGCCAGCCGCCATCGACGCCGAATCGCTCCACGTCGCTCCAGACGCCGCGCGCGAGCACCCGGTCGAGCGCCTCGCTGCGGCCGTTCGAGACCACGCGGCCCACGCCCGGAATCGTGCGCACGAGATGGTGGAACTGCGTCTCGATGGCGGCGAGATCGGGGAAGATGTCGGCGTGATCGAATTCGAGATTGTTCAGCACCGCGGTGCGCGGACGGTAATGGACGAACTTCGAGCGCTTGTCGAAGAAGGCCGTGTCGTATTCGTCGGCTTCGATCACGAAGAAGCTCGAATCGGTCAGACGCGCCGAGATGCCGAAGTTCAGCGGCACGCCGCCGATCAGAAAACCGGGATTGAGACCCGAATCTTCGAGCAGCCACGCGAGCATCGAGCTCGTGGTGGTCTTGCCGTGCGTGCCCGCCACCGCGAGCACCCACTTGTCGCGCAGCACGTGCTCGCCGAGCCACTGCGGGCCCGAGGTGTACGGCAGGCCGCGATTGAGGATCTCCTCCATCAGCGGATTGCCGCGCGAGACCACGTTGCCGATCACGTACAGGTCGGGATTGAGCTCGGTCTGGCTCGCGTCATAACCCTCGATCAGGCGGATACCCTGCGCTTCGAGCTGCGTGCTCATCGGCGGGTACACGCCCGCGTCGCAGCCGGTGACCGTATGACCCGCGCTGCGCGCGAGCACGGCGAGACCGCCCATGAACGTGCCGCAGATGCCGAGGATATGGATGTGCATAAGCCTGTCGCGCCGCGCGGGCGTCGTGAAAGGGTTACAGGGATGGGGAAAGCAGAACGGCGGCGCCTGGCCGCCGGAGCAAAGAACGCTATTGTACCCGAGCCCCTGCGGCTTTTTCGCCGGGGCTGGCGTACCGGCGCGGGCGTACCGGCATGGGCGCGGCGGCGCGGATATCGCGGCGTGGATGTCACCCGCCACGGGCCCCGCTGCACCGCCGCCCCGCCGCGCGGTGGCCGCCGGGGGCGCTCAACGTTCTCTAGTATGATGGGCGCATGGTTCGCAGATCACATTTCGATCCCCAGCGCGTGCGCGAGGAAATCGCCATCGCGGCAGCACGGATGATCGCCGAAGATGGCCTCGATTACGCCACCGCCAAGCGCAAGGCCGCGCGGCAGGTGGCGGGGGACGCGCGCATCGAAGGCGCCTGGCTCCCCGACAACGATCAGATCGAGGAAGAAATCCGCGAATATCAGGCCCTTTTCATGGGCGAAAGCCAGCCGGCGGTGCTGCGGCGGCTGCGCGAGATCGCGCTCGACTGGATGTTGCAGCTCGCGAAGTTCAATCCCTTCCTCACGGGCGCGGTGCTCAACGGCACGGCGGGCGAGCATTCCGACATCCATCTGCAGATCTTTTGCGACAACGCCAAAGATGTCGCGATCTGGCTGCTGAACGCGAACGTGCAGTACGACGTCTCGGAAACGCGCCACTTCGCCGCACGCGGCTATGTGGAAACGTTGAGCTTCCTCTGGAAGCCGTCGCGCGACGAGGAACCGGTCGGCATCCACCTCGCGCTCTACAATACCGACGACCTGCGCGGCGCCGTGCGCGCCGATCCGCGCGGGCGTCTGCCGCGCGCGGACGCGCGGGCACTCCAGGCGCTGATCGACGAGAGCGGCGCGACCTCCACCACCTGACTCTTAGTGAGCTTGAGCGCAGCAATGAACACGAAACGGATTCTGGCCGGCGTCGCAGTGGCGGCGGTGGCAGCCGGGGGCGGCATTCTGGCGGGACATTATGCGAGCAGCGGCAGCGCCGGAGTCGCCGACGCGGCGTCGGTGACGGGCAAGCAGAACGCGGTCGACCAGCTCTGGTCGGCGGCCGTGACCACGCCCGACGGCAAGCCGCAGTCGCTCTCCATCTATAAGGGCCACCCGATCGTGGTCAACTTCTGGGCCTCGTGGTGCGGTCCCTGCGTCGAGGAGATGCCGGAGCTGTCGGCGCTGCATCGCGAATACGCGAAGAAGGGCATTCAGTTCGTCGGTCTCGGCGTCGATTCGGCGGCGAACATCAAGACTTTCCTCAAGAAAGTGCCGGTCGCCTACCCGATCTACATCGCCGGATTCGGCGGCGCGGACGTGGCGCGCGCGTTCGGAAACAACGCGGGCGGACTTCCTTACACGGTGGTAATCGACGCCAACGGCGCCGTTCGTGCGACAAAATTAGGCCAAATCAAACCGGACGAACTTCGCCGCACGCTCGACGCACTTTGACGCGGTGGAACAAATGGCCGGAGCTTAACGGCCGTACGGTGCAATTTGTCGTGAAAATTGGCGCATTTGGCTGAAGATCGCTGCTTGCGAAAGCAATTCGGCGAACAGAGGGCCTTATCTGCTGTTTGGAAAACTAGACAAATTTCTCTAATCGGCGCTAAAGTTCGCGCAATTCCACGGAAAAAGAAGCGACCATGACGCGACTGCTGGTTCTGCACGGCCCCAACCTCAATCTTCTCGGCACCCGGGAACCGGAGGTCTATGGGCGCGTGACGCTGCCGCAGATCGACCAGGCGCTCGCCGACCGTGCCGCCGACGCCGGCGTGGAGCTGGCGACGTTCCAGAGCAACCACGAAGGCGCGCTGGTGGACCGCATCCAGGCGGCCCGCACGGAACAAACGGATTTCATCCTGATCAACCCGGCTGCGTACACGCACACCAGCGTGGCTATCCGGGATGCGCTGGCAGGCGTGGGCATCCCGTTCGTCGAGATTCATCTGTCGAACGTGCATCGCCGCGAAGCCTTCCGGCATCACTCGTATTTTTCCGACCAGGCCGAAGGTGTGATCTGCGGCCTCGGCTGGAAGGGTTATCTCTACGCGCTCGAGTACGCGCTGGACCGGCTCGCTGCCCGTCCGGCGGCCTGATTCCTGCGCCGGATGACCGACGCACTCTGAAAGACAACACCAATCCCGTGCCGGGACGCTTGCGCCCCGGCACCTCACGTATGCAAAGCAAAGGGGCTGCACCATGGATCTACGTAAGCTGAAGACTCTGATCGACCTCGTCTCCGAATCGGGCATCTCGGAGCTCGAAGTGACCGAGGGCGAAGGCAAGGTGCGCATCGTCAAGAACGCGCCGCCGGTTTACGTGCAGCCGACCGCGCAATTCGCCGCACCGGCGATGGGCGCGCCGATCGCGCCGGCCCACGTTGGTGAAGCCGCAGCGCCGGCCGCAGCCGCCGCGCCCGCCGTGCCGCAAGGCCACGTGGTGACGTCGCCGATGGTCGGCACGTTCTACCGCGCGCCGTCGCCGGGCGCCGACCCGTTCGTCCAGGTTGGCGACACGGTCAAGGAAGGCCAGACGCTGTGCATCATCGAAGCGATGAAGCTGCTCAACGAGATCGAATCGGACGTCGCCGGCGTGGTCAAGGAAATCCTCGTCGAGAACGGCCAGGCAGTCGAATACGGCCAGCCGCTCTTCGTGGTCGCGTAAGCGCGCCACACGCAAGAACGGCCGGCGCGCCGCGCGGCATCGGGTCGACAGAGACCACATCCGCCGCACGAGCGCCCTTCCGCTAGCGCCGCCGCTGCGCGTTCGGTGCCAGGCAAGCAGATGCACTGGCCACCGCAACGCAGCAACGCGGCGCAAGCGCGACCGATACTCGAAGGCAGCTCGCTCGCTTCGTCCTGCGGCGCCCATTGATGAGTCGAATACCCACCATGTTTGAAAAAATCCTCATTGCCAATCGTGGCGAAATCGCGCTCCGCATCCAGCGCGCGTGCCGCGAACTCGGCGTCAAGACGGTCGTCGTCTATTCGGAAGCCGACAAGGAAGCCAAGTACGTGAAGCTCGCCGACGAGGCGGTCTGTATCGGCCCGGCGCCTTCGAACCTGAGCTACCTGAATATGCCGGCGCTCATCAGCGCGGCCGAAGTCACCGACGCCGAAGCGATCCACCCCGGCTACGGCTTCCTCTCGGAAAACGCCGACTTCGCCGAGCGCGTCGAACAGTCGGGCTTCACCTTCATCGGCCCGCGTCCGGAAACCATCCGCATGATGGGCGACAAGGTCACGGCGAAGCAGACGATGATCAAGACCGGCGTGCCCTGCGTGCCGGGCTCGGAAGGCGCGCTGCCGGACGATCCGAAAGAAATCGTGAAGATTGCGCGCACGATCGGCTACCCGGTCATCATCAAGGCTTCGGGCGGCGGCGGCGGTCGCGGCATGCGTGTCGTGCACACGGAAGCGGCGCTCGTGAACGCGGTCAACATGACCCGCGAAGAAGCGGGCCGCGCGTTCGGCAACCCGCAGGTCTACATGGAGAAGTACCTCGAGAATCCGCGTCACATCGAAATTCAGATTCTCGCGGACTCGCACAAGAACGCCGTGTGGCTCGGCGAGCGCGACTGCTCGATGCAGCGCCGCCACCAGAAGGTGATCGAGGAAGCGCCGGCGCCGGGCATCGCGCGCCGCCTGCTCGACCGCATCGGCGACCGTTGCGCCGACGCCTGCAAGAAGATGGGCTACCTCGGCGCGGGCACGTTCGAATTCCTGTACGAAAACGGCGAGTTCTACTTCATCGAAATGAACACGCGCGTGCAGGTCGAGCACCCGGTCACCGAGCAGATCACCGGCATCGATATCGTGCAGGAACAGATCCGCATCGCGGCGGGCGAGAAGCTCGCGTTCCGCCAGCGTGACATCCAGCTGAAGGGTCACTCGATCGAGTGCCGTATCAACGCGGAAGATCCGTTCAAGTTCACGCCGTCGCCGGGCCGTCTGACCTCGTGGCACATGCCGGGCGGTCCTGGCGTGCGCGTCGACTCGCATGCCTACAATGGCTATTTCGTGCCGCCGAACTATGATTCGATGATCGGCAAGCTGATCACCTACGGCGCGACGCGCGAGCAGGCGATCCAGCGCATGCGTATCGCGCTGTCGGAAATGGTCGTCGAAGGCATCTCGACCAACATTCCGCTGCACCGCGAGTTGATGCTCGATGCCAAGTTCGTCGAAGGCGGCACGAGCATTCACTACCTCGAAAGCCGTCTGGCCGAGCGCCAGGCAGTGAAGAAGGACGAAGCGTAATTCATGAGCTACCGGGAACTGATCGTCGAGCTTGAGCGCGACCGCGCGGAGGAACTCTCCGACGCGCTGCTCGAACTCGGCGCCCTCTCGGTGTCGGTCGAAGACGCCGACGCCGACACGCCCGACGAGCAGCCGCTTTTCGGCGAGCCGGGCCTCACGCCCGAGCGCACCGCGTGGCAGCATTCGCGCGTGATCGCGCTGATCGGCGACGATCAGGATCCCGCGGTGCTGCTCGCGGCCGCGTCGAACGAGCTCGGTCTCGCCGAGCTGCCGAAGTTCGCGCTGCGCGAAGTCGAGGAACAGGATTGGGTGCGGCTCACGCAGTCGCAGTTCGATCCGATTCAGATCGGCCAGCGCATCTGGGTCGTGCCCTCGTGGCACGATGCGCCCGATCCTGCGGCGCTCGTACTCGAACTCGATCCGGGCCTCGCGTTCGGCACCGGCAGCCACCCCACCACGCGTCTGTGCATGGAGTGGCTGGAGCAGCACGTGCAGCCGGGCAACTCGTTGCTCGACTACGGCTGCGGCTCGGGCATTCTCGCGATCCTCGCGCAGAAGTGCGGCGCGAATCCGGTGATCGGCATCGACATCGATCCGCAGGCGGTCGAGTCGGCGCGCCATAACAGCGAACGCAATCGCGCGAACGTCACTTATGGCCTGCCCGACGATCTCCAGGCGGGCGAGTTCGATATCGTCGTCGCCAATATTCTGTCGAATCCGCTCAAGCTGATGGCGTCGATGCTTTCGTCGCGCGTGAAGCCGGGCGGCCGCCTCGCGCTCTCGGGCATCCTCGCGCGTCAAGCCGAGGAAGTCGCGCAGGTCTACGAACGCTGGATCGACATCTCGGTCTGGCGCGAGCACGAAGGCTGGGTCTGCCTCGCCGGCACGCGCCGCGCGTAAGCGCTTCACATGCTTCATGCGTGTGTATCAAGCACGCATGAAGCACGCATCGCGTCTGATCGTGCCCCACGCGTCTGGCCTGGAGTCGTAGGGCGCCGTGGATTGCCAGTAGAATGACGGGTATCGCCAACCTTCCGGTTCCACGGCACTCATGCTCCTGGCAACGCGCTGTCCCTTCTGCGAAACCGTCTTCCGAATCCAGCCCGCACACCTCGCCGCGCGCCGCGGCCTCGTGCGCTGCGGCCATTGCCAGGAAGCGTTCGACGCATCGGGCAGCCTCTACGAGGTCCCCGAAAACGGCGACTTCTCGCAGGCCGTCCCCGTTGCCGCCGATATCGCCGCGAGCCTGGCCTCGCCGGGTTCGTCGCAGGCGTCCACGGCTGCGGCGGCGGTTTCCGCGCCTGCCTCAGCGCCCGTGAGCGAAGCGGCGCCGCCGGTTGCGCAAGACCAGCCGCACGCACAGGCATGGACGCAGCCGGATGCGCCCGCCGCAAACTTCGCCGCTCAGGAACCCAACGCGCAGCACGCGCCCGACTTCGCCAATCCCGGCTGGAATCCGTGGGCGCCGGTCCCCGACAGCCGCATCGATCCGCATCTTCAGTACAACGCGCAGAATCTGCCGCGTGCCGGCATTGCGCCAGGCGCGACGCCCGGCGTCACGCCCGGTGTCGAACTGAAAAACACGGACGAGGCTAGCGAGCCGTATCTGCCGCGCGAGTTTCCGCCTGAGCAAACTGCACCGGCAGCACAGGCCGCTGCGGCATCCGCACCCGAAGCCGCCGAACCGTTCCCGCCCGCCACGCGCTGGACGCGCGCCGAGCCCGGACTCGCCTCGTCCAACCCGGCCGCGAGCGCGCCCGTCGAGCCCTCGCTGGCATCGCACGCCGCCGCCGCGCCCTTCGCCGCCGATCCCGAACCGTCGCTGTCGCCGCGCGCCAAAGCAACCGCTGCCGCCACCGCGCCCGCCTTTTCCGCGCTCGAACCGCGCGAGGGCAGCGAGCCCTTCGCCGTGACGCGCGAAGCGCCCACGCAACCGCCGCGCCGCCTAGGCTGGCGCATCGTCGGCGCGCTGATCGCGCTCCTGCTGCTCGTGGTGCTCGCCGCGCAACTGCTCTGGTGGCAACGTGAAAGCGTGATGGTCTACGTCCCCGCTTCGCAGCCGCTCTATCAGCAGGCCTGCGCGCAGCTCGGCTGCCGCATCAGCCCGCCGCGCGATATCGACGGACTCGAAGTGCAGCAGTCCGATCTGCGTCAGGTGGACGACCCGCATCATCTCGAACTGAAGGTGCCGCTGCGCAACCGCTTCGACATCGCGCTCGCGTATCCGGCGCTCGAACTCACGCTGCTCGACCGCCAGAACAACGTCGTCGTGCGCCGCGTGCTGTGGCCGCAGGATTACGCCGCGCCCGGCACGCGCATCGAAGCCGGTCTGCCCGCGCACAGCACGCAGACGATGATCGTGCGCCTGGACACCGGCAATGTCGTCGCGTCGAATTTCCGCATCGAGATTTTCTACCCGTAAATCACGCGTCAGCGCCTGCCCTTCGCGCGGGCGCGCGCACCTTGCGTCCGGCCTCGCCGGACGCGTCACTCACCACTACAGTCAGAATCCGGAGAGCACATCATGAGTCAAGTCACGCTAGGCGGTAACCCGATCGACGTCGCCGGCACGTTCCCGGCACCGGGCCAGAAGGCCCCGGCGTTCTCGCTCGTCGGCAAGGATCTCAAGCCCGTCTCGCTCGGCGACTTCGCCGGCAAGCGCAAGGTGCTGAACATCGTGCCGAGCCTCGACACGCCGACCTGCGCCACCTCGACGCGCAAGTTCAACGAAGCCGCCGCCAAGCTCGACAACACGGCTGTGCTCGTGATCTCGGGCGACCTGCCGTTCGCCGCGACGCGCTTCTGCACGACCGAAGGCATCGAAAACGTCGTCACGGCGTCGACCTTCCGCGGCCATGAATTCGCGCAAGCCTACGGCGTGGACGTCACGAGCGGCCCGCTGACCGGCCTCACGGCGCGCGCCGTGGTCGTGCTCGACGCGAACGACAACGTCGTCTACGCCGAGCGCGTCAGCGAAATCAAGAACGAGCCGAACTACGACGCCGCGCTCGCCGCACTGAAGTAATCCCCGGCGGCGGCGCGCCCGCTACGGCCCGCTCGCGCGCAGCCAGATCCCGAGGGATCGACGCGCTGCGCGCGCGGGCCGGGACGGACCGACAAGCGAGACGCAACCACGCGCAAGCGCCGCCCCATCCACACCACGCACTACAGGAATTCCCGCCTTGGCTACGCTGATCTGCGGCTCGCTCGCCTACGACAACATCATGACCTTCGAAGGTCGCTTTCGGGAGCACATCCTGCCCGAGCAGGTGCACATCCTGAACGTGAGTTTCCTCGTGCCGACGATGCGTCGCGAATTCGGCGGCTGCGCGGGCAACATCGCTTACTCGCTGCACCTGCTGGGCGGCGACGCGCGCATCATGGCGACGCTCGGCGGCGCCGACGCGCAACCGTACATCGACCGCCTCGACACGCTCGGCCTGAACAAGGCGCACGTGCGCGTGCTGCCCGACACATGGTCGGCGCAGGCGATGATCACCACCGACCTCGAGAACAACCAGATCACCGCGTTCCACCCGGGCGCGATGATGCAATCGCATCTGAACCGCGCCGACGAGGCGCCGGGCGTCAAGCTCGGCATCGTCGCGCCGGACGGCTTCGACGGCATGGTCCAGCACGTCGAACAATTCGCGAAGGCAGGCATCCCGTTTGTCTTTGATCCGGGCCAGGGTCTGCCGCTGTTCGATGGTGCGTCGCTGCGTCGCGCGATTGAACTTGCCACCTATGTTGCGGTCAACGATTACGAAGCCAACCTTGTGAGCCATCGCACCGGCTGGTCGTTCGAGGAAATCGCCAGCAAGGTCGACGCGCTGATCGTCACGCGCGGCGAACACGGCTCGCAGATCTACCATGGCGGCGCCATCGAGGAAATTCCCCCGGTGCAGGCGCAGCAGGTACTCGATCCGACCGGTTGCGGCGACGCGTTCCGCGGCGGCCTCCTCTACGGCATCGAGAACAAGCTCGGCTGGGCCACCACCGGGCGTCTCGCGAGCCTGATGGGCGCGCTCAAGATCGAACATCAAGGGCCGCAGAACTACGCGCCCACTCGGGCGCAGATCAACGAACGTTTCAAGGCGGCATTCGGCTACGAACTGCCGCAATGAAGTCGGGCGCCGCCAGGCGGCGCTCATTGGAGCTACGGGAAATGAGAACAACAAGTCGTCTGATTGTGGCCGTCATGGTCGCGGGTACGCTCGCCATGACGGGTTGTGCGTATAACAGCAGTTCCGCCGACGTCTACACGGCTTCGCAAGCACAGCGCGAATCCACGGTGCGCATGGCCACGGTGGAAAGCGTGCGTGCGGTGAAGATCAGCTCGAACAACGGCCAGCCCAGCGGTCTGGGCGCAGTCGGCGGCGGCGCGCTGGGCGCCGTGGCGGGCAGCGCGATCGGCGGCGGCCGCGGCTCGATCGTCACGGGCATCATCGGCGGCATCGCGGGTGCGGTGGCCGGTAATGCGGTGGAGAACGGCGTAGCGATGCACAATGGCCTCGAGATCACCGTGCGTCTGGATAACGGCGACTATCGCGCCATCACGCAAGCGTCCACCGGCGAGGTGTTCCAGGCCGGCGAGCGCGTGCGCCTGCTTTCGAGCGGCGGCGTGACGCGGGTTACGCACTGACGATACGCACGGACGATACGCACTAACGCATCAGTCGCACTTTAGCTGCACACGAGTCGCACTTGAGTTGCACGAGACGGCGCGCCACGCGCGCCCGCTCGACGATGAATTGATTGACCGGTTTCCCCTGTACCGCACGGTGCCTTGTGCTCGTTGCGGAACCTCAGGCGCATGTGCTCCCCTGTGCATGCGCCTTTTTTCATGCGCGCGCGAAACGCAGCGGCGCACGACGTCGATACACCATCGATACATCACCACGACAGAACGCGCGGACGAAAAAAATCCCGTCGCGAATCATCCGTCGACGGGATTGGGATCGAGTCTTGCTCACCGCCGGCGGTCGTGCAAAACGCACAAGTCGCGCGGCGGCGCTCGATCAACGAAGCGCGCGTTCTTGCTGACCCGCGCGCGCTTCGACTCGTACAGCTTACGGGCGGCTGCCCGTCGGGAACGGCCATGCAGCAGCCGGGTTCAGCGCCGTCTTCACGGTTGCAGCGGGCGCAGCCGGTTGCGCAGCAGGCGCAGCAGCGGCAGCCTTCGCAGGCGCCTTCTTGGCAGCCTTCTTCGCGGCAGCCTTCTTGGCAGGCGCAGCCTTCTTCGCAGGCGCGGCCTTCTTGGCAGCAGCCTTCTTCGCAGGCGCAGCCTTCTTGGCAGCAGCGGCCTTCTTCGCCGGCGCCTTCTTGGCAACAGCCTTCTTCGCTGCGACCTTCTTCACCGCGACTTTCTTGGCGGCAACTTTCTTCGCTGCGGCCTTCTTCGCCGGTGCTGCCTTCTTCGCAGCAACCTTCTTCACGGCGACCTTCTTGGCTGCAACCTTCTTCGCTGCGGCCTTCTTCGCCGGTGCTGCCTTCTTCGCAGCAACCTTCTTCACGGCGACCTTCTTGACCGCGACCTTCTTCACTGCGGCCTTCTTCGCCGGTGCTGCCTTCTTGGCTGCAACCTTCTTCACTGCGGCTTTCTTGGCCGCCGGCTTCTTCTTGGCAGTTGCCATTTTTTTCTCCTTCAGGTTCAGATGAGAGTCAGTTCAAACTACACCCTTCGTCAAAACCCGCTTCCCGCGAACGCTTCTCAGGGCGCACGCTTCGAAGCGGGCTATTCATCGGCGTACGCTGATCCCGCGCGCTTACGCTAATGAATGCGGTAAGGCGCACCGTGCTGAAAAACACAGTGCGCCAAGTCTTTCCGGCGTCGGCTACCGACACCGGGCAACGTTCGTTGAAGGCGCCGGCCACATGGCCCACGCCGTTTTCCGGGGGGAAGTTTGCCCATCCCTCTGAAGGGTTCGCAAAGTGCCTTGCACCTGGTTGAGCCACAAGGGCTCCGGGCACGCTTTGCATCAGGCGTTCCTGCTCCTAATCATCATGCCGGTCGAGGCCTCGCACGAGGCCTCCGGCCACCCCAATAGACTGACTGCCGCAGTGCGCCCGGATTACTCCCAGGACAACGCACCGCCCGTCTGATATTCGATCACGCGCGTCTCGAAGAAGTTGCGTTCCTTCTTCAGGTCGATCATCTCGCTCATCCACGGGAACGGGTTTTCTTCGTTCGGGAAGAGTGCGTCGAGACCGATCTGCTGGCAACGGCGATTGCAGATGAAGCGCAGATAGCTCTTGAACATCGATGCGTTCAGGCCCAGCACGCCGCGCGGCATGGTGTCTTCCGCGTAGCGATACTCGAGGTCGACCGCCTGCTTGAACAGTTCGGTGATCTCCGCGCGGAACGCCGGGGTCCACAGCTGCGGATTCTCGAGCTTGATCTGGTTGATCAGGTCGATGCCGAAGTTACAGTGCATCGACTCGTCGCGCAGAATGTACTGATACTGCTCGGCGGCGCCGGTCATCTTGTTCTGGCGGCCGAGTGCGAGGATCTGCGTGAAGCCCACATAGAAGAACAGACCTTCCATGATGCAGGCGAACACGATCAGCGACTTCAGCAGCGTCTGGTCGGATTCGAGCGTACCGGTCGTGAACGCGGGATCCGTCAGCGTGGTGATGAACGGGATCAGGAACTCGTCCTTGTCGCGGATCGACTTGACCTCGTGGTACGCATTGAAGATCTCGCCTTCGTCCAGACCGAGCGATTCGACGATGTACTGGTACGCGTGCGTGTGGATCGCCTCTTCGAATGCCTGGCGCAGCAGGAACTGGCGGCATTCGGGCGCCGTGATGTGCCGGTAGGTACCGAGCACGATGTTGTTGGCGGCGAGGGAGTCGGCGGTCACGAAGAAGCCGAGGTTGCGCTTCACGATGCGGCGCTCGTCCTCGGTCAGACCATTCGGGTCTTTCCACAGGGCGATGTCGCGCGACATGTTCACTTCCTGCGGCATCCAGTGATTCGCACAACCGGCCAGGTACTTTTCCCAGGCCCACTTGTACTTGAACGGGACCAACTGATTCACGTCGGTCTGACCGTTGATGATGCGCTTGTCGGCGACATTCACGCGGGCTTCGGTCGAGACCGGCGCCTGCGGCGGCGGTGCGACTGCGAAGTCGGCGGAGAAGATGTTGGTCGCCGAAGAAGACTGAGGAGCGAAGTGCAGTGCGGACTGCGCTTCGGGAACAGAGACAGCCAGGCCAGCGGGGTTGCGCATTGCGTTCTGCTGCGCACCGCTCGACGGAGTTACGGCCGTGTTCTCGTCATCCCAGTTGAGCATAAATGTCACCATCAATTTAGAACGGTTTGTACCATCTTTTCATGCGCGATAAAAGGGTTCGCACACGAAAAATCCTGTTTTCGATTCGCGTTGCGACCTCGATACAACACTTTGTCATCGCATCGTGTCGATCGCGGCGTGTGAGCGGTGCGAATGCATCGCGTATTCGTCGCTCGAACATCGCATGTGCGATGAGCTTCGAGGGTCTTCGCGACATCGAGAGCGTGTGTGAAAACGTGGTTCGCCGCGCGCCTCATCGAATGCATCGCATCGCTTCGCGATGCATTCGACTGCGTGCTGCGAACGCACTTCACGACTCGCTCGCTGCTGCTTCGACAGACCTGCACTCCAACCTGCTATTGCGCTGCGGACATCGCTGCCTGCGTGGGTCTGTCGTTCGCTGCGCCGCGCGCTGCGTTCTGGCTCGCGCGACCTGTTTCGCGTTCAGGCAAAACCCCAGGGATTCCTGAAGCCTTTTTTTCCATCACCTGAACCTGGCGGCGCGCATTGCGCGGGCCGCGCTTGCATCTTTACTTGCTTCGACTTGCATCGACGACGGCATCGACTACTGTTTACTGTCTGTACTCGCTGCACGCCGTCGATTCACTGCGTCGATTCACTGCGTGTGACGCGTGTCGCGTGGCAGCACCGTTGCGCTGCCGCCACGCACATCACGATTACTGGCAAGCCTCGCACTCTTCGAAGCCCGCATCGCCCGGACGCATCATGCACACCGGACCTTCGGCTTCAGGCGACGCTTCGACTGCCGCTTCCGGCGCTGCCGCCTGCATCACCGAACCGCCGTTGCCGCCGGCCGCGCCGAAACCCGCACCGCCGTTCGCGCCACCTGCTGCACCGCCGCCGTTCGAACCGCCCGTCGGCACTGCGTTGAGCGCGCCGTGCGCCACCGTCGACTTCTCGACGTGCGTCGCCGCCATCGTGCGGAGGTAGTACGTCGTCTTCAGACCGCGCAGCCATGCGAGCTTGTAGATCTCGTCGAGCTTCTTGCCCGATGCGCCCGCCATGAAGATGTTCAGCGACTGCGCCTGGTCGATCCACTTCTGACGACGCGATGCCGCTTCGACGAGCCACGTCGGATCGACTTCGAACGCCGTCGCGTAGACCGCGCGCAGGTCGGCCGGCACGCGGTCGATGCGCGAGAGCATGCCGTCGAAGTACTTCAGGTCGGCGACCATGACTTCGTCCCACAGGCCGCGCGACTTCAGGTCACGCACGAGGTAGTCGTTCACCACCGTGAATTCGCCCGAGAGGTTCGACTTCACATAGAGGTTCTGGAACGTCGGCTCGATACACGGCGACACGCCGATGATGTTCGAGATGGTCGCGGTCGGCGCGATCGCGATGCAGTTCGAATTGCGCATGCCGTGCGTGGCGATGCGCTCGCGCAGCGACGTCCAGTCCATCGACTCGCTCGAGTCGACTTCGACGTAACCGCCGCGTGCTTCCTCGAGCAGCTTGAGCGTGTCTTGCGGGAGGATGCCGCGATCCCACAGCGAGCCGCGGTAGGTCGAGTAGCGGCCGCGCTCGGCTGCCAACTCCGTCGACGCCCAGTACGCGTAGTAGCAGACGGCTTCCATCGAGCGGTCGGCGAACTCCACGGCCTCTTGCGAAGCAAACGGCGTGCGCAGAACGTGCAGGCAGTCCTGGAAGCCCATGATGCCCATGCCCACCGGACGGTGCTTCAGGTTCGAGTTGCGCGCCTTCGACACCGCGTAGTAGTTGATGTCGATGACGTTGTCGAGCATGCGCATCGCGACGCTGATGGTGCGCTTGAGCTTCTCGTGGTCGAGCGCGAACGTGCCGTCGGCCTGTTCGACCATGTGCGCGACGAGGTTCACCGAGCCCAGGTTACAGACGGCGATTTCGCTGTCGCTGGTGTTCAGCGTGATTTCCGTGCACAGGTTCGACGAGTGGACGACGCCCACGTGCTGCTGCGGCGAACGGACGTTGCACGGATCCTTGAACGTGATCCACGGGTGGCCCGTTTCGAACAGCATGCCCAGCATCTTGCGCCACAGTTGCGCGGCCGGCAGCTTCTTGAACAGCTTGATCTCGCCGCGTGCGGCCTTCTCTTCGTAAGCGACGTAAGCCTTTTCGAAATCGGCGCCGAACAGGTCGTGCAGATCCGGGCAGGTCGACGGCGAGAACAGCGTCCAGTCACCGCCTTCCATCACGCGCTTCATGAACAGATCGGGAATCCAGTTCGCCGTGTTCATGTCGTGGGTGCGGCGGCGATCGTCGCCGGTGTTCTTGCGCAGTTCCAGGAATTCTTCGATGTCCAGGTGCCACGTTTCCAGGTACGCGCAGACCGCGCCCTTGCGCTTGCCGCCCTGGTTGACCGCGACGGCCGTGTCGTTCACGACCTTCAGGAACGGGACCACGCCTTGCGACTTGCCGTTCGTGCCCTTGATGTGCGAACCGAGTGCACGCACGCGCGTCCAGTCGTTGCCCAGACCGCCCGCGAACTTCGAGAGCAGCGCGTTGTCCTTGAGCGCTTCGTAGATGCCGTCGAGGTCGTCGGCGACCGTCGTCAGGTAGCACGACGAGAGCTGCGAGCGGTGCGTGCCCGAGTTGAACAGCGTCGGCGTCGACGACATGAAGTCGAACGACGAGAGCACGTTGTAGAACTCGATCGCGCGCGCTTCACGGTCGATCTCGTTGAGCGACAGGCCCATCGCGACGCGCATGAAGAATGCCTGCGGCATTTCGATGCGCGTGCCGTGCACGTGCAGGAAGTAGCGGTCGTACAGCGTCTGCAGGCCGAGGTAGCCGAACTGCAGGTCGCGGTTCGCGTTCAGCGCATTGCCCAGACGCTTGAGGTCGAACTGCTGGAGCTTGTCGTCGAGCAGGCCTGCTTCGACGCCGCGCTTGATGAACTGCGGGAAGTAGTCGGGGTAACGCACGGCCATGTCGGCTTGCGTGACTTCTTCTTCCAGAATTTCGCGACGGATCGTGTGCAGCAGGATCCGCGACGTGACCTGGCTGTACGCCGGGTCCTTTTCGATCATCGTGCGGGCGGCGAGGATGGCCGAGTCGTAGACCTGCGTCATCGGCACGCCGTCGTACAGGTTCTTCACCGTTTCCGCGACGATCGGGTCGGCGTTCACGGCGTCGCCCAGACCTTCACAGGCCGAGACGATCAGCGCGCGCAGTGCGTGCATGTCGAGCGGACGCGTCACGCCGTTGTCGGTGACGTTAATGCCAGGCGCAGCGGGCGCTGCCGTTTCCGGCGCGTGCGCGCGTTCCTGGTTGCGCTTCTCGCGATACAGCACGTAGGCACGCGCGACGTTGTGCTCGCCGCCGCGCATCAGCGCGAGTTCGACCTGATCCTGAATGTCTTCGATGTGGAACGTGCCGCCGTTCGGGCGGCTGCGCACCAGCGCGCGCACCACGTTCTGCGTGAGCTGCTCGACGACTTCGCGAACGCGCGCCGACGCTGCGCCCTGTCCGCCATTGACGGCCAGGAACGCCTTGGTCATTGCGATGGCGATCTTCGACGGCTCGAAGCCCACGACACTGCCGTTACGGCGAATGATCTTGTGGTCGGCGTATTGCGCCGCGCTGGCCTGGCCGTCCTGCGACTGACCACCCAGCGTGTGCGCGGCCGGCGCGCCTTCATACCGGGTCGAGACGTTATCGGTCGTTTGCATGTGCAAAGCTCCTGGTCCTGGAAATATGCGAAGGATTTCGCGAATTAATACGGGCGCCGCGCCCCCGTGTGCGCGGACGAATGGGCGGAGACAAAAAGCCAGCCTGGCGAGGCTGCCGGATGCGGCAATGCTGATGAACCACAGAGCGTGACGGTCTTCATCGTGGATGCCGCGATCATTGGCTGTACCTTTTCTCTCGATTACAGCCGGTGCGCCGGTTCTCGCCCGACTGCACCGCACAAAGTTCTTTTCCTATGCCGCTAATGCGTGCGGCGCCGTGCTCGGAGAGCGGGGCGCCGCGGAACAACACAACATATGGTGTAAAGCCGTGCTTCGGGTACGAAGTATAGTGGAACTTGCGAGACGGTCAACGAGTTAATTTTCGGCTTGGAGTCTTGACAAGGCAGGCGCTGGCGCGAAGCCCAGACGGCGCGGGCATTCGGGCGAAACGAGGGTTTCGCTGCGTCAGAAAGCCCGCACGCGACGCAGCGGTTAGCGCGTCGCCGAGGCTTACTGTTTAGTTGCGCTTTGGCGCGTCACGGTGCGTCACGACGACGCTGGCGACGCCGAAACTGCCGCGCGCACATCACGCGCGCGCGTGCAGATAGGGAAAGAACGCGTTGCCCAGTTGCGTCTCGCGCTGCAGACGCACCCAGTCGAAATGCGGACCCGGATCGGTCTTGCGTCCCGGCGCGATGTCCGAGTGACCGGCGAGCGCGTCGATCGGATAGTGCGCCGCGAGCGCGCGCACGAGCGGCGCGAGCGTGGCGTATTGCGCGGGTTCGAAGGGCTGCGTGTCGCTGCCTTCGAGTTCGATGCCGATCGAGAAGTCGTTGCAGCGCTCGCGCCCGAAGAAGTTCGAGAGGCCCGCGTGCCACGCGCGCTCGTCGCAGGAGACGAACTGTTCGAGCGTGCCGTCGCGATGGATCACGAAATGCGCCGAGACGCGCACGCCGCGCAGATGCGTATCGAAGTACGGATGCGCGTCGCAGTCGAGGCGATTGAGAAATAAATCGGCGATCTCGGGGCCGCCGAAGGTATCGGGCGGCAGGCTGATGTTGTGCACGACGACGAGCGTCGGCGTCGCGCCTTCAGGACGCGCCTCGAAGTTCGGCGACGGCAGGCGGCGCGCGCCATCGGCCCAACCTTGCGCGTCGATCGCGAAACCCGATGTCAACGCAGACGACGACGCAGGCGATGCAGCAGACTGCGCGTGATCGCTCATCGCGCGGCGCGGTCCTGGCCGGACTTGCGCGCATCGTAGACGCGCGCGTGCTCGGCGCTGCAGAACGACTGCGCGCCTACGTTCACCGACTCGCTGCGCGGCGCGTGCACGCCGCACTCGGCGCAACGCACCATCGGCTCGGGCAACGCGCCCTGGCCGCTTGCGCCATTCGCACCGTTCGGGCCATTCGAACCGTTGGCGCCACCGTTCGCACCATTGGCGCCGTTCGTGCGCCACGCGCCGCCCTGCCCCGCCTGACGCGGATCGGCGCCCGGACGCGACTGCGGCGACTGCGTCTGCGCACGGCGCAGCGCCTTGACGAACCACTGCCCGACGACGAACAGCAGGATCAGGAGAAAAATCTGTCTCATGGAATCAATCTGGTTTCAGTGCGCCGCTCCGTGCACGACTCGGGTGCAATCACGGAATGGCGCGGCAACGAAAGCACATCGCACCGCATCGACTCGCCTCACACGGCGTCAAACGATCTGCCGATGCAGCAGCACCTCGAACACAAAGCGGCTGCCCACATACGCGAGCAGCAGCGCGATAAACGACGCGATCACCCAGCGCAGCGCCGAGCGCCCGCGCCAACCGGAGATCTTGCGCGCGGTGAGCAGCGCGCCGAACATCAGCCACGACAGGAACGCGAACACCGTCTTGTGATCGAGCGACAGCGGACGGTCGATCAACTGCTCGCTGAACACGATGCCCGAAACGAGCGTGGCCGTGAGCAGCACGAAGCCCGCGCCGATCAGACGGAACAGCAGCTTTTCCATCGTCAGCAGCGGCGGCAGCGTCTCGATCCAGTTCGACAGCCAGCCGCCGCCTTTGTTGCCCGCGTTGCGCTGAAAACCCGCGCCCTTGAGCGCGTGCAGGCGGCGCTCGACGGCGAGCATCAGCACGGCGTGCAGCGCAGCGATCGCAAACAGACCGTAAGCAACGTTGGCGATGACGAAATGCAGCTTGAACATCGGCGCGGCGGCGTAAGGCAGCACGCGCACGCCGCCGAACACGAGCGGCAGGATCGCGGCGAGCGCCGCGAGCGGCAGCAGCAGCAGGCGCAGGCCGTCGAGCGCGAAGAAAAAGCTCTCGATCCAGTAGATCACCGCGCCGAGCCAGAACATCGCCGACAACGCGAACGCGAAGCCGAAGATCATCTCGTGGGCGGGGAAGATCGTCATGTGCAGCAAGACGCCGTGCGCCGCGAGCGCGACGAACAGCAGCGAGCGCGAGAGCACGCCGAAGCTGCGCGCGCGCGGGCCGACCGTCACCGGGACCGGCGGCACGCTGCCGAGGAGCGGCGGCGCGCCGGCGCGCCGCAGTGCATGCCAGTCGGCGGCGCACAATCCGCCGTACAGGAGCACGGTGAGGGCATACAGTACAATATCCATGTTCGAAGTTTACTATAGGCCCCCTTTCCACGACGCAGCGTGATAAAGCGGCGACGGAACCCGGCAATTTGCCGCATTCCTGCGCCACGCGCGACGTTCGGGAGCCGCACTGCTCACCGCCTCCCCATGCTCGACAATCTCACTCAACGGATGGCGCGCGTCGTCAAGACGCTGCGCGGCGAAGCCCGGCTGACCGAAGCCAATACGCAGGACATGCTGCGCGAGGTACGTCTCGCGCTGCTGGAAGCGGACGTGGCGCTGCCCGTCGTGCGCGAATTCATCGCCAAGGTGAAGGAAAAGGCGCTCGGCGAGGAAGTGATCAGCAGCCTGTCGCCGGGCCAGGCGCTCGTCGGCGTGGTGCAGCGCGAGCTGACCGCCGTGATCGGCGGCGACTACGAAGGCAAGGCCGCCGAGCTGAACCTCAACGTCACGCCGCCCGCCGTCATCCTGATGGCCGGTTTGCAGGGCGCGGGTAAAACCACCACGACCGGCAAGCTCGCCAAGCTGCTGCGCGAGAAGTACAAAAAGAAGGTCCTGACCGTTTCATGCGACATCTACCGCCCCGCTGCTATCGCGCAGCTGAAGACGGTGACGGAACAGGTCGGCGCCGACTTCTTCCCTTCGCAGCCGGACCAGAAGCCCGTCGAGATCGCCGCTGCGGCGGTCGACTGGGCCAAGCGCCACTATCACGACGTGCTGCTCGTCGACACGGCCGGCCGCCTCGGTATCGACGAGGCCATGATGAACGAGATCAGCGCGCTGCACTCGTACCTCAAGCCCGCTGAAACGCTGTTCGTGGTCGACGCCATGCTCGGCCAGGACGCGGTCAACACCGCGAAGGCGTTCAACGACGCCCTGCCGCTCACCGGCGTCGTGCTCACCAAGCTCGACGGCGACTCGCGCGGCGGCGCGGCGCTCTCCGTGCGCCACATCACGGGCAAGCCGATCAAGTTCGTCGGCGTCGCGGAAAAGCTCGACGGTCTGGAAGTGTTCCACCCCGACCGTATGGCCAACCGTATTCTCGGCATGGGCGACATTCTCGCCCTCGTCGAGGAAGCGCAGCGCGGCGTGGACGTGCAAGCCGCGCAGAAGCTCGCCGACAAGGTCAAGAAAGGCGGCGACTTCGACCTCAACGATTTCCGCGCGCAGCTTTCGCAGATGAAGAAAATGGGCGGCCTCTCGTCGCTCATGGACAAGCTGCCCGCGCAGTTCCAGCAGGCGGCCTCGGGCGCCGACATGGGCGTCGCCGAAAAGCAGATGCGCCGCATGGAAGGCATCATCAATTCGATGACCGCGCAGGAGCGCGCCAAGCCCGATCTGATCAAGGCCACGCGCAAGCGCCGTATCGCGGCGGGCGCGGGCGTGCAGGTGCAGGAAGTCAATCGCCTGCTGAACCAGTACGACCAGATGCGCACCATGATGAAGAAGCTCAAGGGCGGCAATCTGCAGAAGATGATGCGCGGCATGAAGGGCATGATGCCCGGCATGCGCTAATCGAATCGTCACGATTGGCGGGCCGCGCGGCGTAGTGCGCACGCGGCCCAACACGACGCGGCGCGCGAGCTGGACAATGAAGCGCGGGTTTTTGCTGTAGCGCGCGCCGTCGTTATTTTCCACACTGAATAGCTACAGCCACTGCCCCGCCAGAGTCATGAATCGCGAAGAAGCCCTCCATATTTTCCGCCACTCCGAAGAAATCGTTTCGGAGAGCGATGTCAATGCGTCGATCGGCCGGATGGCCGAAGCCATTCGCGCCGATGTCAGCGAGGACTTCCCGCTCGTGCTGTCGGTGATGGGCGGCGCGGCCGTGTTCACCGGCATGCTGCTGCCGCACCTCGACTTCCCGCTCGAGTTCGACTACATCCACCTCACGCGCTACCGCAACGCCATCAAGGGCAGCGCGGAAATGCAGTGGCGCGTGGCGCCGCGTGAGTCGGTCAAGGACCGCGTCGTGCTCGTGCTCGACGACATCCTCGACGAAGGCGAGACCATGGCCGCGATCCGCGACCGCATCATGGACATGGGCGCGAAGCGCTTCCTCTCGGCCGTGCTGTGCGAGAAGATCATTCCGAAGGCCAAGCCGCTGCACCCGGACTACTGCGGTTTTTCGGTGCCGGACCGCTATGTGTTCGGCTGCGGCATGGACGCCAAGGGTTACTGGCGCAACCTGCCGACGATTCGCGCGCTGACCGAAGGCGCGTAAGCGCGGGCCACGCCGATAAAAAAAGCCGCTTCGTTCGAAGCGGCTTTTTTGTTGCCTGCGACAGCTTGCTGTCGAAGAACGCGGCGTCAGAGGTGATGCACGAACGCGGCGATGCCCGCGAGGATCATCTCGACCGAAATCGCCACCAGCACGAGGCCCATCAAGCGCTCGAAGGCCGTGACCACGCGCTCGCCGAGCAGTTGCTGGATGCGCTCCGCGAGCACCAGCACGAACGCGCAGATCGCCATCGTCACGATCAGCGCGCCGATCCACTCGAACAGCTTGCCCGGCGCCTGCGACGTGAGCAGCATGACGGTCGCGAGCGCCGACGGCCCCGCGAGCGCGGGAATCGCGAGCGGCACGATGAGCGGCTCGCCGCCCTTGTCGCCCGCGCCGAACGGACCGCCCGGATGCGGGAAGATCATGCGCAGCGCGATCAGAAACAGCACGATGCCGCCGCCGATGCGCAGCGACGTGTCCGTGAGCCCCATCATCCGCAGGAAGCCGTTGCCGGCCACCATGAAGACGAGCAGGATCACGAACGCGATCGCCACTTCGCGCAGGATCACCACCGCCCGGCGCTCCCGCGCCACACCGCGCAGACAGCCGATGAACAACGGAATGTTGCCGAGCGGATCGGTGATCAGCAGCAGCAGGACCGTCGCGGACAGGAAACTGTATTCCACGCTCGCGGCGCTCCTTTAGCCGAGGTGAACGACGTCGCGCATCAAACAGCCAGCGCGGCGGCGATCTTCTGCGCCACCGTCTGCGCGGCCTCTTCGGCCGGCAGCAGCGTCGCTTCGGTGTCGCGGCGGCCCTGATACTCGATCTTGCCGTCCTTCAGACCACGATCGCCGATCACGAGACGATGCGGCACGCCGATCAGTTCCCAGTCGGCGAACATCACGCCCGGACGCTCGCCGCGGTCGTCGAGAATCACGTCCACGCCCGCTGCGACCAGTTCGTTATAGACGCGCTCGGCGTGCTCGCGCACGAGTTCGCTGCGGTCCATGCCCATCGGGCACACGACCACCTGGAACGGAGCGATCGATTCCGGCCAGATGATGCCCTTGTCGTCGAAGTTCTGCTCGATCGCGGCGCCCAGGATACGCGTGATGCCGATGCCGTAGCAGCCCATCTGCATCGGCGCGGGCTTGCCGTTTTCGGCGAGGTACGTCGCGCTCATCGCTTCCGAGTACTTGGTGCCCAACTGGAACACGTGGCCCACTTCGATGCCGCGGCAGATGTCGAGCACGCCCTTGCCGTCCGGCGACGGGTCGCCCTTCTGCACGTTGCGGATGTCGGCGACGACCGGTTCCGGCAGATCGCGGCCCCAGTTCACGCCCGTCGTGTGGAAGTCCACTTCGTTCGAGCCCACGACGAAGTCGCTCATGTTCGCGACCGTCGAGTCGGCGACCACCTTGACCGGCTTCTTCGTGTTGAGCGGACCGAGGTAGCCCGGCGGCGTGCCGAACCACTCGACGATCTCGGCTTCGGTCGCGAAGCGGAAACCCTTCAGGCCTTCGAGCTTGCCGACCTTGATCTCGTTGAGCGAGTGGTCGCCGCGCAGCATCAGCAGCCAGATGGTGGGCTCGGCGCCTTCGTTGTCCGTCGCGAGCACGATCGACTTGATGGTGCGGTCGAGCGGCATGCCGAGCAGTTCGGCCACGGCCTCGCACTTCGCCGCGCCGGGCGTCGAGGTCTTCGTGAGCGCTTCGCTCGCCGCGCCGCGCGTGGCGATCAGCGGCAGCGCGTCGGTCGCTTCGACGTTGGCGGCGAATTCCGAGCTCGGGCAATAGGCGATGTCGTCTTCGCCGGTTTCCGCGATCACGTGGAATTCGTGCGAGCCGCTGCCGCCGATCGAGCCGTTGTCGGCCACGACCGCGCGGAAATCGAGACCGAGGCGCGTGAAGATGCGCACGTAGGCGTCGTACATCTTCTGGTACGAGAGCTTCAGGCCGTCGACGTCCTTATCGAACGAATACGCGTCCTTCATGATGAATTCGCGGCCGCGCATCACGCCGAAACGGGGACGGATTTCGTCGCGGAACTTCGTCTGCACCTGATAGAAGTTCACCGGCAACTGACGATAGCTCTTGATCTGATTGCGCGCGATGTCGGTGACGACTTCTTCGTGCGTCGGCCCCATCACGAAATCGCTTTGCTTACGGTCCTTGAAACGCAGCAGTTCTGGCCCGTATTGTTCCCAGCGACCCGATTCCTGCCAGAGCTCGGCCGGCTGCACCGCCGGCATCAGCAGTTCGATGGCGCCCGCGCGGTTCATTTCCTCGCGCACGATCTGCTCGACCTTGCGGATCGAGCGCAGGCCGATCGGCAGATAGTTGTAGATGCCGCCCGCGACGCGGCGGATCATGCCCGCGCGGACCATCAACTTGTGGCTGACGATTTCGGCGTCAGCCGGCGCTTCCTTCAGGGTGCCGATAAAGAAACGGGAGGCTTTCATTCAGATTTTCCAAAAGCGGCGGCCAGTGCGGACCGCCCGAAGAGAGACCAACGGTGGAGTTCAGGAAACCGCCATTATGACAACGCGCCGTGCGCCGCACCGATGACGCCCGCCAGGTTCGGCGCCGATCGCGCCGCCAGGGCGCTTTTGCGCAATCGCGGCAAATCGGTCCGATATTCTGGCCGTCGGGTGCGTGAGGACCGTTATCTGTTTATAATCAAAGCAATTTTAAAGGATTCGAAGGTGGTTGTATGCTGGATCGTGAGGGGTTTCGCCCGAACGTCGGCATCATCCTCTTGAACGCGCGAAACGAGGTGTTTTGGGGCAAACGGGTTCGCGAACATTCCTGGCAGTTTCCGCAAGGGGGCATCAAGTATGGTGAGACCCCCATGCAGGCAATGTTTAGGGAGTTGCACGAAGAAACCGGTCTGCATCCTGAGCACGTCAAGATCATCGGTCGCACACGCGACTGGTTGCGTTATGAGGTGCCGGACAAGTTCATCAAGCGCGAAGTGCGCGGCCATTATCGCGGTCAGAAACAGATCTGGTTTCTGCTGCGCATGGTCGGGCGCGACTGCGATATCTGCCTGCGGGCAACGGAGCATCCCGAGTTCGATGCGTGGCGCTGGAATGAATACTGGGTGCCGCTCGAAGCGGTCATCGAGTTCAAGCGTGACGTCTATCAACTGGCGCTAACGGAGCTGTCGCGTTTTCTGCGGCGGCCCGCTGCGCCGCGTGTGGAACGCAGCGCCGGTCCGCACGGGCATATGCACGAGGTGCGCTACCCGCGCATCGTGACGTCGGCGCACGCCCAGGCGGTGCAGATCGAGCCCTCGTACATCGAGACCGAGGTGGTCGAGGTGCGCGCGGTCATGGAGCGCGACTGCGGCACGGTGGAGGCGGAGAGTATCATCGTGCCTGCGCCGGACGAGCACGAGTAACACAGTCACGCGAATCATCTCTCGTGGCGGCGCACTGAACGCCCGGAACGGCCCTGTTCGCGCTGCGTAAGCCCCTGGCAAAATGCGCAGCGCGCCATCGGCCGGTCCGCATTCGCGGCGCCGCGCATTCGTGCGCCCAGCGCCGGAGCATCGAAGGAAAACCAATTTGAAACGAATGGCTCTTGCCGCGGTGTGCGCCGCGGCCGCAAGTAGCGTCCTGCTGGCCGGTTGCGGCAGCTCCGGCCCCACCAACAAGGACGACAGCGCGTTCACCTATCTGCTCGACCGCAAGGGCGACTGGCAGGAAGACAAGCTCGCAGGATTGCCGGCGTTGCCGCAGGCGGGCACCCAGTTGCTGACGTTCGACGTGTCGAACAACACGCCGCTCAAGTTCGCCATCGACCCGGCTTCGCTCACGGTGGGCAACGACGGCGTGGTGCGCTACACCATCGTCATCACGAGCCAGAGCGGCGCGCGCAACATCAACTACGAAGGCATTCGCTGCGACACCTACGAGTGGCGTCTCTACGCGAGCCTGAACGCCGATCACAACGGCTGGGACCAGACCGTCGCGAACGACTGGTCGCGCATCGAGAACGGCACGCTCAACGCGTACCGCTCGGCGCTGTATCAGGATTACTTCTGCGCGAACAAGATGCCGATCGCGAAGGCTTCGACCATCGTCGAGAACATCCGCTTCGGCCGCACGCAGTCGACGCTCGTGCGCTGATCGCGGCGCCTCGCCAGACGTCACCATCCTTCGCCCCGGCCGCTCGCCCGAGCGGCGGCGCAAAGAAAAAAGCCGCAAGGGTCGATGACCGTTGCGGCTTTTTTTCGTCTTGGTGCGTCTTGGTGCGTCTTGGTGCGTCTCGATGCCGCTTCAGGCGGCAGACGCTCAGATCAGCACGAGATTGTCGCGATGGATCAGCTCGGGCTCCAGCATGTAGCCGAGCACGCCTTCGATCTCGCTGCTCGCGTGACGCTGGATGAGCTTGGTTTCGGCGCTGCTGTAGTTCGTGAGCCCGCGCGCGACCTCGCGGCCTTCGGCGTTCAGACACGCGATGACCTCGCCGCGCGCGAACGCGCCCTGCACGCCGGTCACGCCGATGGGCAGCAGGCTCTTGCCGTCGGCGGTGAGCTTCTGCACCGCACCGTCGTCGATCACCACGTGGCCGCGCACCTGAAGATGGTCGGCCATCCACTGCTTGCGCGCGGCCATGCGCGCGGTGCGCGCGATGAGTTGCGTGCCGATTGCCTCGCCCGACGCGAGCCGCACCAGCACCTGCTCCTCGCGGCCGCTCGCGATGACCGTGTTCGCGCCGCTATGCGCCGCGCGCTTGGCCGCGAGAATCTTGGTGAGCATGCCGCCGCGCCCGATGCTCGACCCCGCGCCGCCCGCCATGGCTTCGAGCTCGGGCTTGCCCGCGTCGGCTTCCTGCACGAGCGTCGCGGTCGGGTCCTTGCGCGGATCGGCCGTATACAGACCGCTTTGATCGGTGAGGATGACGAGCGCGTCGCCTTCGATCAGGTTCGCCACGAGCGCGCCCAGCGTGTCGTTGTCGCCGAACTTGATCTCGTCGGTGACCACGGTGTCGTTCTCGTTGATGATCGGCACGACGCCCAGACGCAGCAGCGTGAGCAGCGTCGAGCGCGCGTTCAGATAGCGCTCGCGGTCGGCGAGGTCGGCATGCGTGAGCAGGATCTGCGCCGTGCGGATGTCGTGTTCGGAGAAACGGCTTTCGTAGACCTGCGCGAGCCCCATCTGCCCGACCGCCGCAGCCGCCTGCAATTCGTCGATCTCACGCGGACGCTTGCTCCAGCCGAGACGCTGCATGCCTTCGGCGATCGCGCCCGAACTCACGAGCACGACTTCCTTGCCCTGCGCGCGCAGCGCCGCGATCTGCGCGGCCCAGCGGCCGATGGCCGCATGATCGAGCCCACGGCCGTCGTTGGTGACGAGGCTCGAACCGACTTTCACTACCAGACGCCGGGAATCGGCGATGACGGAACGCATGCTGCGCGGTCTCCCAATTGACTTGATGACGCGTGAAGCGGCCGGCGCGGCCTGCGCGCCGGCTTGAACTGCGAATGACCGCGAATTACTCCTGCGGCTGACCGGCGTCGGGCGCCGCGCCCTCGCTGCCGCGGAAGCGCACGTCGGAGGCGAGATCTTCCGCTTCCTCGGCGCGACGCGCGTCCGAATGCTCGGAGACGTAGTCGTAAATCGCGTAGCAAAGATTCTCGCAGCCCTGCCCCGTGAGCGCCGAAATCTCGAACACCGGGCCGTCCCACTCGAAACGTTCCACGAAGTCGGCGATGCGCGCGGCACGCTCGTCTTCCGGCACCATATCGAGCTTGTTGAGCACGAGCCAGCGCGGCTTGTCGAACAGCGTCTCGTCGTACTTGCGCAGTTCCTCGACGATGGCTTTCGCTTCCGCGACCGGGTCGACGCTGTCGTCGAACGGCGCCATGTCGACAAGATGCAGCAGCAGGTTCGTGCGCTGCAGATGGCGCAGGAACTGGTGACCGAGGCCCGCGCCTTCCGCCGCGCCTTCGATCAGGCCCGGAATGTCGGCGATCACGAAGCTCTTGCTCGGACCCACGCGCACCACGCCGAGGTTCGGCGCGAGCGTGGTGAACGGGTAGTCGGCGATCTTCGGCTTGGCGTTCGAGACCGAGGAAATGAACGTGGACTTGCCCGCGTTCGGCATGCCGAGCAGGCCGACGTCGGCCAGCACCTTCAGCTCGAGCTTGAGCATGCGGCGCTCGCCGGGCTTGCCGTCAGTCTTCTGGCGCGGCGCGCGGTTCGTGGACGACTTGAAATGCAGGTTGCCGAGGCCGCCCGCGCCGCCCTTCGCGACCATGACGCTCTGGTCGTGCTCGGTGAGGTCGGCGATCAGCTCGCCCGTGTCCATGTCGCTGATGACCGTGCCGACCGGCATGCGCAGCGTGATGTCGTCGCCGCCCTTGCCGTAGCAGTCGGCGCCACGGCCGTTTTCGCCGTTGCGCGCCAGATGCTTCTTCGTATAGCGGTAGTCGATCAGCGTATTGATATTGCGGTCGCCGACGGCGTAGACGCTGCCGCCTCGCCCGCCGTCGCCGCCGTCCGGCCCGCCGAACGGGACGAACTTCTCGCGCCGCATCGACGCGCTGCCATCGCCCCCATCGCCGGCGATGACTTCGATCTTCGCTTCGTCAATGAACTTCATGCGTTACTCCGTCCCGTATTCGGTGAGTGTCGTTATTTTGCCAATGTATTGTGCGCGCCGTCGCCGTGCTTGCCCACCTGGCCGAATGGCCGGTGGAAGCCGACAGGCGCCAGGCACGTTCGTGATTGGCGATCTGGATCGAAACCCAGATAAAGCAACAGATAAACAAAAGGCCCCGCAAACTTCGCGGGGCCTTCCTTGCGTCGATTGCGAGCGGACTAGAACTTAGGCCGCTGCCGGAACGACGTTGACCGTGTGCTTGTTCGCAGCGCCCTTGGTCGTGAACGCGACATGGCCGTCGACCAGCGCGAAGAGCGTGTGGTCCTTGCCGATGCCGACGTTCAGGCCCGGGTGCATACGCGTGCCGCGCTGGCGAACGATGATGCCGCCTGCGAGGATCGCCTGGCCGCCGAACACCTTGACGCCAAGTCGTTTCGACTCTGAGTCGCGGCCGTTACGTGACGACCCGCCTGCCTTTTTGTGTGCCATTTGTTTGCTCCTTTACCTGCGTGCGCTTACGCGTTGATCGCGTCGATGCGCAGTTCGGTGTAGTTCTGGCGGTGGCCGCCATGCTTCTGGTAGTGCTTCCGGCGACGCATCTTGAAGATGGTCACTTTGGCGTGTCGGCCTTGCGACACAACGGTGGCCTTGACGGAAGCCCCACTGACCAGCGGCGTACCGAACTTAATCGATTCGCCTTCGCCCACTGCGAGAACCTGGTCGAGCGTGATTTCTGCGTCAATGTCAGCCGGTATCTGTTCTACTTTAAGTTTTTCGCCAACAGCAACCTTGTACTGCTTGCCGCCGGTTTTTATGACCGCGTACATTGAGAACCTCACTCTAAAATATCTTTTCAGACGCACTGCGCGCCCGAAACCTTAGATTATACATAGAGTTAGCTGCACGGTCAAAAGGTTTGACGCGCGCGTTGACAACCCGCCGAAAACCCGCGCGAGCCGCTCCAGCCTTGTCTGAGCGCCGCTTGAACGTCACCCGCGAGACCCGCCAGCCCCGCCCAGGCGCTCCACCGCATGGGCTCCGAATAGAGGGAAGCATCGACGAAAGCGCGGCCAAAACCCTGGCCGGACGGCAGGGGAGCGTCCGGCATCTGGCCGATTCGCCTTATAATCCGCGGCACTACACCTATTTGCCATCATGTCGTCCACTGCCACCCCCTCCCCCAGCGCAGCCACCCTGCTTGCCCCCATCGCCAGCGACATGGAGCAGGTGAACCGTGTCATCCGGCAGAGTCTGGCGTCCGAGGTGATGCTGATCAATCAGATCTCCGAGTACATCATCAGTGCGGGCGGCAAGCGGCTGCGTCCGGCGCTGCTGCTGCTCGTGGCCGGCGCGCTCGGCGACCGCGGCCCGCAGCGGCATACGCTCGCGGCGGTGGTCGAGTTCATCCATACGGCCACGCTGCTGCACGACGACGTCGTCGACGAATCGGACCTGCGGCGCGGCCGCCAGACGGCCAACGCGCTGTTCGGCAACGCGGCGAGCGTGCTCGTGGGCGACTATCTGTATTCGCGCTCGTTCGAGATGATGGTGGGCGTGGGCAAGATGCGCGTGATGGAAATCCTCTCGCAGGCCACCACGATCATTTCCGAAGGAGAAGTGCTGCAACTCCTGAACATGCATGATGCCGACGTGGACACCACACGCTACATGCAGGTGATCCGCTACAAGACGGCGAAGCTGTTCGAGGCGGCGGCGCAGTTGGGCGCGGTGCTCTCGGGCGCCGACGCGCGCACGGAAGAAGCGGCGGCGGAATACGGCCGGCGCATCGGCACGGCGTTCCAGATCATGGACGACTGGCTCGACTACACGGGCACGCCCGAATCGATGGGCAAGAACGCCGGCGACGACCTACGCGAAGGCAAGCCCACCCTGCCGCTGATCTGGCTGATCGAGCACGGCACGCCCGCGGAAGCGGCGCTCGCACGCGAGGCGATCGAGCAAGGCGGCACCACGCGCTTCGACGAAATCTTCGCGGCAATCACGCGTTCGGGCGCGCTCGATCACACGCTGCAATGCGCGAAAGCCGAGGCTCAAGCAGCCGCCGATGCAATTTCTTCATTTCCCTCTTCCCAATACAAAGAGAGCCTGCTAGAATTATGTTCTTACTCGACGACGCGCCAGTCTTGAACAAGACGAAGCAGATCGAAGAGTTCTGGCAGTAAAAATTCGGGGTGTAGCTTAGCCTGGTAGAGCGCTACGTTCGGGACGTAGAGGCCGGAGGTTCGAATCCTCTCACCCCGACCAGAATTTCAAAAAAAACCGCACACAACGTTGTGCGGTTTTTTTTCGTCCTTTTTTCGTGCGTGCGCTGCGCACTGCCTGCATCTGGCCACATCGGCCTCGCAGACCTGAACGTCTTATCCCAACGGCCAACGTGGCGACAAGCACCCGCCCGGCGCGAATTTGGCGCGCGCACCCTCTGTTATAGTTTCCCCATCCGCTCCCCTCACTGTCTCCAAGCGTGGACCACCTTCCCTTATGGGCGCAGATTTGCGCCGTTTTCGTCCTGCTCATCTGTTCCAGCTTCTTCTCCATCTCCGAAACGGCGATGATGGCGCTCAACCGCCATCGGCTCAAATATCTCGCGAGCCACGGCGCGCTCGGCGCGAAGACTACCCAGAAGCTGCTCGTCCGCCCTGACCTGCTGCTCTCGGTCATCCTGATCGGCAACAATCTGTTCAACACGATCATTCCGGTGCTCACCACCTCGATCGCGCTGCACACGTTCGGCCACGACAATCTGGTGCTGTCGGTCGCCACCGGCATCGTCGCGTTTCTGATCATCGTGTTCGCGGAAATCACGCCGAAGATCGTCGGCGCCACCTTTCCCGAGAAGATCGCGCTGCCCGCGAGCCTGCTGATCGCGCCGCTGATGCGCGTGACCAAGCCCGTGATCTGGTTCGTGAACGGTTTCGCGAACGCCATCCTGCGCGTGCTGCACATCAACACGCACAAGGCGCGCGACCAGCGCCTCTCGACCGAGGAACTGCGCACCATCGTGCTCGAATCGGGCAGCTTCATGCCGACCAAGCACCGCAGCATCCTGCTGAATCTGTTCGACCTCGAAAACATCACCGTCGACGACGTGATGATTCCGCGCCGGCGCATCGAAGCGCTCGACTACGACGCGCCGCTCGAAGACATCCTGCATCAGCTCGAGACCTGCTATCACAACAAGCTGATCGTCTATCAAGGCGACATCGACCGCGTGCTCGGCGTGCTGCACGTGCGCAAGACGCTCGCCGCGCTGCATAACCAGGATTTCGAGCGCGAGACGCTGCGCGAACTGCTCGCCGAGCCCTACTTCGTGCCGACCGGCACGGCCGTGTTCCAGCAACTTCAGTACTTCCAGGAAAGCCGTCACCGCATCGCGCTGGTCGTGAACGAGTACGGCGAGCTCGAAGGGCTCGTCACGCCGGAAGACATCATCGAAGAATTGATCGGCGAATTCACGACGACGATGCCGCGCAGCGGCACCGGGCGCGGCGGCTGGAACGACGAAGGCGAATGCATCGTGCCGGGCAGCATGCCGCTGCGCGAACTCAACCGCTGGCTGCAGATCAAGCTGCCGACCGACGGCCCGAAGACGCTCAACGGGCTGATCCTCGAAGTGCTCGAAGAGATTCCTGAAGGCGACGTGTGCCTGCAGATCGGCGACGTGAAGCTCGAAGTGCTGCGCAGCGACGATCAGGCGGTGCGCACCGTCAAACTCTTCAAGCCGGGCACCAAACCCAGCAAGGGCCGCGCGGGCCCGCTCGACAAGGCGAAGAAGCTGCTGCCCGGACGTTAGACGTTAGCCGTTCGGCTGAGTGGCGCGCGTGGTCGCGCCAGCCGATCATGAAGCCGTCACACTCACGGCGGCTTCGGGCCGGTTCTCGATGTTTTCCATTCCTGATCGTTCGCACGCACTGGCCGCCGAAGGCTTATCCAGCAGCAACAGCGGCGGCGGCGGCGGCGCGCGCGCATCGCTGAACACGCCGTCTCCCGCCGCCGCGCTCGACGACGCCCCCGCCGTACGCCTGCTCGCCGACACGCTGCGCGAAGCCGCGCGCCGCAACGCCTCCGATCTGCACGTCGAGCCGCTCGAACAGGGCTGGCGCATTCGCGTGCGCATCGACGGCGTCCTGCACGACATCGCCAGGCCGCCCGCGCATCTGCGCGACGCGTTCATCACGCGCGTGAAAGTGCTCGCGCGCATGGACATCGCCGAGCGGCGCATTCCCCAGGATGGCAGGCTCAGGCTTGCACCGCTCGCACAGCACGCGTCCGCCGAGGACTATCGAGTGAATTCGCTGCCTACGCTGCACGGAGAAAAGCTGGTGCTGCGGCGGCTCGAAGCACTGCCCGCCGATCTCTCGCTCGCCGCGCTCGGTCTCGACGAGGCGCAGCAGCACACACTTGGCGCGGCCATCGCCGCACCGCATGGACTCGTGCTGGTGACCGGCCCCACGGGCAGCGGCAAAACACTGTCGCTCTACTGCTTTCTGCAACGGCTCAACGACGCTTCGCGCAATCTCTGCTCCGTGGAAGATCCCGCCGAGATCCAGCTCGCGGGCATCAATCAGGTCAACGTGCGCGAGAAAGCCGGACTGACCTTCGCGCTCGCGCTGCGCGCCTTGCTGCGGCAAGACCCGGACGTGATCATGATCGGCGAGATCCGCGACGAGGAGACCGCCAGCGTCGCGGTGAAAGCGGCGCAAACCGGCCACCTCGTGCTCTCCACGCTGCATACGAACGACGCGCCCGCCGCCGTCGCGCGGCTCATCGACATCGGCGTGGAACCATACAACCTCGCCGCCGCGCTGCGGCTCGTCACGGCGCAGCGGCTCGTGCGGCGGCTGTGTCCGCAGTGCCGCGTGCCATCGGACGAGTCAGCAGCGACGTTGCGCGCGGCCGGTCTCGAAGACGATGCGCGCGCATCGAATTCACCCTTGAGTTCGTCGGTATTCGTGGCGCGCGGTTGCGAGGCGTGTCACGGCATCGGTTATCGCGGGCGCGTAGGTATTCACGAAGTCATGCCGGTGAGCGCGGCCATGCGCGAGATGATCGTGGCGAAGCGCAGCGCGCACGATATCGCGCGGCAGGCGCGCGCCGAAGGCGTCGCCACGTTGCGCGACGCCGCGCTCGCACGCGTGCGCGACGGCACCACGAGTCTCGCCGAAGCCCTGGCCGCGACGGATACGCCATGAATGCCCGCCACGTCCCGGCGCCTACGACCGACTCGCGCTTCGCGTGGCGCGGCCTCGACGCACACGGATCACCTCGGCGCGGCTCGTTGATCGCATTCGATGCCGCCGCCGTGCGTCTCAAGCTCAAGCACGAACGCATCGCGGCGACCGCCATCGTGCGGCGCGGTCCCGCACCGAAGCCGCGCGCGAATCACGCCGACGTCACGCGCTTCACGCGTCAACTCGCGAGTCTGCTGCGCGCGGGCCTGCCGCTTGCAGGCTCGCTCGAACTGCTCGCGCAATCGCCGGGCCCGCACGGCATGCCGCGCATCGCCGCCGCGCTCGCGCGCGACATTCTCGCGGGCACGCGTTTCGCCGATTCGCTTGCGCGGCATCCGTCGCGTTTCGGCCAACTGTATTGCCAGCTCGTCGCCGTGGGTGAGGCGTCGGGCGCGCTCGCCGCCGTACTCGCGCGCATCGCCGACGACCGCGAGCGCGGCGCGGCGCAACGCGCGAAGGTCCGCGCCGCGCTGACCTATCCCGTCGCCGTGCTGCTGTTCGCGGTCGCCATCACCGCCGCGCTGCTGATCTGGGTCGTGCCGACGTTCAAGCAGATCTTCGACGGCTTCGGCGCCGCGCTGCCCGCGCCCACGCAGTTCGTGCTGATGCTCTCGGCCGCCGCCGCGCGCTGGAGCGTGCCCGCCGCCGCGTGCGCATGCGCAGGCGCGTTTGGCGCGCACGTGCTGTTGCGCCGCTCCGAAGCCGCGCGTCTCGCGTTCGGGCGCATCGTGCTCGGTATGCCGTTCGTCGGCGCGCTGCTCACTACCTTGTGCGCGGCGCGCTGGAGCCGTGCGCTCGGCACCTTGCTCGCCGCCGGCACGCCGCTCGCCGACGCCTTCGACTCGCTCACGCACGCGAGCGGCAACGCCTTCTTCGACCGTGCGAGCGCGGGCATCAGCGCACGTCTGCGGCACGGCGAACGGCTCGCCGCCTCGATGCGCGCGGCGGGCTGCTTTCCGCTCGACGTGATCCAGCCGGTCGCGGTCGCCGAGGAATCGGGCGCGCTCGACGCCATGCTGCTCGACGTCGCCGCGCTCGCCGACCGTCAGGTGGACGAAAGAATTGCGCTCGTCGCGAGCCTGTGCGAACCGCTCGTCATCGTCGTGCTCGGCGCGCTGGTCGGCGGCCTCGTGGTCGCGATGTATCTTCCCATCATTCAACTGGGCAACGTGGTGTAGCATCGCTGCCAGATTACGGTTCCCCCACTCATGCCCGTCTCCCTTGCATCCGCCGATGCGGCTTCGTCCGCGCTGCCCTTCACCGCCGCCCTCACGCTCTTGCCGCAAGGCGTGCTGATGGGCTTCGCGATCGTCATCGGCCTCGTCGTCGGCAGCTTCCTGAACGTCGTGATCCATCGTCTGCCGATCATGCTCGAACGCGCATGGCGCGCCGATGCCGCCGATGCACTCGGCCACGCCGCAACGTCCACCGACACATCCGCCGACGCATCCGCCGAACTGTTCGCCGACGACGGCCTGCCCGCGCGCTACAACCTCTGGCTGCCGCGCAGCGCGTGCCCGCATTGCGGCCACGTCCTGCGCGCGTGGGAAAACATTCCGCTCGTCAGCTGGCTCGCGCTGCGCGGCCGCTGCTCGCACTGTCATGCGCGGGTGAGCGCTCGCTATCCGGCCATCGAGATCGCCAGCGCCGCTTGCGCCGTCGCTGCGCTGCTCGCGTTTGGTCCCACGGGCAAGGCGCTTGCTGCATTCGTGCTGTGCGCGGCGCTGATCGCCATGAGCGCCATCGACCTGGAACATCAGTTGCTGCCCGACGCGCTCACGCTGCCGCTCGTCTGGGCCGGGCTGCTCGTCAATCTCGCGGAAACGTTCACCGATCTGCACGCGGCCGTGATCGGCGCGGTGGCCGGCTACGTCGCGCTCTGGTGCGTCTACTGGCTGTTCAAACTGCTGCGTGGCGTCGAAGGCATGGGGCACGGCGACTTCAAGCTGCTCGCGGCGCTCGGCGCGTGGCTCGGCTGGAGCGCGCTGCCGCAGATCGTCGTGATCGCGGCGGTGGCCGGCGCTGTCGTCGGTCTCGTTGCAACGGCGAGCGGGCGCATGCGTTTCGAGGAACCGCTGCCGTTCGGGCCTTATCTCGCCGCGGGCGCGCTCATCACGCTGTTCGCGGGCACGCCGCTCTATGCGGCGTTCGCCGCCTTCGCCTGGGGGACCTGATCGATGACTGCAACGATTGATCCTTTCACGCTGGGTCTCACGGGCGGCATCGGCAGCGGCAAGTCCACGGTCGCCGACCTGTTCGCGGCGCGCGGCGTGCCGCTCGTCGATACGGACGTGATCGCGCATCGCATCACCGCGCCCGGCGGCCTGGCGATGGCGCCGATCGCCGCGCAATTCGGCCCCGAATTCGTCGCCGCCGACGGCTCGATGGATCGCGCCCGCATGCGCGCACTCGTGTTCAGCGACGAAGCCGCGCGCAAGCGGCTCGAGGCCATCACGCATCCGCTGATCCGCGCGGAAACGGAGCGCGAAACGCGCGAGGCGAACGGGCCGTATGTGATCGTGGTCGTGCCGCTGCTCGTCGAGTCGGGCACGTGGAAGTCGCGCGTCGCGCGCGTGCTCGTCGTCGATTGCAGCGTGCAAACGCAGATCGGGCGTGTGATGCGCCGCAACGGCTTCAGCCGCGAGCAGGTGGAAGCGATCATCGCGCGCCAGGCCACGCGCGATGCGCGCCTCGCGGCCGCCGACGATGTGATCGTCAACGACGGCGCCACGCTCGACACGCTCGCGCAGGACGTCGAAATACTGCATCGGCGCTATCTCGCGCTTGCGGGCGCGCAAAACACTGCGCGTTAGCAGACGGACGCGGCGCGAACGCATGCTGCAACCACGCGCCATGCTGCGTTCGCCGCGCGCGATCAGGGCCTGAAAATGGCCGGATTGCGCGCCACATCGCGGCGCGACACATAGCTGGAGTAGGGTCTCTCGCAATCGCGGGCCGTGTGCGATTGCGACAGTAGTCCCACGGCATTAGAATGTCCTGCAATCCTTCACACCGACCACGTCCGAGGCGAGCGCGCTTGATTCTTTACGAGTATCCCTTCAACGAGCGAATCCGGACGCTGCTGCGCCTTGAGGACCTGTTCGAGCGCTTCACGTTTTTCCTGACCCAGGAAGACCCGAGGGAACATCACGTCGCGCTCACGACGCTGTTCGAAATCGCGGAAGTCGCGGGCCGTGCCGACCTCAAGTCGGACCTGATGAAAGAACTCGAGAGACAGCGTCAGACGCTCGCTCCGTTCCGCGGCAATCCCGGCATCGAACAGAACGCGCTCGAAACCGTCCTCGGCGAAATCGAGCAGACGCTCGCGGGTCTCACGCAGATGCAGGGCAAGACCGGCCAGCATCTCGCGGACAACGAATGGCTCACGAGCATTCGCAGCCGCGCGATCATTCCGGGCGGCACCTGCAAATTCGACCTGCCGTCGTATTACGCGTGGCAACAACTGCACGCCGACCAGCGCCGCCAGGACATCGCCAAATGGGTCACGCCGCTGCTGCCGCTGCGCGACGCCGCGGGCATCGTGCTGCGTCTCGCGCGCGAATCCGGTCAGGCGTCGAAAGTCATGGCCATGCAGGGCAGCTACCAGCAGATGCTCTCGGGCCGCACGTATCAGCTGATGCAGGTGCGCGTGGCACCGGATTTGCGCGTGATCCCCGAAGCGAGCGCCAACAAATACATGCTGTGGGTGCGCTTCACGGTGCAGGACGGCGATCTGCGTCCGCGCGCCGTCGATCAGGACGTGCCGTTCCAGCTCACGCTCTGCAGTCTGTAAGCACGCTGAGCACGGCCACGGCGCCTGCCACACCTTGCCAACCGCGCCGCCCGTCGGCGGCGCACAGCTACTGAACGTTCGACCGAATGACCACTGTCGTGAAATGTCCGACCTGCGGCAAGGATGTCCGCTGGGTTCCCGAAAACCGCTTCCGCCCCTTCTGCTCCGAACGCTGCAAGCAGATGGATCTGGGCGCCTGGGCCGCCGAAAAGTACCGGATCGGCGGCAACGAAGAAGACACGCCGCCGGACGACGAAGCGCCGCCCACGGATACGCGTCAGTAAGCGCGCCGCCAGATCCAGGCGATCCGCGCCCCAATGAAAAAAGCCGCTGTGCTCGTCGCACCGCGGCTTTTGTCTTTACAGCGTTGCGCTTACTCCGCCGCGAGCCACTCCAGCACGGGAATGGTCGCCGGCAGCAGCGGCTCGACGCTGGCCGGCAGCGACTGCCAGACGAACGCCTGGCCTTCGCGGCCATGCGGCTCGCCGGTCCACTCGGTGACCTTGCAGAAGTAGAGCCGCACGTAGGCATGCGGGTAATCGTGCTCGAGCGTATGCCAGCGATGGCAGGCCTTCACGTCGATGCCCAGTTCCTCGTGCAGTTCGCGCGCGAGCGCGGCCTCGACCGACTCGCCTTTCTCCAGCTTGCCGCCGGGAAATTCCCAGTAGCCCGCATAAGGCTTGCCCTCGGGACGCTGCGCGAGCAAATAGCGCCCGTCCGGCTGCACCAGCACGCCCACGGCCACCTCGGTGACGGGGCGCGCCTGCGGATTGTTTGCGCCGTTCGCGCCGCTCGCGCCGTCCTTGCCTTGCTCGCTCATGCCTCTTGCGCCTTCTTGCCCGACCAGTCGCGCGCGAATTGCCACGCCACGCGGCCCGAGCGCGAACCGCGCTCCAGCGCCCAGACGAGCGCGTCGCCGCGCGCCGATTCCACTTCGGCGTCGCTGCATTCGAAGTGACGCAGCCAGTGGCCGACGATCGTCAGATAGTCGTCCTGCTTGAACGGATAGAAGCTGACCCACAGGCCGAAACGTTCCGACAGCGAGATCTTCTCTTCCACCACTTCGCCCGGATGAATCTCACCGTCGGGCATGTGCTTGTAGGACTCGTTGTCGCTCATGTACTCGGGCAGCAGATGGCGGCGGTTCGAGGTCGCGTAGATCAGCACGTTGTCCGACTGCGCGGCCACCGAGCCGTCGAGCGCCACCTTGAGCGCCTTGTAGCCCGACTCGCCGTCCTCGAATGAGAGATCGTCGCAGAACACGATGAAGCGTTCAGGACGCGTCGAAATCAGATCGACGATATCGCCGAGATCGTGCAGATCGTCCTTGTCGACTTCGATCAGGCGCAGGCCGTCCTGCGCGTAGGCGTTCAGGCAGGCCTTGATCAGCGACGACTTGCCGGTGCCGCGCGCGCCCGTCAGCAGCACGTTGTTCGCGGGCTTCTTCTGCACGAACTGGCGCGTGTTGCGGTCGATGAGGTCCTTCTGGCGGTCGATGTTCTGCAGGTCGTCGAGCGCGATCGTCGAGATCGCCGGGACCGCTTGCAGGAAGCCGCGGCCCTGGCGCTTGCGCCAGCGGAACGCGATCGCCGAGTTCCAGTCGACTTCGGGCGTCGCCGGCGGCAGCACGGCTTCGAGGCGGCCGAGCAGTGCTTCGGCGCGGGTCAGAAACTGTTCGAGCTTGTCCATTGCGTCTTGCTTAGAAAGATCAGGAACGGATTAAGAACGGTAATCGGCGTTGATGCTCACATAGTCGTGCGAGAGATCGCAGGTCCAGACCGTGGCTTCGGCGTTACCGCGGCCGAGCACCACGCGGATCAGGATCTCGCTCTTCTTCATGACGCGCTGGCCGTCTTCTTCCTTGTATTCAGGATTGCGGCCGCCGGCCTTCGCGACGAGCACGTCGTCGAGATACAGGTCGATCTTGCCGACGTCGAGATCCGTCACGCCCGCATAACCGATCGCGGCCAGGATGCGGCCGAGGTTGGGGTCCGAGGCGTAGAACGCCGTCTTCACGAGCGGCGAGTGGCCGATCGCGTAGGCGATCTGGCGGCATTCGGCGACGTCCTTGCCGCCTTCCACCTGGATCGTCATGAACTTGGTCGCACCTTCGCCGTCGCGCACGATCAGTTGCGAGAGCGTCTGCGCCACTTCCGTGACGGCGTCGCGCAGCGCGGCGTACGCGGGCGAATCCGTCGACGTGATCGCGGGCAGGCTCGATTTGCCCGAGGCGATCAGGATGAACGAGTCGTTGGTCGAGGTGTCGCCGTCGATCGTCACGCAGTTGAACGAGCGGTCGGCCACGTGCTTCACGAGTTCGTCGAGCACCGGCTGTGCGACGTTCGCGTCGAACGCGAGGAAGCCGAGCATGGTCGCCATGTTCGGCTTGATCATGCCCGCGCCCTTGCTGATGCCCGTGAACGTGATCGTGTGGCCGTCGACGTCGATCTTGCGCGACACGGCCTTCGGCAGCGTGTCCGTGGTCATGATCGCCTGTGCGGCGTCGTACCAGTTGTCGGCCTTGCGGTTCGCGAGCGCGGCGGGCAGACCGGCGACGAGGCGATCGATCGGCAGCGGTTCGAGAATCACGCCCGTGGAGAACGGCAGCACCTGCGACGGTTCGATGCCCGCCAGCTTCGCGAGCGCGTCGCAGGTTTCGCGCGTGTTCGCCATGCCCGGCTCGCCCGTGCCCGCGTTCGCGTTGCCCGTGTTGATCACGAGCGCGCGGATCCCCTTGCCGCCCGCGCGCACGTTCGCGAGATGCTCGCGGCACACCGTGACCGGCGCGGCGCAGAAGCGGTTGAGCGTAAACACGCCCGCAACGCTCGCGCTTTCATCGACGGAAATCACCAGCAAGTCCTTGCGGTTGGGCTTGCGGATATGCGCTTCGGCCCAGCCGAGCGTCACGCCGGCGACCGGATGAAGTTGGGCAGGATCGATCGAGGGGAAATTGACAGCCATGAGGGCGACCTGTCGAAAAGGCAATGCCGGCCCCGGCGTCTGAAGGCCGGGCCGGCATCGAGGATTCATAACGCAAGGCCCGCCTTGATGAGCGGGCCACCGGAATCAACGCGCAAGCACGTCGTGAAGCAGGCGGCGCGAGCGTCGTGCATCTAGCGCGACGGTTGCGCCACGCCGCATCACGCGATCTTGCCGTGGCACTGCTTGTACTTCTTGCCGCTGCCGCACGGGCACGGGTCGTTGCGGCCGACCTTCGGCACGCCGTCGGCGCCGAGCGCTTCGTGGCTCATGGCCGCGCCGACCATCGCCGCGGCGGCGTCCGCCGCGACCGGAGCGGCCGCCGGCACGCCTTCGCCCGCTTCCGCGAACTCGGCATGACGGAACTCGACGTTCTCGAGATGACCGCCCTGTTCTTCCATCTGCTCGGCGGCGTCTTCGAGTTGCTCCTGCGACTGGATCTGCACGTTCATGACGATGCGCGTGACTTCCGTCTTCACCGCGTCGAGCATCGCGGCGAACAGTTCGAACGCTTCGCGCTTGTATTCCTGCTTCGGGTTCTTCTGCGCATAGCCGCGCAGATGGATGCCCTGACGCAGGTGGTCGAGCGCCGCGAGGTGTTCGCGCCAGCTGCGGTCGAGCGTCTGCAGCATGACCGAGCGCTCGAATCCGCTGAACGACTCGCGGCCCACGAGCGCGACCTTCTGCTCGTACGCTTCGTCGGCGGCGGCGAGCACGGCTTCGAGAATCTCGTCCGCGTCGATCGACGACGACTCGTTGATCATTTCCTGGATCGCGAGGTCGAGCTGCCATTCGTTGCGCAGCACTTCCTCGAGTTCGGGCACGTCCCACTGTTCTTCGATGCTGCCCGCCGGCACGAACTGGCGCACGATCTCGGTGATCACGCCATGACGCATCGCGCCGATGGTTTCGGTGATGTCGTGCGCTTCGAGCAGTTCGTTGCGCTGCTGGTAGATCACCTTGCGCTGGTCGTTCGAGACGTCGTCGTATTCGAGCAGCTGCTTGCGGATGTCGAAGTTACGCGCTTCGACCTTGCGCTGCGCCGACTCGATCGAACGCGTGACGATGCCCGCCTCGATCGCCTCGCCTTCCGGCATCTTCAGGCGATCCATGATCGAGCGCACGCGGTCGCCCGCGAAAATGCGCAGCAGCGGGTCTTCGAGCGACAGATAGAAGCGCGACGAACCCGGATCGCCCTGACGGCCCGCACGGCCGCGCAACTGGTTGTCGATACGGCGTGACTCGTGACGCTCGGTGCCGATGATGTGCAGACCGCCCGCGGCCTTCACCTGATCGTGCAGCGTCTGCCATTCGTCGTGCAGCTGCTGGATGCGGCGCGCCTTTTCGTCGGCCGGAATCGCCTCGTCGGCCTCGATGAACGCGGCCTGCTTTTCGGCGTTGCCGCCCAGCACGATGTCGGTACCGCGGCCCGCCATGTTGGTGGCGATGGTGATGCGCTTCGGACGGCCGGCTTCGGCGACGATCGCGGCTTCACGGCCGTGCTGCTTGGCGTTGAGCACGTCGTGCGGCAGACCCGCCTGCGTGAGCAGATGCGAGAGCAGTTCCGAGTTTTCGATCGACGTCGTGCCGACCAGCACCGGCTGACCCCGCTCGAAGCATTCGCGGATGTCGCGAATCACGGCGTCGTAGCGCTCCTTGGCCGTCTTGTAGATCTGATCCTGCTTGTCGATCCGCTTCGGCACACGGTTGGTCGGGACCACGACCGTTTCGAGACCGTAGATCTCGTTGAACTCGTACGCTTCGGTATCCGCCGTACCCGTCATGCCCGAGAGCTTGGCGTACATGCGGAAGTAGTTCTGGAACGTGATCGACGCGAGCGTCTGGTTCTCGCTCTGGATCTTGACGTGTTCCTTCGCTTCCACGGCCTGATGCAAGCCATCCGACCAGCGGCGGCCGGCCATCAGACGGCCCGTGAATTCGTCGACGATCACGACTTCGCCGTTCTGCACGACGTAGTGCTGATCCTTGAAGAACAGCGTGTGCGCGCGCAGTGCGGCGTACACGTGGTGCATCAGCGTGATGTTCTGCGGCGCGTAGAGGCTTTCGCCCTGGCCGATCAGGCCCCACTCGGCGAGCATGCGCTCGGCTTTTTCGTGGCCCGATTCCGTGAGGAACACCTGGCGCGCCTTTTCGTCGAGCGTGTAATCGCCCGGCTTTTCAACGCCCGTGCCGTCGGCCTTCTCTTCGCCGATCTGGCGTTCGAGCAGCGGCGGCAGCGCGTTCATGCGCACGTAGAGTTCGGTGTGGTCCTCGGCCTGGCCCGAGATGATGAGCGGCGTACGCGCTTCGTCGATCAGGATCGAGTCCACTTCGTCGACCACGGCGAAATTCAGCGCGCGCTGCACGCGCGCCTCGGTCTCGTAGACCATGTTGTCGCGCAGATAGTCGAAGCCGAACTCGTTGTTCGTGCCGTAGGTGATGTCGGCGCCGTAGGCTTCCTGCTTCATGCCGTGGTCCATCTGCGACAGATTGATGCCGACGGAAAGACCGAGGAAGTTATAGAGACGCGCCATCCACTCGGCGTCGCGCTGGGCCAGGTAGTCGTTCACCGTGACGACGTGCACGCCGCGGCCCGAGAGCGCATTGAGATACACGGGCAGCGTGGCGACGAGCGTCTTGCCCTCGCCCGTGCGCATTTCGGCGATCTTGCCGTAGTGCAGCACCATGCCGCCGATCAGCTGCACGTCGAAGTGACGCATCTTCAGCACGCGCTTGCTGGCCTCGCGGCAGACGGCGAACGCTTCGGGCAGCAGGTCGTCGAGCGACGTGCCCTTGGCGACGCGCTCGCGGAATTCGGTGGTCTTGGCGCGCAGTTGCTCGTCGGTGTACTGCTCGATCGTCGGTTCGAGCGCGTTGATCGCCGCGACCGTCTTCTGATATTGCTTGATCAGGCGCTGATTGCGGCTGCCAAAGATTTTCTGTAAGAAACCGGTGGTCATCGGATCGGTGTCTGCGTCGCGGCTTCGGCCGGGATTCCTGCGCGGCTCGTGTGCGCCCGGATTGCGCCAGGTTTGCATACGACTCGCGCCACGCACCCGGATCGGAAAGACCTCGGCGGCTTAAGCCCAAATTGGTGGATTCGAATCGGGCATTTTAGCACGCACCCTTGACGCCGCCTGTGTCAGCGCCGTGATCGGTGCAGCGCGCCATGCCCGCGCTGACGCGGCCCCTGCAGCGGCGCGCGACGCGCAACGGCCACTCCACGGGACGCGTGGACGGAAAGCGCGCAGCCTACGTCAGGCTACAATCACGACATCGCCGCGCAGCCCGCGCGCGCTCCCATTCCTGCCACATGAGCCGTTTCTCGCCGATTTCAAGGCCTGGCGCCCCGCGAGCCCCCGGCGCTGCACGTCCCGCCGGCGGTTCGCGCAAGCCCGGCGGCCCGCGCGCACCGCAACTGCTCACCGAAGTGCTGAGCCGCACCGACGCGTTCGCGCCGCTGCGCGCGGGCGTCGAGCAGATCTCGGCGATCCAGCGCGATCTGAACGCCCTGCTGCCCGACTATCTCGCGTCGAGCGTGGAGCCCGGCTTCATCAAGGAGGGCAAGCTCGCGCTGTTCGCCGCTCACAACGCGCTCGCGGCGCGTCTGCGCCATCTGGAGCCGCGCCTCGTCGCCGACTTGCAGGCACGCGGCTGGCCGATCGACGGCGTGCGCATCCGCGTGCGTCCGCAGGCCGTGAAGGAGCCGCCGCAGCCCAAGCAGGCGCGCATGACGCCCGTGGGCGCCGCCGCGCTCGCCACGCTCAGCGAGAACCTGCCGCCCTCGCCGCTTCAGGAAGCGCTCGCGAAGATGGCGGCGCGGCATCTGAAGCGCCGCTAGGCGCTCCGCGGCACCACGCCGCAGGCGCGTGACAATCCAGCGAATAGCGCGCGGAAAACAAAAAAGGGTGGCTTATCGCCACCCTTTTTCATGTCTGCGCATTGCGCGCCGAGCATCAGGCAAATGCCGTCTGCGCCTCGTAACCGAAGCCGCGCGGCGCCTTCTGCGTATCGTCGAAGGTGACGATTTCATAAGCGTCTTCATGCGCGAGCAGCTCGCGCAGCAGCGCGTTGTTCAGGCCGTGACCCGACTTGTACGCGTCGTACGCCGCCAGCAGCGGATGGCCGACCACGTAGAGGTCGCCGATCGCGTCGAGCATCTTGTGCTTCACGAACTCGTCGTCGTAACGCAGGCCATCGTTGTTCAGGATGCGGTACTCGTCGAGCACGATCGCGTTGTCCATGCTGCCGCCGCGTGCGAGGCCCAGTTCGCGCATCATTTCCACTTCATGCGCGAAGCCGAACGTACGCGCACGGGCGATTTCACGCACATACGAGGTGTTCGCGAAGTCGACTTCGAGCGCCTGACCGGTCTTGTCCACGGCCGGGTGACGGAAGTCGATGGTGAACTTGAGCTTGAAGCCGAAGAACGGATCGAGGCGCGCGAATTTGTCGCCGTCGCGCACTTCCACGGTCTTCTTCACCTTGATGAACTTCTTCGGTGCGTTCTGTTCCTCGATGCCCGCCGACTGGATCAGGAACACGAACGACGAGGCGCTGCCGTCCATGATCGGGATCTCTTCAGCCGTGACGTCGACGTAGAGATTGTCGATACCGAGACCCGCGCACGCGGACATCAAGTGCTCGACCGTCGAAACGCGCGCACCGTCCTTCTGCAGCACCGAGGCGAGACGCGTGTCGCCGATCGACATCGCCGATGCGGGGATGTCCACCGGAGTCGGCAAATCCACGCGCGAAAACACGATGCCCGTGTCCGGCGCCGCCGGGCGGAGCGTCAGATTGACTTTGCGGCCCGAGTGCAGGCCGATGCCAACCGTTTTCACGATCGATTTGATGGTTCGCTGCTTCAACATAGTGTTCTGCTCATTGAAAATCCCAATCGGGACTTTTTAACTCATAGCGCCAATTATACTCCAAGTCTGCAGAAACCGCCGTCGTCCCGGGCGTGACAATCTGTTTCCCGTTGTTACGCTGCGGGGATGGACGACGGGCCGATGACCGGAACGGAGGCGTTCCCGGCCATCGGCCCGCACGGCTTGAAGTAAACACCCGTCACATTTGCGGCGCCGGCCCGTTGCGCGAGGGCAACGCTGACACGGCTAACGCGCTCATGCGGGGCTCAGCGCAGCCAGGATGCTCGCGGCATCGCTGACTTCGAATTTGCCGGGCGCCTCGACGTTCAGCGTCTTGACCACGCCGTCGTCGATCACCATGGCGTAGCGCTGGGACCGAATGCCCATGCCACGCGCCGACAAATCCTGCTCCAGACCGAGCGCACGGGTGAACGCCGCGCTGCCGTCGGCCATCATGCGTACCTTGCCCGAGGTCCGCTGATCGCGCCCCCACGCGCCCATCACGAACGCGTCGTTGACGGACACACACCAGATTTCGTCGACGCCCGCCGCGCGCAGCGCGTCGAACTGTTCGACATAACCCGGCACGTGTTTCGCCGAGCAGGTGGGCGTGAAAGCGCCGGGCAATCCGAAGATCACCACGCGCTTGCCCGCCGTCTGCTCGCGCACGCCGAAGCTGTTAGGCCCCAGCGTGCAGCCCGCGCGCTCGTCTTCGATGAACTCGAAGAGGGTCGCATCGGGCAGCGTATCACCCTGTTTAATCATGGCTCGTCCTTCACATCGATGCGCAAAGCACTCCGGCACGCCGCATCGGGCCATCATACGCCCGGCCGCAAAAGCCCGAGGAATCCGCCGGCGCGCGGCTCACGCACCAGACATGCGTGCTCGCGACACCTGCCAGCAGCACCTTTCACAACGCCTGACGGCAGCCTGGACAGCACGCCGTGCGTCGAAACGCAGCGGGCAAGCGTCCGTGCCGGGCATCCACGCGGATGCGGCGTTGCGGATTCTTCCTCGTCTTCTCGCGACTTGCAGCCAGCCTGACCGTCCGCGGGCGGGGCGCAACTGAATGCGCCACGCCGCAGCCGGATCTGAGCAGTGCGCAGTCCGCCTTAGTCCGCCTGCTTGCGCAGGAACGCCGGGATGTCGTACGTGTCGACGCCCTTTTCCTGCAGCGCCTGCACGTGCGAAGCCGCGGTGTCGCGCGACGTGCGCCACACAGCCGGCGTGTCGAGCGCGCCGTAGTCGGCGGTGTTCGGCGGCGGTGCGTACGAATGCGGCGCGGCGGCAACCGGATGGTTGTCCGTGCCCGTACGCAGCAGCGTCATCGGCGCGGCTTGCTGCTTCGATGCGGCAGCGCGGCCGAGGCCCGTTGCCACCACCGTCACGCGCAGCGCGTCGCCCATCGCGTCGTCGTACACGGCACCGAAGATCACCGTGGCGTCTTCCGCCGCGTAGCTCTTGATGGTGTTCATGACTTCACGCGTTTCCGACAGACGCAGCGAACGGCTCGACGTGATGTTGACCAGCACGCCACGCGCGCCCGACAGATCGACGCCTTCGAGCAGCGGGCTTGCGACCGCCTGTTCGGCAGCGAGGCGCGCGCGATCGACGCCGGCCACCGTGGCCGTGCCCATCATCGCCTTGCCCTGCTCGCCCATCACCGTCTTCACGTCTTCGAAGTCGACGTTCACCAGACCGTCGACGTTGATGATTTCGGCGATGCCTGCGACTGCATTGTTCAGAACGTCGTCCGCGCACTGGAAGCACTTGTCCATCTCGGCGTCATCGCCCATCACGTCGAACAGCTTGTCGTTCAGGACGACGATCAGCGAGTCGACGTGATCCTCCAGTTGCTGCGAGCCGGCTTCCGCCACGCGCATGCGCTTGCCACCTTCGAATTCAAACGGCTTGCTCACGACACCGACCGTGAGAATGCCCATTTCCTTGGCGATCTGCGCGACCACCGGCGCTGCGCCCGTGCCCGTGCCGCCGCCCATGCCGGCGGTGATGAACACCATGTGCGCGCCACGCAGCGAGTCGGCGATGCGCTCACGCGCTTCTTCCGCTGCCGCACGGCCCATCTCCGGCTTCGCGCCGGCGCCAAGGCCGGTCACGCCGAGCTGGATCACGGCCGGCGCGCGCGAACGCGAGAGCGCCTGGGCGTCCGTGTTCATCACGATGAAGTCGACGCCTTGCACGCCGCGGTTGATCATGTGCTGAACGGCATTGCCGCCAGCGCCACCGACGCCCACCACCTTGATGATGGTGCCGTTGGTTTCCGTTTCCAGCATCTGGAATTCCATGTTGCCTCCGTCAAGAAAAAGATTCCGCTCCTCGGCAGTTATTCAGGGAGAGTCGGGCAACCCTCCACTGCGCGCCAGCCGCCGTCACCAGCGCTACTCGGTCTCTGCTTTAACCCTTGCTGCTGCGTTACCTGCTTCAACCTGTCGGCGCGGTATCAGAAGTTGCCGAGAAACCAGTCCTTCATACGCGTGAAGACCTGGCCCATCGATCCCGACTGCACCGCTACCTTGCGGCCGCGCATACGCTGCGCGCGGCCTTCCGCCAGCAGACCCATCGCCGTCGAATAGCGCGGATTGCGCACGACGTCGGCGAGACCGCCCGCGTACTCCGGCACGCCAATGCGCACCGGCTTCAAAAAGATGTCTTCGCCCAGCTCGACCATGCCCGGCATCATCGCCGCGCCGCCCGTGAGGACCACGCCCGAGCTCAGCAGTTCTTCGTAACCCGACTCGCGCACGACCTGCTGCACGAGCGAGAACAGTTCTTCGACGCGCGGCTCGATCACGGCCGCCAGCGCCTGGCGCGACAGCGTGCGCGGACCGCGCTCGCCCAGCCCCGGCACTTCGATCATCTCGTCCGGGTCGGCGAGCGCCTGCTTTGCGATGCCGTAGCTCACCTTGATGTCTTCCGCGTCCGGCGTGGGCGTGCGCAGCGCCATGGCGATGTCGCTCGTCACCTGGTCGCCGGCGATCGGAATCACCGCCGTGTGACGGATCGCGCCTTCGCTGAAGATCGCGATGTCGGTCGTGCCGCCGCCCACGTCAACCAGCACCACGCCGAGTTCCTTCTCGTCGTCGGTGAGCACCGCCAGCGACGACGCCAGCGGTTGCAGGATCAGGTCGTTCACTTCGAGGCCGCAACGGCGCACGCACTTCACGATGTTCTGCGCCGCGCTCACCGCGCCGGTGACGATATGCACCTTCACTTCGAGGCGGATGCCGCTCATGCCGATCGGCTCGCGCACATCTTCCTGACCGTCGATGATGAATTCCTGCGTGAGGATATGCAGCACCTGTTGATCGGTCGGGATGTTGATCGCCTTCGCGGTTTCGATCACGCGCGCAACGTCTGTCTGCGTGACTTCCTTCTCCTTGATGGCGACCATGCCGCTCGAGTTGAAGCTGCGGATATGGCTGCCTGCGATGCCGGTGAACACATTAGTGATCTTGCAGTCGGCCATGAGTTCCGCTTCTTCGAGCGCACGCTGGATAGACTGCACCGTGGCCTCGATGTTCACCACCACGCCCTTCTTGAGACCTTTCGATTCGCTCTGGCCGAGGCCGATCACCTCGTAGTGGCCTTCGCCCTTCAATTCGGCGACGACGGCCACCACCTTCGACGTCCCGATGTCGAGGCTGACCAGCAGATCCTTATAGTCTTTACTCATATCGTGCTCGTTGCGTGTGATGTGCTGTTACTTCTTGCCGGGGCCCGGCGTGTCGTTGATGAACCGCATACCGGCGGCCCGAATCGCGAAACCGTTCGGATAGCGCAAGTCCGCATACTCGATATCTTTCCCCCAGCGTTGCGTGACCGCTGACCACGCGGCGATGAGGCGATGCGAGCGCTCGCCGAGCGTGTCGGCGTTGCGCTCGCGGCCAAGCTCCACTTCCGTGCCGTTCGACAGCTTCACCGTCCACGCGTAGCGCGACGACAGCGTCACTTCGTCGGGCTCGAGGCCAAGCGGCGCGAACCACTTCTGCAGATCGCGATAGCGCGCGACCACTTCGGGCGCGGTGCCGTCGGGACCGTCGAACGCGGGCAGGTCTTCGTCGAGTTCGCCCTGGTTCGCCGTGAACAGTTCGCCGTCGGTGCTCACGAGCTGATCGCTGCCCCACGTGCCGAGCGGCTTGTACTCTTCGAGCGACACCGCCAGCGCATTCGGCCAGACGCGGCGCACGCTCGCATGGCGCACCCACGGCATCTGCTCGAACGCGGCGCGCGCGGTATCGAGATCGACGGTGAAGAAGTTGCCCTTCAGACGGCCGACCACGCTCGCACGCACCGTGGGCGAGTTGATGTGCTCGGTGTCGCCCTCGATGCGGATCTCGCGCAGCGCGAAGTTCGGACGCTGCACGAGCCAGTAGCAGCCAGCCGCCAGAAGCGCGAGCGCGAGCAGCGCGTGCAACGCGTTGGCGGCAAGGTTGAGCTGGCGTACGTTATTCCACATGTCGAGATTGTCGATTCAATGCGCGGACAGCAATTCGTCGGTCAGAGATTAATTAAGGGTTCAATCTTTCAGCGTGAGCGCCAGCACGCGCACCACGAGTTCGGGATACTCGATGCCCACCGAGCGCGCGGCCTTCGGCGGCAGCGAGTGATCGGTCATGCCGGGCGCCGTGTTCACTTCCAGGAAATACGGATTGCCTGCGCGGTCCATCATGAAATCGGCGCGGCCCCAGTCGGTGCAGCCGAGCACGTCGAACGCGCGGCGCGCGAGCTTCTTCAGTTCCGCTTCCTTCTCCGGCGCGACGCCGCACGGGATCAGATACTGCGTCGTGTCGAGGATGTACTTCGCGTCGTAGTCGTAGAACTCGCCGGCCGGCACGATCTTGATGATCGGCAGATCGAGGTCGCCCGCGATGCACGCGGTGTACTCGCCGCCGCCTTCGATGCTCTTTTCCACCAGCACGATCTTGTCGTGCTTCGCGGCTTCTTCGAGCGCGGGCACGAGTTCGGCGACCTGCTTCACCTTGATGACGGCCACGCTCGAGCCTTCGCTCGCGGGCTTCACGAACAGCGGCAGGCCGAGCTTCGCGACGATCTGCGGCGCGCGCGCCGCGAAGTCGTCGCCGCGCAGCACGGCTTCGAACGCCGGCGTGGGAATGCCCAGTTGCTGCCACACGAGCTTGCTGCGGAATTTGTCGAGGCCGAGCGCCGAACCGAGCACGCCCGTGCCCGTGTAGCGGATGCCGTAGAAGTCGAGCGCGCCCTGGATCTGGCCGTTCTCGCCGTAGCCGCCATGCAGCGCGTTGAACGCGCGCACGAAGCCTTCTTCCTTGAGCGCCGACAGCGGACGCTCGGACGGATCGAACGCGTGCGCGTCGATGCCCGCGCTCAGCAGCGCCTGCAGCACGAGCGAGCCCGACTTGAGCGAGACTTCGCGCTCGGCGGACACGCCGCCCAGCAGCACGGCCACCTTGCCGAACTGCTTCGGGTCGAACTTCTCGGATTGGATTTCGATACTGCTCATGTCGCTCACGCCTTTTGTTCCTGTTGCGCGATCCGGCCCGGCACACCGCCGATCGAACCCGCGCCCATCGTAATCACCACATCGCCGTCGCGGACCACCGCGGCCAGCGCGTCCGGCATCTCATCCACCGTTTCGATAAACACCGGCTCGACCTTGCCCGCCACGCGGATCGCGCGCGCGAGTGCACGGCCGTCGGCCGCGACGATCGGCGCTTCGCCCGCCGCGTAGACGTCGGTGAGCACGAGCGCGTCGGTCGTCGACAGCACGCGCACGAAGTCTTCGAAGCAATCGCGCGTGCGCGTGTAGCGGTGCGGCTGGAACGCCAGCACGAGACGGCGGCCCGGAAACGCGCCGCGCGCGGCCGCAATTGTCGCCGCCATTTCGACCGGATGGTGACCGTAATCGTCGATCAACGTGTAAGTACCGCCGCCGTTGACGGGAATTTCGCCGTAACGCTGAAAACGGCGGCCCACGCCGTTGAATTCGGCCAGCGCGCTCTGGATGAATTCGTCCTTCACTTCGAGCTCGGTCGCGATCGCGATGGCCGCGAGCGCGTTCTGCACGTTGTGATCGCCCGGCAGGTTCAGCACGATGTCGAGCGACGGCGCATCTTCGCGCATCGCCGTGAAATACATCTTTCCGTCGCGCGGAACCACGTTCACGGCACGCACCTGCGCGTCCGGCGCGAAGCCGTAACGGATGATCGGCTTCGACACGAACGGCAGGATTTCCTTCACGTTCGGGTCGTCGACGCACAGCACCGCGATGCCGTAGAACGGCAGGCGATGCGTGAATTCGATGAACGCCTGCTTCAGGCGCGCGAAGTCGTGCCCGTAGGTGTCCATGTGATCGGCGTCGATGTTCGTGATGACTTCGATCACCGGGAAGAGATTCAGGAACGAGGCGTCCGACTCGTCGGCTTCCGCGACGATGAAGTCGCCCGTGCCCAGACGCGCGTTCGCGCCCGCGCTGTTCAGGCGGCCGCCGATCACGAAGGTCGGATCGAGCCCGCCCGCCGCCAGCACGCTCGCGACCAGCGACGTGGTGGTGGTCTTGCCGTGCGTGCCCGCGATCGCGATGCCCTGCTTCAGGCGCATGAGTTCCGCGAGCATGACGGCGCGCGGCACGATGGGAATGCGGCGATGGCGCGCGGCCAGCACTTCGGGGTTGTCGCTGCGCACGGCCGTGGACACGACCACGGCGTTCGCGCCTTCGATGTTCGCTGCGTCGTGGCCGATCGCGATGCGCGCGCCGAGCGCGGCGAGGCGGTCGGTGACCGCGTTCTTCGCGAGGTCCGAGCCGCTCACGTGATAGCCGAGGTTCACGAGCACTTCGGCGATGCCGCTCATGCCCGCGCCGCCGATGCCGACGAAATGGATGTGTTTGACGATGTGTTTCATTGCTTTCCTCCCGCGCTTACGCCCGCCACGGCCGCGCAGATGCGTGCGACCTGATCGGCGGCGTCGGGTTTCGCGAGCGCGCGTGCGCGCTCTGCCATTTCCGCCAGCGAGTCTCTGGTTTGTTGCTTGAGCCAATCTGCGAGCGCCTCTGCCGAGAGCTCGCGCTGCTGCACCACGCGCGCCGCGCCCTGCTCCGCGAGGAACGCCGCGTTGGTGGTTTGATGGTCGTCGACCGCGTAGGGGAACGGCACGAACAGCGCCGCCACGCCCACCGCCGCGATCTCGGCCACGGTCATCGCGCCCGAACGGCAGATCACGAGATCCGCCTGCTCGTAGGCGCTCGCCATGTCGTCGATGAAGGGCACGAGCTGCGCCGCTTCGCCCGGTTCGATACCGGCGTCGCGATAGTTCTGGCGCAGCGCGTCGATATGCTTCGCGCCCGCCTGATGCACGACCTGCGGACGCTCGTCCGGCGCGAGCATCGACAGCGCGCGCGGCACGACTTCATTGAGCGCCGCAGCACCAAGGCTGCCGCCCACGACGAGCACGCGCAGCGGACCGCTGCGCTGCGCGTAACGGTCCTTCGGCTGCACCACGTGTTCGAGTTCCTCGCGGATCGGATTGCCGGTCCACTCGGCGTGCGGCAGTGCGCCGGGGAACGCCACGAGCACGCGCTTCGCGAGTTTCGCGAGCACCTTGTTCGCGAGACCCGCGATCGAATTCTGTTCGTGCAGCACGAGCGGACGGCCCGACAGCGCGCTCATCACGCCCGCCGGGAACGTGATGTAGCCGCCCATGCCGAGCACGACATCCGGCTTCACGCGGCGCAGCGCCGCGAGACTTTGCGTGCAGGCGCGCAGCAGGTTCAGCGGCAGCATCAGCTTGGTCTTGATGCCCTTGCCGCGCACGCCGCCGAAACGCACGTATTCCATCGCGATGCCGTGCTTCGGCACGAGCGTCGCTTCCATGCCTGCGGGATTGCCGAGCCACACCACGCGCCAGCCCCACTGCTCCATGCGATGCGCGACGGCGAGCCCCGGGAACACGTGTCCCCCGGTGCCGCCGGCCATCACCATGAGCGTGCGCGTTGCAGCGGTCATACCTTGCCTCCGCGCATCAGCACACGATTTTCATAATCGACACGCAGCAGCAGCGCCACCGCGATGCAGTTCAGCAAAATGCCCGAGCCGCCATAGCTCACGAGCGGCAGCGTGAGACCCTTGGTCGGCAGCAAGCCGAGATTCACGCCCATGTTGATGAAGGCCTGCGCGCCGAACCACACGCCCAGCCCCTTCGCGACCAGACCTGCGAACGTGCGGTCGAGCGCGAGCGCCTGGCGGCCGATCTCGAACGAGCGGCGCACGATCCAGTAGAACAGCAGGATCACGACCAGCACGCCGACGAAGCCGAGTTCCTCGCCGATCACGGCGAGAATGAAGTCGGTGTGCGCTTCGGGCAGATAGTTGAGCTTTTCGACGCTGCCGCCGAGACCCACGCCGAACCATTCGCCACGGCCGAACGCGATCAGCGAGTGCGTGAGCTGATACGCCTTGCCTTGCGCGTAGCGGTCGTCCCACGGATCGAGGTAGGCGAAGATCCGCTCGCGACGCCACGGCGACGCCCACACGAGCAGCGTGAAGGTGCCGACCGCCGTGGCCACGAGGCCGCCGAACAGCTTGCCGTTCACGCCGCCGAGAAACAGCACGCCCATCGCAATCGCGGCGATCACCATGAACGCGCCCATGTCGGGTTCGAGCAGCAGCAGCGCGCCCACCACGCCCACCGCGAACGCCATCGGCAAGAAGCCCTTGGCGAAGCTGTGCATGTATTCCTGCTTGCGCACCGTGTAGTTCGCGGCGTAGACCGTGACCGCGAGCTTCATGATTTCCGACGGCTGCATGTTGGTGATGCCGAGCGGAATCCAGCGGCGCGCGCCGTTCACGCCCTTGCCGATGTGCGGAATCAGCACGACGACGAGCATCGCCAGCGAGATCAGAAAGAGCTTGGGCGCGTAACGCTCCCAGACGGAAACCGGAATGCGGAACGCCACCAGCGCCGCGATCGTGGCGATCGTGAGCGACACGATATGGCGCACGAGGAAGGCCCAGTCGCGGTACGCGGCGTACTTCGGCGAATCGGGCATGGCGATCGAGGCCGAATAGACCATCACCACGCCCAGACCGAGCAGCGCGATCACGGCCCACAGCAGCGAGTGATCGTAGTCGAGCATGCGCGAGCGCGCCGGACGCACGCCGTTGACGACGCTCGACAAACCGCTCGTGCGTGCGCCGCTGTCTGACGCGCCGCCGCTCGCCTCGCGCGACAGACGCGCGCCGAATCGTTCGGACCAGCTCATATCATCGTCCCCCGTTCAGCGGCGATTTCTTCCACGGTGTCGTGGAACACGGCCGCGCGATGGGCGTAGCCCTTGAACATGTCGAAGCTCGCGCAGGCCGGCGACAACAGCACGACGTCGCCCGGTTCGGCGAGCGCCGTGGCCGCACGCGTGGCCTCTTCGAGCGTGGCGTGGTCGCTCAGCGCGACGCCGGTGTTTTCCAGCGCGGCGCGAATCTTGGGTGCGTCGCGGCCGATCAGCATGACCGCGCGGCACCAGCGCTCCACGGGCGCGGCCAGCGGATCGAAGTCCTGACCCTTGCCGTCGCCGCCCGCGATCAGCACCGCGCGCTGCGCGAGGCCGTCGAGCGCCGCAACCGTCGCGCCGACGTTAGTGCCCTTGCTGTCGTCGACGAAATCGATGCCGTCGATCGAAGCGATCAGTTCGACGCGATGCGGCTCGCCGCGATACTCGCGCAGACCGTGCAGCAGGCGCGCGGGCGCGAGATCGATCGCGCGGGCGAGCGCGAACGCCGCGAGCGCGTTCGCCGCGTTATGCAGGCCGCGGATGCGCAGTGCGTCGGCGGGCATCAGGCGCTTCATCGCGAGATTCACGGGCGCCGCTTCCTGCTGCTTGCGGCGGCGCGGCGAAACCGGTTCGTCGCTCGCGTCGAGGTCGTGCGCCTGCACGAGCCAGAGCATGCCGTTCTCGCGCTGCACGCCGAGGTCGCCCGCGCGCTGCGGCTCGTTCACGCCGAAGGTCACGACCTTCGCCTCGCCGGCATTCGCCACGTTCGCGAGCGACATCACGCGCGCGTCTTCGCGGTTCAGCACGCGCGTGGTCTGCGCGCCGAAAATGCGGCCCTTCGCGGCCGCGTAGGCGTCGAGGCCGCCGTGCCAGTCGAGGTGGTCCTGCGTGATGTTGAGGATCGCGGCCGCATCGGGCGCAAACGTATGCGCGGTCTCCAGCTGGAAGCTCGACAGTTCGAGCACCCAGACGTCGGGCAGCGCCGTGTTGTCGATCGCCTCGGTGAGCTTGTCGAGCATCGCCGGGCTGATGTTGCCCGCCACCGCGACGGTCTTGCCCGCGCGCTCGCAGAGCAGGCCCGTGAGGCTCGTGGTGGTGGTCTTGCCGTTCGTGCCGGTGATCGCCAGCACCTTCGGGTTGTAGCCGTTTTCGCCGAGATGGCGCAGCGCCTGGGCGAACAGTTCGAGCTCGCCCCAGACTTCGATGCCGCGTTCGCGCGCGGCGGCGATCAGCGGCACGAGGTCTTCGGCCAGCGGCGAGAGTCCGGGACTGATGGCAACCAGCTCCACGCCGTCGAGCAGCGCGGGCGTGAACGGGCCGCCGACGAAGTCGGTCTCCAGATTGCGCGCGGCGAGTTCGGGCGCGAGCGTGGCGAGCCCCGGCGGCGTTTCGCGCGTGTCGGCGATGCGCAGGCGGCAACCATGCCGCACGCACCAGCGCGCCATCGCGAGACCCGATTCGCCAAGTCCCAGCACGAGCACCATCGGCTTTTGCCGATCCCGAAACTTCTCGCCAAACATCGCTTGCTTTCCTAAGTAACCAACCAGATGACCAAAGAGTGTTGCGTCCTGCTTCTGCCGATCAGCGCAGCTTGAGCGTCGACAGACCGATCAGGCACAGCATCAGCGTAATGACCCAGAAACGCACGACAACCTGCGTCTCTTTCCAGCCCGACAGCTCGAAATGGTGATGCAGCGGCGCCATCTTGAAGATGCGGCGGCCTTCGCCATAACGCTTTTTCGTGTACTTGAACCAGGTGACCTGCAACATCACGGAGAGCGTTTCCGCGACGAAGATGCCGCCCATGATGAACAGCACGATTTCCTGACGCACGATCACCGCGACCGTGCCGAGCGCGCCGCCGAGCGCGAGCGCGCCGACGTCGCCCATGAACACCTGTGCGGGATACGTGTTGAACCAGAGGAATGCGAGCCCTGCTCCGCCCATCGCCGAGCAGAAGATCAGCAGTTCGCCCGCGCCCGCAATGTGCGGGAACAGCAGGTATTTCGAGTAGACCGAGCTGCCCATCACGTAGGCGAACACGCCGAGCGACGCGCCCACGAGCACGACCGGCATGATCACGAGGCCGTCGAGGCCGTCGGTGAGATTCACGGCGTTGCTCGCGCCGACGATCACGAAATACGTGAGCGCGATGAAGCCCCACACGCCGAGCGGATAGCTGATCGACTTGAGGAACGGCAGCAGCAGGTCGGCGCGTGCGGGCAGGCCCATCGAGAGGCCGCTGCGCACCCACGCCATGAAGAGGTCGAACACGCGCACGTTGCTCGCTTCGGACACGCTGAACGCGAGATACACCGCCGCGAACAGGCCGATCACCGACTGCCAGAAATACTTCTCGCGCGAGGACATGCCGCGCGGATCCTTGTAGACGACCTTGCGATAGTCGTCGACCCAGCCGATCGCGCCGAAGCCGAACGTCACGAGCATCACGATCCAGATGAAGCGGTTCGTGAGGTCGCCCCACAGCAGCGTGGACACCGCGATGCCGATGAGAATCAGCACGCCGCCCATGGTGGGCGTGCCCGACTTCACGAGGTGGGTCTGCGGGCCGTCCTTGCGCACCGCCTGACCGACCTTCATCGCCGTGAGCTTGCGGATCACGTACGGGCCGAAGAACAAACCAATACCCATTGCGGTGATGGTCGCCATCACCGCACGGAACGTCAGATAACTGAACACGCGCAAGAAGCTTGCGTCATTCTGCAGCCATTGCGCCAGCGCCAGTAGCATGCCTTGTATTCCTTCGTATTTCAGTGCGCGCCGGACGCTGCGTCCGGTGCAGGGGTTTGCGGATTCGTGAGTGCGGCCACCACGCGCTCCATCTGCATGAAGCGCGAGCCTTTCACGAGGATCGTGGCGCCCGGGCCGTAGCCCGCGCCCACGAGTGCGCTCACGAGCGCGTTCGCGTCGGCGGCGTGCAGCGCGCCTGCGCCGAATGCCGCCGTGATGTCGCGCGCCGCGTCGCCGAGCGTGTAGAGCGCGTCGATGCCGCGCTCTTTCGCGTACGCGCCCACCTCGCGGTGGAACGCCGGGCCGTCGTCGCCGACTTCGCCCATGTCGCCGAGCACCAGCACGCGCGGCGCAGCCTGCGCCGCCAGCACGTCGATGGCCGCGCGCACGGAATCGGGATTCGCGTTGTAGGTGTCGTCGATCACGACGGCGCCCGCGAGATTGCCCGCGACGTGACCCGCCGCGCGCTTCACCTGCAGACGGCCCTTCACGGGCTCGAACGCTTCGAGGCCGCGCCGGATCGCGTCGAACGACACGCCAGACGCGAGCGCCGCCGCCGTGGCCGCGAGCGCGTTGTGCGCGTTGTGCGCGCCGAGCACCTGCAATTCGACTTCGAGATGACCGTCGGGCGTGGCGATGGCGAGACGCGACGCGCTCACCAGCTTGCCTGTGACCGCGGCATCGACTGCGCGTTCATCGGTATGCAGCGCGAAATCGAGAATTTTCGAGCCGGTGGCCGCCACGCGCCAGATGCCTGCGTAGGCGTCGTCGGCGGGAAACACGGCCGTGCCTTCGGGCTTGAGCGCGTGAATCACGCTCGCGTGTTCGAGCGCGACGGCTTCCACCGTCGCCATGAATTCCTGGTGCTCGCGCTGCGCGTTGTTCACCACGGCGACGGTCGGCTCCGCGAACTTCGCGAGCAGCTCGGTTTCACCCGGATGATTCATGCCCAGCTCGACCACCGCCAGCTTGTGCGAGGCGTTCAGACGCAGCAGCGTGAGCGGCACGCCGATGTCGTTGTTCAGATTGCCCGCGGTCGCCAGACGCGCTTCGGCGCCGACCGCCGCCGCGAAGATCGACGCGATCATTTCCTTGACCGTGGTCTTGCCGTTGCTGCCCGTGACCGCGACGAGCGGCAGCGTGAAGCGACGACGCCAGCCGAGCGCGAGCGCGCCCAGCGCCGTGCGCGTGTCGTCCACGCGCAGCGCCGGAATGCGCCAGTCGCCGGGGCTGCGCGAGACGAGCGCCGCGCTTACGTGACGGCCCGCCACTTCGGGCAGGAAGTCGTGCGCGTCGAAGCGGTCGCCCTTGAGCGCCACGAAAAGGTCGCCGGGACCGGTCGTGCGGCTGTCGGTCGAGATGCGCGCGAACGTGGCGTTCTCGTCGCCGAGCACACTCGCGCCGGGAATCAGCGCTGCCGCTTCGCGCAGGGAAAGCATTGTCATTCACCACCTCCGCGCCCATGCCGATCGGAAGTCGGACGGGCTGCGAGAGCAAGGCGCGCGTGGTCCTGGTCGGAGAACGCGCGCTTCTTGCCCATGATTTCCTGAGTTGCCTCGTGCCCCTTGCCGGCCAGCACGATGACGTCTTCCTTCGCCGCGCCGCGCACCGCCTGCAGGATCGCGCTCGCACGGTCCTCGATGCGGCGCGCCTTCGCGGCCTCGCGCATGCCACCGACGATCTGGTCGATGATCGCCGCGGGCGATTCGCTGCGCGGGTTGTCGCTCGTCACCACCACCTGATCGGCGAGACGCTCGGCGATCGCACCCATCAGCGGACGCTTGGTGGCGTCGCGGTCGCCGCCGCAGCCGAACATGCAGACGAGCTGGCCGCCGCGCGCCGCCGCGATCGGGCGCAGCGCGTCGAGCGTTTTTTCGAGCGCGTCGGGCGTGTGCGCGTAGTCGATCACCACGAGCGGCTCGTCGTGATCGGTGCGTCCGCCGAGTCGTTCCATGCGGCCGTTCACCGGCTGCAGCTTCGCGATTTCGTTGAGCGCCGCGATGAGCGGCACGTTCGCCGCCAGCAGCGCGCCGAGCACGCCGAGCAGATTACTGACGTTGAAGAGACCGAGCGTCTGCACTTCGACGTTGGCCTCGCCCCAGTCGGACGTTTCCAGATGGAACGCGGTGCCCGTGGCGGTCGCGCGCACGTTCGTGGCGCGCAGCCAGGCGTCGGCGACCGGCGCATCGGCGGCGGGCGTTTCCACGCCGTACGCGATCGTGCGCGCCGCGCCGCGCGTGGCGGCGATCAGGCGGCGGCCCGCCGCGTCGTCGGCGTTGATGACGGCCGCGCGCAGACCCGGCCACGCGAACAGACGCGCCTTCGCGGCTTCGTACGCCTCGAAGGTGTGGTGGTAATCGAGATGATCCTGCGTGAGATTCGTGAACACGGCGACGTCGAACGACGTGCCGTTCACGCGGCCCTGATGCAGCGCGTGCGACGACACTTCCATCGCGACGGCCTTCGCACCCGACTGTTGCAGTTGCGCGAGCGAGCGCTGCAATTGCGGCGCGTCGGGCGTCGTGAAACCGGTATGCACGAGCTGGCCGACGAAGCCGCTGCCGAGCGTGCCGACGATCGCGCACTTCTGGCAGATGGCCGTGAGCGCGGCGGCGACCCACTGGCTGCACGAGGTCTTGCCGTTCGTGCCGGTCACGCCGACCACGAGCATGGCGTCGCTCGGATCGCCGTACCAGCCGCTCGCGATCTCGCCCGCGAGCGCGTCGAGCTGCGGCACGGCGAGCGCGTTCGGCGCCTGCGAAAAATCGAACGCGCCGGCATAGCCTTCCGGCTGATAGACGACCGCCGCCGCGCCGCGCGCGAGCGCGTTTTCGACGTGCGAGCGGTTGTCCGCACCTTCGACGGCGTAGGCGAGGAACACGTCGCCCGGCTGGAGCGAACGCGTGTCGGCGTGCAGATTGGCGGCGGGCGCGACGCGCGCACGCAGCCAGGCGAGCGCGTCCGCGATCTGCCGGTGCGCGGGATGCTGATTGCGCGTGGCGCTCATCGGACGACTCCGGGACGGTTTTTCGCGTTGTCGGCGACAGTCATGTGATGCGCGCCGACAGGGGTTTTCATGGCAGGCGCCGCACTCGCGACGCGCTTCGTGGGACCGGCGGGCGCGTTCGAGGCGGCCGGCGCGGAGGCGCTATCATCCGAGACCACGAGCTGCTTGACCGGCATATCCGGCGGTACGTTGAGCGAGCGCAAGGTGTCGCCGACGATGCCCGAGAACACCGGACCCGACACCGCGCCGCCGAAGTGGCTGCCCGCCGTCGGCTCGTCGACCGTGACCGCCACCACGATGCGCGGATTCGGCATCGGCGCCATGCCGACGAACGACGCGCGGTACTTCGAGTGGTCGTAGCCGTGCGGGCCGTGCTTGTACGCCGTGCCGGACTTGCCGCCCACGCGATAGCCGGGCACCGCTGCGTCCGGCGAGGTGCCGTCCTTCGACACCACGCTTTCGAGCATCGTGCGCACTTCGCGCGCCGTGGTGGGCGCGAACACCTGGGTGCCGACCACGGGCTGATCGTCGCCCGGATGGCGGAAGATCGTCACGGGCAGGATCTGGCCATCGTGCGCGATGGCCGTGTAGGCGCGCGCGAGCTGGAACAGCGACACCGACAGACCGTAGCCGTAGGACATGGTCGCCTGCTCGATGCGGCGCCAGCTTTTCCACGGACGCAGGCGGCCAGGCGCCGCGCCGGGGAACCCGACCTTCGGCGCTTGCCCGAGACCGATACTGGTGTACATGTTCCACATTTCTTCGGGCCGCAGCGTCATCGCGATCTTGGTCGCGCCGATGTTCGACGACTTCTGGATCACGCCGCCCACCGTCAAAACGCCGAAACCGGCGTCGTCCGTGATGGTCGCGCCGTCGAGCGTGAAGTGGCCCGCGCCCGTATCCACCAGTGTAGTCGGCGAGACGCGGTGCAAATCGAGGGCCAGCGACACCGTGAACGGCTTCATGATCGAGCCCGGCTCGAACACGTCGGTGAGAATGCGGTTGCGCAGCTGCTCGCCCGTGAGGTGCGAGCGGTCGTTCGGGTTGTACGTGGGGTAATTGACGAGCGCGAGCACTTCGCCCGTGCGCACGTCCACCACCATCGCCGCGCCGGCCTTGGCCTTGAACTTCTCGACCGCGGCCTTCAGGTTCGAATAGGCGATGAACTGGATCTTGCTGTCGATCGACAGTTCGACGTCCGTACCATCGTGGGGCACGACCGTTTCGTCGACGTCTTCGACGATATGGCCCATGCGGTCCTTGATGACGTGACGAATGCCGGGCATGCCGGCAAGAATTTTCTGATCGCTAAGCTCGACGCCTTCCTGCCCTTCGTCTTCCACATTGGTGAAGCCGATCAAGTGGGCCGTGACGTCGCCTTCCGGGTAGAAACGTTTGTATTCGTTGCGCTGATAGATGCCGGGGATGTCGAGCGCCGTGACCTGCTGCGCGACGTCGAGCGGCACCTGACGCTTCACGTAGACGAAGGTCTTGTCTTCCGAGAGCTTCTTGCGCAGTTCCTGCTGCGTCATGCCGAGCAGCTTGCCGAGCTGGGCGAGCTTGTCGGCGCCGAGGTCGTCGGGCACGGCTTCGGGAATCGCCCAGATCGCGCGCACGGGCAGGCTCGTGGCGAGCACGAGGCCATTGCGGTCGAGAATCTTGCCGCGCGTGGCGGGCAGTTCGATGGTGCGCTGATAGCGGCTTTCGCCCTGCTTCTGATAGAAGGCGTTGCCCGGACCCTGGATCCAGAACGCGCGCGCGGCGAGCGCGACGAACGCCATGAACAGCATGAAGACGACGAGCTTCGAGCGCCACATCGGCAGGCGCACGGAGAGAATGGGATTCGCGGTGAAGGCGACGCTCTTGCGGCTGTTGCCCTTTTTCATCGCGCGCCTCCGCGGCGGTTGGCGGCCGCAGCCGCACCCTGCGCCGGCGCGGACGTCGGCACGGGCGCGTCCACAGCGGTGGCCGCGCCCGGTGCGAGCGTCAGGTATTGCGTGCGTCCGGTCGTCACGGGCTGCATCTTGAGCGAATCGGTAGCGATCTGTTCGACGCGCGACGTTCTGGACAGCGCGCTCTGCTGATACTGAAGTTGTGCGTAGTCCTGCTGGAGCTGACGCTCCTGCGACTGCGCGCGTTGCAACTGAATGAAGATCTGACGCTGCTGATTGGTGGCGTTGACGACCGACAACGCGCAACCCATGACGACGATCAGCAGGAAGATGTTCAGGCGGTTCATGGCGTGACGCGCTCCGCGATGCGCATCACGGCCGAGCGGGAACGCGGGTTCGCGGCGACTTCCTCGTCGCTCGCGAACACGCGGCCGAGCAGCTTCAACGGCGGGCTGGGCAGGTCGACGGCGCGGATCGGCAAGCGGCGATCGATCGCGGGCGCGGTGGCGTGCGCCTGCATGAACCGCTTCACGATTCGGTCTTCCAGCGAATGGAAGCTGATGACCACGAGCCGCCCTCCCTGCTCCAGCAACGACAGCGCTGCTTCTAGAACGACCTGCAGCTCCGCAAGCTCTTGATTGACGTGAATCCGTATAGCTTGAAAGGTGCGGGTTGCCGGGTCCTTACCCTTCTCACGGGTTTTGACGGCGTTAGCCACGATTTGGGCAAGCTCGCCCGTGCTGTCGAGAGGCCCGAGACGGTCGGACTCTGCCCGGCGAGCAACAAGCGCCTTTGCAATCTGAAAAGCAAACCGTTCTTCCCCATAATCTCGAATCACCTCCGTCAGTTCCTGCAACGTGGCCCGCGCGAGCCAGTCAGCGGCAGACTCGCCGCGCGTCGGGTCCATCCGCATGTCGAGCGGGCCATTGGCGCGGAAACTGAAACCGCGCTCCGGGTCGTCGATTTGCGGCGACGACACGCCCAGGTCCAGCAAAATCCCCGACACACGCCCTACCCCGCGCTCCGCCATCGCGTCGCGCAGTGAAGCAAAACTCTCGTGCACGATCGAGAACCGCGCGTCGCCCACCTGTTCGGCAGTGGCGATCGCCAGCGGGTCTTTGTCGAACGCGATCAGACGCCCGGCTTCGGAAAGCCGGCCGAGAACCGCGCGACTGTGCCCGCCGCGACCGAACGTGCCGTCCACATAGACGCCGTCCGCGCGCGTCACGAGCGCATCGACCGCTTCATCGAGCAGCACCGTGCGATGCTGCAATCCTTGTCCCATCGCAGATGCCATAGCGTTTTAAACCGCGATCAGAACGTGAAATTCTTCAAGGCGTCGGGCATGCCTTGGGCCATGGCCGCCTGTTCCTTGGCGGCGTAGGTTTGCGCATCCCACAACTCAAAATGACTACCCATGCCAAGCAGCATGACTTCCTTTTCCATACCTGCTGCGAGACGTAATTCGGGAGAGACGAGCACGCGGCCCGCGCTGTCGAGGTCGACGTCGGACGCATTACCGAGAAAAATACGACGCCACCAGTGAGCGTCCATCGGCAATCCGGCGACTTTGGCGCGGAAGACTTCCCATTCGGGGCGCGGAAATAGCAACAGGCAGCCGTCCGGGTGCTTGGTGATCGTCACCCGGCCTTCTGCCTGTTGTTGCAGCGCGTCCCGATAGCGAGACGGAATCGACATCCGTCCTTTCGCATCGAGTGTCAGCGCCGACGCCCCCTGGAACAATTTGCTCCCCCTCGCGCGGCGCCGATCGCCGCCCGTCTAAATCTCAGGAAATTTACCCGAATACGTATCTGGAATCACACAAAAATACACTTTCTCACACTGTCTCCCACTTTAGAGGAAGGCCCCACGAGGGTCAAGGTGGCTGGCGCGTTTTTTGACGAAATTTATCCGCTAGAACAAGGACTTAGCGGTACTTGTTCAAGTCAGGCGCAAAGCCAAAAACCGTTATGAATGAATGAGCTAACGCAGGTTGTGAAGGTGATACGTGAAATACGCGGTGAAAATCCAGGTGGTGCGGGGAGTTGGCGGGAATTAAAGCCGAGGGCGTAAAGCGCTAAAAGGGCGGAAATCGCGCGGACCGGTGTCTCCCACCCGCCCGCGCAAAAAGACTAGATGTAGTAGGCCGTGCGCGTCATGACTTTCGATGCGGCGCGCATCAGCGAGCGCATCGGCAACGGCAGTTCGATGCCGCCGAGGTCGGTGGCCGAGCGGGCGTGCGCGATTTCGTCGATGCGCATCTGCTCGACGATGGCACGCGATTCGAGATCGGCGGGCGGCAAGGCGTCGAGGTGGCTGTCCAGGTGATGCTCGACCTGGCGCTCGGTTTCGGCCATGAAGCCGAGGCTGATCTTGTCGCCCAGACGGCCCGCCGCGAAACCGATCGCGAGCGCGCCCGCATACCAGAGCGGATTGAGCAGGCTCGGACGCGAATCGAGCGCTTCGAGGCGGCGCGCGGTCCAGGCGAGGTGATCTTCCTCTTCCTGCGCGGCGTGGTCGAAGGCGGCCTTCAGCGACGGCGAGCGCGTGGCGATCTTCTGCGCCTGATAGAGCGCCTGGGCGCACACTTCGCCGACGTGGTTCACGCGCATGAGGCCCGCGGCATGCGAGCGCTCGGCGGCCGTGAGTTCGGTCGGCGCGACAGGGACGACCGGCACGCCGGCGACTTCGGATTCGTCGCCGGCTGCGTGCGCGACGTCTTGCGCGGCCGTGCTGGAGTGTGCGGCAGCGAGGGACGCGGCCGAAGGCTGGGGAATCGGCCGCGACATGCGCGACACGCCAGTAATCGAGCGCAGGCCCCGATCGAATTCGGTAATCAACTCGTCAAGCGTCATCCAACCTTCCTCCTTGCGCGCCACAGAATGCACGAAAACACGAACCAGTTGATCGGCGACATGGCGCGAAACGCCCAAAAAACGCCTCTCGCATAAGCCGACCGACCGGCCGTTATAAAGCCCTACAGGAACTCGCGCAGCGCCGTCAATCGGGGGCTGCGCCGATACCCGGCGCATATTCTAAGCCATGTTGTGTAAACGAAACAGGTACTTAGAAGCGTCCCGGCTTTTCCTTTGTCACCCATATCCCTTTTGTTACATTAGCCCCAACTTCTCGCGAAGTTAGACAGCAAGGCCCCAGCAAGACAAATCGCACTACATAAGAATCGGCCTTGTAAAAAGACGCATAAAAGATTCATAAATACTGGAGATCATTCAATGAAGAAGTCGCTTCTCGCGCTGGCTGCGCTGGGCGCGTTCGCGGGTGTTGCTCACGCACAGAGCAGCGTCACGCTGTACGGCATCATCGACGAAGGTTTCAACCTCAACACGAACTCGGGTGGCAAGCACCTGTACAACCTCTCGAGCGGCGTGTTGCAAGGCAGCCGTTTCGGCCTGCGCGGCGCTGAAGATCTCGGCGGCGGCCTGAAGGCGGTCTTCGTGCTCGAAAACGGTTTCGACGTGAACAACGGCAAGCTCGGTCAAGGTGGCCTGATGTTCGGCCGTCAAGCCTACGTCGGCCTGAGCAACTCGCAGTTCGGCACGGTCACGCTGGGCCGTCAGTACGACTCCGTCGTCGACTATGTCGGTCCGCTCGAAGCGGGCGACCAGTGGGGCGGCTACATCGCCGCTCACCCGGGCGACATCGACAACTTCAACAACGCGTACCGCACCAACAACACGATCAAGTTCACCAGCACGAACTACTCGGGTCTGACCTTCGGCGGCACGTACAGCTTCGGCGGCACGGCGGGCGACTTCACGCACAACCAGATCTGGTCGCTGGGCGCCGGCTACAACAACGGCCCGCTGTCCCTCGGCGTCGGCTATTTGAACGCACGCACGCCGGCAGCTTCGGGCGGTCTGTTCAACAACGGCGGCACGATCGCCGCGAACACCGGCGCCGCGGCTTCGGGCTACGCCGTGACCTCGGCGGTCTACTCGGGCTTCGCTTCGGCCAACACGTACCAGGTCGTCGGTGCGGGCGGTGCGTACACGTTCGGCGCGGCCACCTTCGGCCTGACGTATTCGAACATCCGCTTCGCGAACCTCGGCTCGTCGTACACCAACGCGGCCATCAACGCGTACCGCGGCCAGTCGGCGACGTTCAACAACGTCGAAGCGAACTTCAAGTACCAGCTCACGCCGGCTCTGCTGGTGGGCGCAGCGTACGACTACACGCGCGGCGCGTCGATCAACGGCGCATCGCGTGCCCAGTACCATCAGGGCGCAGTCGGCGTCGACTACTTCCTGTCGAAGCGCACCGACGTCTACCTGATCGGCGTGTACCAGCACGCGCTGGGCGAGACGCTGAACTACGCAGGTCAGACCGTCGACGCGACGGCCAACATCAACGGCCTGACGGGTTCGTCGAACCAGAACCAGTTCACGGCCCGCGTCGGTATCCGTCACAAGTTCTAAGAAGAAAAGCCGTAGTAGTCTCGAAGGCGCCTCCGGGCGCCTTTTTTCTTTGGCGCGCGAGCGAGGCGCGAGCCAAAAGAAAAAGGCCCGCCGTTTCGGGCAGGCCTTTGTCACGACAAAGTCTCGACGAATTACACGCGCGCGTCCCGCAGTTCGCGGCGCAGGATCTTGCCGACGTTACTCTTCGGCAGATCGGTGCGGAACTCGATCAGCTTCGGACGCTTGTAGCCCGTAAGCTGCGTCTTGCAGTAATCGAACACCTCCTTGTCGGTGAGCGCCGGGTCCTTCTTCACGATATAGAGCTTCACCGCCTCGCCCGAGTGCTGATCGGGCACGCCCACGGCCGCCACCTCGAACACGCCCGGCAGCTTCGCGACCACGTCCTCGACTTCGTTCGGATAGACGTTGAAGCCCGAGACCAGAATCATGTCCTTCTTGCGGTCGACCAGCTTGATATAGCCGCGCGTGTTCATCACGCCGACGTCGCCCGACTTGAAGAAGCCGTCGGCCGTCATGACCTTCGCGGTTTCTTCGGGACGCTGCCAGTAGCCCGCCATCACCTGCGGCCCGCGAATGCAGATCTCGCCCGCCTCGCCGATCGGCAGTTCGTTGCCGTCGTCGTCGCGAATCGAGATTTCCGTGGACGGCAGCGGCAGCCCGATCGTGCCCGTGTACTCGGTGGCCGTGGTCGGATTGCAGGTCACGCTCGGCGATGTTTCGGACAACCCATAACCTTCGACGATCGGCGTCTGCGTGCGCTCGTACCAGCGCTTCGCCACCGCTTCCTGCACGGCCATGCCGCCGCCGTTCGCGACCAGCAGATGCGAGAAGTCGAGCTTGTCGAAATCGGGATGATTGAGGATCGCGTTATAGAGCGTGTTGACCGCCGGGAACGTCGTGATCGCGTAGCCGTGCAGTTCCTTGATCATGCCCGCGATGTCGCGCGGATTCGGAATCAGGATCGCGAGGCCGCCCGTGCGCATCGTCAGCAGACCGCAAACGGTCAGCGCGAACACGTGATAAAGCGGCAGCGCCGCGACCGTGACCGGCTGCGCGCCCGCGGGCAGGCGCGAGAGCGCGGGCTCGGTCCACGCGGCCGATTGCAGCACGTTGGCGATGAGGTTGCGATGCAGCAGCGTCGCGCCCTTCGACACGCCGGTCGTGCCGCCCGTGTACTGGAGGAACGCGATGTCGTCGGGCTTCTGCTCGACGGGCTTGAAGGTCTGACGCGCGCCGGCCGCGAGCGCGGCGTTGAACGGCACGTGGCCCGGCAGGCTCCACTCGGGCACCATCTTCTTCACGTTGCGCACGACGAAGTTGACGATGAAGCCCTTCGCCGCGCCGAGCAGATCGCCCATCGACGCCACCACGACATGCTTCACGCGCGTTTGCGCGATCACGGCCTGGAGCGTGTTGGCAAAGTTCTCAAGGATGATGATTGCTTCGGCGCCGCTGTCCTTGAGCTGATGCTCGAGTTCGCGCGGCGTGTAGAGCGGATTGACGTTCACGACCACGTAGCCCGCGCGCAGGATCGCGGCGAGCGCGACCGGATACTGCAGCACGTTGGGCATCATGATGGCGATGCGCGCGCCGGGCGCGATGCCGCGCGACTGGAACCAGGCGGCGAGCCGCTTCGACAGCTCGTCGAGCTGCCCGTAGGTGATGGCCTTGCCCATGCAGGCGAACGCGGGCTTCGCACGGTTCGCATTGAAACTCTCCGCGAGCAGCGCCGTGATGGACGCGTATTGGCTCGCGTCGATCTCGGCGGGCACGCCCGGCGGGTACGATTTCAGCCAGACCTTTTCCATGCGGCGTCTCCTCCTCTATATTTTCGAATGGTCGTGCTAAAAAATGGATCGTAGCACGGCGACCGTGTTTTTCTTACGGGAATCAGCGAGTTAGAAAGTGCACTCGAACCCTTCCGGCCAGGGTTTACGCGCGTTCGACTTCGACGAGGCAGTCGTAGAACGTCGCCGAATTACCGAGGTCGGTGAGCGCCTGGCTCGTCACCTCGTTGGCGTTGCGGCCGTCGGGTGCGAGCTTCTTCCACCAGATCGACAGACCGACCACGAGACCTTCGCGCGCGCGTTCGGACACGCGTGCGCGCGCCTGCATCGAACCGCGATCGTTGAAGACGCGGATCTGATCGCCATCGGCGATATTGCGCAGACCGGCGTCGGCGGGATTGAGATCGACGTGCGGTTCGCCCTCGGTCGCGCGCAGACTTTCGACGTTCACGAAAGTGCTGTTGAGGAAGTTGCGCGCGGGCGGCGAGATCATCGCCAACGGATAACGCGCCGCGAGTTCCGGCGCGCCGTCGGCCGATTCGTGCGGCGGCAGATAGTCAGGCAGCGGATCGAGGCCGGCTTGCGCGAGCGCCTCGCTATAGAACTCGCACTTGCCCGTGGGCGTGCGGAAACCGCCGTTCGCGAACGGCGCGTCGGCGATATCGAGCTTGATCCACGCGTTCTGCTTGAGCGTGTCCCAGGTCGCGCCGTCAAAGGCCGGATCGCGCCAGTCGAAGGCGCACGACGCCACCTCTTCGTCGCTCTCGAACAGCGCGGGCTCGGTCAGGCCCATCGCGCGCGCGATCGTGCGGAAGATTTCCGTGTTCGGCCGCGCGTCGCCCACCGGCGCGATCGCGGGCAGATTCGCCATCACGTGGGTGTGGCCGTAGGACTTGTGGACGTCGAGGTGTTCGAGCTGCGTGGTCGCGGGCAGCAGCAGATCGGCGTAATCGGCGGTATCGGTCTGGAACTGTTCGAGCACGATCGTGAACAGATCCTCGCGCGCGAAGCCGGCCGCGACCTTCGCGGAGTCCGGCGCAACAGCGACCGGATTCGAGTTATAGACGACCACCGCTTCGATCTTCGGACCGAATGCGGCGTCGCCCGGGTGCGTGAGCGCGTCGCCGATCTGGTTCATGTTGACGATGCGCGGCTGATGCTTCGGCCAACCAGGGATCAGGTCGGGACGCTGGAGCGCGTTCGCATCGACCGGCGCCCAACCCGACGACGACAGCAGCACGCCGCCCGCACGCTCGCGCCACGCGCCGGTGAGCGCGGGCAGACAGGCGATCGCGCGCACCGCGTTGCCGCCGCCGCGCACGCGTTGCAGGCCGTAATTCATGCGGATCGCCACCTTGCGCGTCGATGCATAGAGACGCGCGAGATCGACAATCGTCTGTTCCTCGATGCCGCAAATCTGCGCGACGCGCGCGGGCGTATAGGTCAGCGCACGCGCCTTCAGTTGCTCGTAGCCATGCGTGTGCGCGGCGATGTAATCGTGATCGAGCCGGTCTTCGGTGATCAGCACGTGCATCATGCCGAGCGCGAGCGCGCCGTCGGTACCGGGCTTCAGCGCGATGTGCTGATGGCACTTTTCGGCGGTGAGCGAACGGTACGGATCGATCGCGATCAGCTTCGCGCCGTTGCGCTTCGCTTCCTGCGCGCGGGTCCAGAAATGCAGATTCGACGCGATCGGATTCGCGCCCCAGATCAGGATGACTTCGCTTTCGGCGAAGTGCTCGGTGAGCATGCCGAGGCTCGAACCGTACGTGTAGCGCAGGCCCGCCGCGCCCGCCGCCGCACAAATCGCGCGATCGAGCCGCGATGCGCCGAGCTTGTGAAAGAAGCGTTGCGCGATGCTGTCGCCTTGCACGAGGCCCATCGTTCCTGCGTAGCTGTACGGCAGGATGGCCTCGGGCGCGCGCTGCGCGATCTCGCCGAGACGCGCCGCCGCGATGGCGCTCGCCTCGTCCCAGCTGATCGGCTCGAAACGCCCCTCGCCCTTGGCGCCGACACGCTTCATCGGCTGCGTCAGACGCTTCGGATGGTGCACGCGCTCGGCATAGCGCGTGACCTTCGTGCACAACACGCCTTGCGTCGGCGCGTGATCGGGATCGCCGCTCACCTTGGTCGCCTTGCCGTTCTCGACGGTTACGCGCATCGCGCAGGTGTCGGGACAGTCGTGGGGACAGACTGCGCGGGCAAATTCGGCTCGGGCGTTCATGAAAAATTCCGTGGGTGCAACGAGGTGTCGAGACTGCGATTTTATTATGCGCGGCGCGTCCAACTGCGGCGCGCCGGGTACGGAAACGCGAAAAAAACGCTTCGGCGTAGAATGGTTCGTCTAGACCCGGCCCTGGTGCCGGGCGCCCACTTTTCGAGCACTACCCGCCATGAAACTGATCCCGGAAATCCAGGCCGCCCAAGGCGAAATCCAGGGCCTACGACGAACGATCCACGCCCATCCTGAATTGCGCTACGAAGAAAGCCAGACCGCCGATCTCGTGGCGTCGAAACTGGCCGAATGGGGCATCGACGTGCATCGGGGTTTGGGCAAAACGGGCGTGGTCGGCGTGCTCAAACGCGGCAACGGCACACGCGCGATCGGCCTGCGCGCCGATATGGACGCGCTGCCGATTCAGGAGCTCAACACCTTCGATCATCGCTCGCGCAACGACGGCAAGATGCACGCGTGCGGCCATGACGGACATACGGCGATGCTGCTCGGCGCCGCTCAATATCTCGCCCAGCATGGCGAATTCGACGGCACTATCGTCTTTATTTTTCAGCCCGCCGAAGAAGGCGGCGCGGGCGCGAAAGCGATGATCGACGAGGGTCTTTTCACGCGCTTTCCCGTCGATGCCGTGTTCGGCATTCATAACTGGCCCGGCATGCCTGCTGGTTTCTTCGGCGTGACCGAAGGACCGATCATGGCATCGAGCAACGAATTTCGCATCGAAATCAAAGGCGTAGGCTCACACGCCGCCCTGCCGCACAACGGACGCGATCCGGTGTTCACCGCGGTGCAGATCGCCAACGGCCTGCAAAGCGTCATCACGCGCAACAAGAAGCCGCTCGATACCGCCGTGCTGTCGATCACGCAGATTCATGCAGGCGATGCCGTGAACGTGGTGCCGAATACGGCGTGGATCGCCGGCACGGTGCGCACGTTCACGACGGAAACGCTCGATCTGATCGAGTCGCGGCTGCGCAAGATCGCCGAAAGCACAGCCGATGCGTACGAGTGCTCGGTCGATATCACGTTCCATCGCAACTATCCGCCGACGGTGAACAGCAGCGCGGAAACACAATTCGCGGCCGACGTGATGCGCGAGGTAGTGGGCGCGGACCGCGTTGACGCGAACGTGGAACCGACCATGGGCGCCGAGGACTTCTCGTTCATGCTGCTGGAAAAGCCGGGCTGCTACGCGTTTCTCGGCAACGGCGACGGCGGCCATCGCGAGTCTGGACATGGCGCCGGCCCGTGCATGCTTCACAACGCGAGCTATGACTTCAACGACCAGCTGCTGCCGGTCGGATCGTCGTACTGGGTGCAGTTAGCGACGAAATTTCTCGCGCAGAAGTGAGCGGTGCGATGAGGTGTCAGCGTGGAAAGCAAAAAGCCGCCTTGGTGGGCGGCTTTTTTGTTTGTGCTTTCTGTGTTCACACGCTCTTTGGGCGCACGCTTTACACA